>CAZKND010000022.1:5519-20865 GCA_964554215.1 Hadarchaeota archaeon (SeqCode) | reverse complement strand
GGTTAAGTAATATCTTATCTAACTGTGTACTGATAACATGACTTTAAAATTTGTAACTGGCAATGAGAACAAGTTCGAAGAAGCTAAGGAGATAGGGAGAAGATACGGGGTAGAGTTAGAACATGCGGATTTGGATTATGAAGAAATTCAAGCGGACACTCTAGTAGAGGTAGTGAAACCGAGTGCTCGAGAAGCCTATGATATCGTAGGAGAGCCATGTTTTGTGGAGGATGCAGGCATGTTCATAAATTCTCTAAACGGTTTTCCCGGACCTTACTCTTCATACGTATTCAAAACTTTGGGTAATCAGGGAATACTGAGGCTCATGAGGGATGCGAGTGATCGAACCGCTGAATTCAGGTCTGTAATAGGTTTTTGTGATTCGGATCATAATTTGGAAATTTTTGAGGCCCGAGCAGAGGGTAAAATTTTGGAAGAAGAGAGAGGGAAGAAAGGTTTTGGATATGACCCTATTTTTATGCCTGAAGGGAGTGAAAATGAGAGTTTTGCTGAAATGTCTGTGGATATGAAGAACAATTTTTCCCATAGGTCGGCTGCAATCGAAAAGTTTGTTAAGTGGTATAAGAGAAATAAGAAAGTTGAGGTGCGTGATTAAATGGTAGATATGCCCGATTGGATCGATAAAAGCGAAGAAGAGATTGAGGAAATAATAGTAAATCTGGCAGAGGAGAAGGATAAATCTCCGAGCGAGATTGGGAATATCCTCAGAGATAAGTACGGGATTCCCAATGTTAACGATGTTCTTGGAAGGAATATGTTGGAAGTTCTGGTGGATAATGGTGTAGAACCAGATATCCCAGAGGACTTGATGGAACAGTTGAAAGACTCGGTGAATTTGAGGAACCACCTAGACAGAAATCCTAATGATGTGGAGTCTCAGAGAGCGTTGAGTGAATTAGAATCTAAGATACAGAAGTTAACGAAGTATTACCTAAGAAAAGGACGATTGCCAGAAGGTTGGAGATATGATCCGGAGAGAGCGGCTCTTCTAGTTCAAAGTTAGGGAGATTTATCTTGGATAGCAGAGAAGAGGAAAAGTTTCAGGAAGAAGCTAGAGAAGTTGCTGTTTCTTTAAAACCGTTTTTTAACAAAAAGCAATCCGTGAAGATTAGGACTCATACGGATCCAGATGGAATCTCTTCAGGTAATATCTTAGCGCGATGTCTCACCCATTACGATATCCCCTTCCATCTTTCATTTGGAGACCCACCATCAGAAGAGGATATAGAAAATTTGGAGGGGCAGGACTACGATATTTATGTTTTTCTTGATCAGGGGGCCGGACAGTTTGAGTATATTGAAAAACACCTAATTGAAAATGATAAAAATGTAATAATTTTTGATCATCACCCTGGAAATGTTACAGATTATCCGAAACTGGACTATCTAAATCCTCATTCGTTTGGTATCTCAGGATCAGAGGAAGTAAGCGCTTCGGGTGTAACCTTTTCTGTAGTGGAAAAAATTGATGAAGAATTCGGAAGTCTAAGTGAAATTGCCCTGATAGGGGCCATAGGAGACAGACAGAATAAACCCGACGGTTTTACTGGAATTAATAAAACAATTCAGGAAAAGGCTCTTGAGAACGAATTTATCGAAACATTTGAAGGTTTAAAGATTGGATTTAGAAATGAACCGTTGATAGATTGCATAAAAAATTCGGTGAGGCCGTTTCTACTCGGTTTGTCTGGGAATGAAGAGGCGGTTAAGGAGCTTTTGGATGATTTGGAAATTGGATACGAAGAATCGGTTGAGGAATTAAGTCAGGAAGAGGAAAAGGAGCTTAGAGATGAAATATTAGGTCGTGTAGATGTTGATTCGCAGGATGTTTTAGAGAGGTCTATATGGGGGGATATTCAGAAGTCAAATTTGGATCAGACTGCAGGTCCGGAAAATGCTCACGAGTATGTTTTGATGCTTGATGCTTGTGAGAAATCAGATGATATTGATGTGGGGTTTGCCGCGATGTTAGGAGATGAGGAGGCAGCTGGGAAAGCACGGGAAATATTGGATAGTTATCAGAATCAAATGATTGAGCGTTTGAATTGGATAGCAGGGAATGAAGAGATCATAGAGAATAAGTCTAATATAGTATACCTTGATTTTACGGAAGAATCTAGATTGAAGAGTATAGGTGAACTTCTTTCGGTGATATTGGAATCTGGTATTATGGGAAGAGATAAGCCTTTATTAGGGTTGGCGGAATCTGAGGATGGAGAGCTTAAAGTTTCGGCCCGAGGAACTCAAAAGTTGGTAGAGAAAGGAATAGATTTGGGTTCGATAATGAGCGAAGCCAGTGGAGAACTTGACGGGAGAGGAGGCGGTCATAATGTTGCGGCTGGCGCTCGATTGTCCTTGGAAGAAAAGGATGAGTTCGTCGATAAAGTGGATAGACTTGTTGAGGAGTTTAAATAACTTTACAGCGGATTAGTGGTTTTCCATGAGTCAGAAAATTAAGATAGTATGTGAATATGAAGATAATTCTGTATCGGAGGCTGTAGTCTCTTCTATCCAACCAGACAATTTAGATTCTCCTGCAGGTGTAGAGATAGAGACTGAACAGGATGAAGAGAAGATGGTTACTGAGATAGAAGTTGATGGTGAAATCGAGACTCTTCTTAATACGGCGGAAGATTTGTTGTCATGTACCTCGACTGCTGAAAAGATGATTTAATCGGATTGCTCCGATTCTTTTCTTATTACCTCTTTACCCCCCATATATCCTTGTAGAGGGTCTGGAATTTTGATATTTCCGTTTTCCGTCTGGTTATTCTCTATTATAGAAACCATAGTCCTTGAAGTGGCGAGAGCGGTGCTGTTCAAAGTGTGTACGTATTCTTTTTCTCCAGCTCCTACTGTTCCCATCCTTATGTTCAGTCTTCTTGCTTGATAGTCCGTGCAATTTGAACATGAAACTACTTCTATGTATTCTTCTTGTCTTGGAGACCATGCTTCTATGTCGTATTTTTTAGCTGCTATAGTTCCGATGTCACCAGTGCAGACGTTTACGACTCTGTAAGGAATGTTTAGATCCTTTAAGATTTGTTCTGAATTTTCAAGTAATTCTTCGAGATAATCCCAAGAATTTTCCGGTTTGGAAAAGATGAACTGTTCTATTTTATTGAATTGGTGCATTCTGAATAGGCCTTTAGTATCTATACCGTGGCTTCCGATTTCTTTTCGGAAACATGGACTGATTCCTACGAATTTTTTAGGGAGTTCGTCTTCATTCAGGATTTCGTCCATAAGCATTGCTCCTATTGGATGTTCTGATGTGGCGATTAGATACAGATCTTCATCTTGGACTTTGTACATAACATCCTCGAAGTCAGAAAGGTCTACTGTGCCTTTGTATGGTTCTTTTCTCATCATGAAGGGAGGTTCTATTGCTTCGTAGTTTTGTTCTGACATGAATTCTAGTCCGTAATTTAGAAGAGCTTGATCTAAACGGACCAGGTCGTTCTTTAGATATACAAATCCTTTTCCTGAAACTTCGGAGGCTTTGTCAAAGTCGGCTTTTTCCAGATTCTCTATAACTTTTCCGTGAGGTTTTAGAGGATAGTTTGGGATATCTGCGTCTCCGACTGTGTATAGTTCTTTGTTGTCTTCTTCGTCTTTGCCTTTTGGAACTGAGGAATGTAGAATGTTGGGCAGATTCATTAGCTTTTCGTCTATTTGCTCTCTTAGTTCCTTTTTTTCTTCCTCTACTTTCTCTATCTTTTCTGCTATCTCTTTGGATTTCTTGATTTGTTCTTCAGCTTCTTTTCCTTCACTTTTGAGTTTCCCGATTTTTTGTGATAAGACGTTTCTCTCATGTTTCAGCTCATCTATCTCCTGCTTTAGGTTTCTCCATTCTTCGTCTTTCTCCTGTAGTTTTTCTACTTCTTCGATTCTCTCTTTTTCTCCTCTTTTCCTTAGATTTTTTTTCACTTTCTCGGGTTCGTCTCTGATGATTTCTATGCTTAACATATCATCGCCAGGATTACAATAGTGTTTAACAGTCCTTATATTTTATTTTAAATAACAGTTGGAGAACCAATTTATAAGCAAAGATATCATAAGGAATGGTTGATAGAATGGCTAGACCAAAAGGTAGAGACAGTTGGAGAGAGAAAAAGTGGTATGACATAGAAGCTCCCCAAATGTTCGGCTCGATAAAGATAGGTGAGACATTAGCATCTGAGCCTGAAAAGGTCAAAGGCAGAGTAATAGAGACCACTTTAGGTGACTTGACGGATGATTTTTCTAAGAATCATATCAAGGTCTTCTTGAAGATTCGGGACGTTGAAGATGATGTAGCTAAGACCGAATTTATGAGCCACGATATGTCCAGAGAATACGTGAGGAGCCAGGTTAGAAGAAGAGCTACGAAGGTTGATGTTATAACAGATATAACGACTTCCGATGGTAGAGATGTAAGAATAACAGCTATTGCAGTGACATTGAATAGAGCGACTAGGCCTCAAAGGGAATCGATACATAAGAGAATGGATGAGTTTATCCAGGAGAAAGCTGCGGAATATGATTTTGAACAGCTTGCTCAGCAAATGGTGCTCGGGAAGTTTGCTTCGGATATATACCAGAATGTGAACGATATTTGTCCGATAAGACGGATTGAAGTGAAAAAGTCGAAACTTCTTGAGAAAGAGTAAGGACCTATTATGGAGAGTCTTTTTGGAACTTCAGGTGTCAGAGGTAAGATAGGTAAAGATATAACTTCTGAGTTAGCCTATAATCTAGCTAAATCTTTCTCTAAAAATTTGGAAAATCAAGATTATACAAAGGTAGTTATTGGTAGGGATACTCGTTCTTCAGGTGAAATGATTGAGAAAGCCCTTGTTTCTGGGTTTCTCTCAATGGGAGTAGATGTAGAAAACTTGGGGGTGGTTCCTACTCCTGTCGTGGGTTTTCATACTGGGGAGAGTCAGGTGGCTGGTGGAGTGATGATTACAGCTTCTCATAATCCTTCCGAGTACAATGGAATCAAGCTTTTTAATTCGGATGGCGAGGCCGTTTCTCCGGAAAGAGAGAAGGAGATAGAAAATATATATAATTCCAATAGGCAAGAGAAACTTGAAGCTGAGCGATGGGATAGGCTTGGCGATTTTTCGGAGTCCAATTCGATAAATGATTATCTGAAAAATATTCTCAATAATTTAGAAATTGAAGGAGATTTTGAGGTCGTTGTAGATTGTGGAAATGGCCCATCGTCTAGTACAACTCCGGAACTTTTGAGGAGGGCGGATGTTGAGGTTGTTACGCTTAATTCTCAAAAAGACGGTTTTTTCCCGGGTCGTTCTCCAGAGCCGACATCTGAAAATTTACAAGATTTAAGAGATTTTATGAGCTCTTCCGACCACGATTTGGGCATAGCTCATGATGGAGACGGAGATCGTATTGCTGTAGTGGATGATGATGGGAATCTTGTGAATCAAGACCTATTATTGGCTTTGGTGGGTTCGTATTACGCGGAGAAGTATGGAACTGGTATGGTTACGACCGTCGGCGCGTCAAAGGTAGTTGATGAGAAGGTTTCGAAAGCGGGTGGTGAAGTTTTCCGGACTGAGGTGGGTGATGTTAATGTGGCTAAGAAGATGGATGAAGAAGACGTTTTGTTTGGAGGGGAGCCCTCTGGCACGTGGATTATGGAAGATATACATATGTGTCCTGATGGGACTTTAGCCGCGGTAAAGGTTTTGGAGATGTTGAGTGAGAGCGGGAAGGCTCTTTCGAGTCTCGTAAGTGAGACCCCTACTTACCCGATCTCGAGAAGTAAAGTTGACTGTCCAAATACTGAGAAGGAGGATACGATGCGGAAGGTGGAGGAGAATTTAGGTTCTGAATTTGATAATATTGATAGTAAAATCACTGTAGATGGGATTCGGTTAGAACTTGAGGATGGGGCTTGGATTCTAATTAGGCCTTCCGGGACGGAACCGTATATCAGGATAACGGTGGAAGCAGATGAAGATAAGAGAGTGAATGAATTGATGAGTAAGGCGAAGACTCTCTTAGAAAAAGTTTAGGAAAATTTTCTATTCTTTGTCGAACTTTTCGAAATGGATTGTTTCCCAAGAGACATTACCGTCTTCTATGGCCTTTTTCAGTGCTCTTTGAGAGGACGTGAGCCTTGCAGTTTTTCCTGTTTTTATATCTACGAATGTGACGCCCTTTGGATTGTTTTCAGAATGTCCTTCAAAGATGATATAATCTACGGGGGAACCAATGAAGCGTGCTTCAGAGGGTTTGTATTGGAATTTGGAGAGAAAAGGAGCTATTTGTTCTCCGATTTTTCCTTTAATCGTTGATCTGCTTTTTTTCACGGAGTCTTTTCTTATCTTTTTTTCATGTTCTGTCTTCCATTTCTCTAACCATCCTTTGGCCCTCTCCTTTAGCAGACGGTAGGTCAGTAGTGTTCCTAGTAGCAGTCCTGCGACAAATATTATCAAATAGACAATTAGGTTCATCTTAACATCTATTAATTCTATTAAAATTCATAAAGAATTTTGCTAAATAAGATATGATGGATTCAGAAAATCGTTTCCTTAATTAAAAAAGGATTCAAATCTTTTAATGATGTGAAAAGATGGAAGCAGTTATCTTAGCAGCTGGGGTTGGAGAGAGGATGCATCCTCTTTCACGCACACAACCGAAGGTTTTGTTACCAGTTGCAGGGAAGCCAGTGTTAGACTATGTATTGGAATCTCTCAAAGGGGCGGGAATTGAAGATATAACCGTAGTCGTGGGTTATCTGAAAGAGGCGGTGAAGGAGAGATTTGGTGATGGGGAGGATTATGGTTTGAACATTTCATATGTCGAACAGACTGAACAGAACGGAACTGCTGATGCTATTTCATTTACGGAGTTTGATGATACCTTTGTCGTTGTCAATGGTGATGTTTATTGCGATGTCAAATCTCTAGAGGACACCATCAAGAGTCATAATGATGATGATGCAATAGCAACTATTGGGACTTATAGGGTGGAAAATGCGGCTTCTTATGGTATAATTAAAACCGAAAATGGAAATGTTGATGAGGTTGTGGAAAAACCTGAAGAAACTACAAACAAGTTAATAAACGCAGGAGTTTACGTTTTCGAACCGGAGATATATGATGCCATTGAACGTACTCCTGTTTCTGAGAGAGGGGAGAAAGAAATCACCACATCGATAGAATTATTGATAGAGGAAGGAAAACTGGTTAATTCCAATGAGTTGGATTCTTGGGTTCATGTAGGTAGGCCTTGGGATTTGCTGCTTGCTAACGAAAGAGCTCTTGAAAAGATGGATCACGAAAAGAAAGGAGAGATTGAAGAAGGTGCTTTCTTAGAAGACAATGTTACGGTGGAGGAAGGAGCTAGAGTGCGTTCAGGGGCTTATATTGAGGGTCCGGCTTATATAGGTAGAGGTAGTGATGTGGGCCCGAACTGTTATATTCGCCCACATACTGCTATTGGTGAAGAAGTGAGGGTTGGCAATGCTGTGGAGATTAAGAACACTATTATAATGGATGGTACTCACGCTGCTCATCATACTTATATCGGTGACAGTGTTATTGGTCAGAATTGTAATTTTGGATCCGGAACAAAGATTGGTAATCTTCGATTGGATGCAGGTAATGTGATAATGACGCTTAGAGGTGAATTGACTGATACAGGGAGAAGGAAGCTGGGGGCGGTTTTGGGTGATGGTGTTCAGACGGGAATAAACAGCATGGTTAATCCAGGTGTAAAGATAGGTCCCGAAGCTGCTATTGGGCCTGGCGCCGTTTTGTATGATGATTTGGAAGAGAATCGTAGTGTTCTGGTTAAACAGAGAGAACAGGAAAAGGGGTGGAAGGATGATACCTGAATTCGATCCTGAAACTTTCAAAGAGAAATTCCCAAGCATCTTCAAAGAAATGGAAAAAGGCGACAATACTTTGGATGTGGACGGAGTTAGGACAAAATCCGAAGACGATGAAGAAGGCTCTAAGAAAGGGAAGTCTCCTGATCCGGGTGCGGTTGATTATATCCGACTCTGTGACGAAGATGAAGAAGCTCTGGAAATAATTGACTATATGGAAGAAGAAGGGAAGATAGATCCTGAATACGCTGAAGAATTGAGAGATCAGCTAGATTCCAGAGGTTTGAGTAGTTTTGGCCCCAAGAGGGAACCGGGAGAATATTCATTTAAAGATCAGGAAGAAGAAGAGGAAAGTGAGTAGAGAGTTTATGCTAGAATTAGGGTTAGTAGGAAAGCCTAACACAGGAAAGACTACTTTTTTTAATGCCGCTACTCGAGCTGATGCTCCTATAGGTGGATATCCGTTTACCACTATCGATGCGAATATAGGGGTTACGTATGTTAGGAGTGAATGTCCATGTCAGGAGTTCGACTTTGAATGTGACCCTAACAATTCGAGATGTGAAGATGGCACTCGTTATGTTCCGGTCAGGGTTATCGATGTGGCGGGTCTTGTAGAAGGTGCTTACGATGGTAAAGGTTTGGGTAATCAGTTTTTGGATAATCTTAGAATGGCTTCTGTCTTGATTCATATGATTGATGCAGCAGGAGCCACCGATGCTGAAGGCGAACCTGTTGGTCCAGGTACTCACGACCCGTTGGATGATGTGGGATTTTTGGAGGAAGAGTTCGACCGTTGGCTCTCCGGAATTTTGTGGGATGATTGGGAACGATTCTCCAGAAAAGTCAAGCTTGAAGGTGATGATTTGAGTAAAGCTCTAGCTGAAAAGGTCAGTGGTTTGGGTATTAATCAAGGACATGTCTCTTCAGCTCTAAGAAAGGTCGATTTAGACATTGATTATGCGAATGAGTGGGGTGAGGAAGAAATTTTTGAATTATCTCAAAGTTTGCGTGAAGAGAGTAAACCGGTTTTGATAGGGGCTAATAAAGTTGATTTGGAAGGTGGAAAAGAGAATTATCAAAGATTGGATGATTTGGATTATTCTGTCATACCTATGAGTTGTGAGTCAGAACTGGCTCTTCGTAGGGCCGAAAGTAAAGGTTTGATTGATTACAGACCTGGAGATTCTGATTTTGAGGTTTTGAAAGAGGGTCAACTTTCGGATAGTCAGAGGGAAGCGCTGGATTCTGTTCAAGAGTTTTTGGATGAATGGGGTTCGACTGGCGTTCAGGATGCGGTTGACAAGGCTATTTACGATATGTTGGGGATGATAGTTGTTTATCCGGTGGAGGATGAGAACGATTATACGGATAACAAAGGGAATGTATTGCCTGATGCATATCTAGTTCCTGAGGGGACGACGGCGAAAGAGTTTGCTTATGAGATACATACTGATATTGGCGAATCTTTTATACATGCTATAAATGCTAAGACAAATAGAAGAGTGGCGGAGGATTACGAGTTGGAGAACGAAGATATAATACGGATAGTGTCTTCAAAGTGAAAAGGTAGATAAAAATGAGAGTTTTGGTTTCGGATCCGATTCATGAAGATGGTATAGAAAAACTGGAAGAGTTTTCAGAGGTAGATATAGAAACGGATCTGACTCACGACGAGTTAGTAGAATCCATGCCGAAATATGATGCGATGATAGTTAGAAGTGGAACAACGGTGGATGAGGAGGTAATTGATGCGGGTGAAAACCTCAAATTGGTTGTGAGGGCTGGAGTTGGTCTCGACAATATAGATTTGGATTATGCTGAAAAGAAAGACGTGAAGGTGGAAAATACACCTAGTGCCCCTACAAATGGGACAGCTGAGCTAGCTATAGGCTTAATGTTCTCTTGGGCGAGGGATATCCCTAAAGCAAATGAGAATTTGAAAAAGGGAAAATGGGTGAAGTCCGAGATTATGGGCGTTGAATTGTCTGGAAAGACATTAGGTGTTATTGGGACGGGGAGGATTGGGACAAAAGTAGCGGAGAAAGCTTCTTGTTTAGGAATGGACCTTTTAGGATTTGACCCTGATAAAAGCGAAGAGTTCCGTGAAATTGGCGGTGAGTATGTGGATTTGGATATTTTATTTGAAAATTCTGATTTCATATCTTTACACGTTCCTTTGCTGGAGTCGACGAAACATTTTATCGGTGAAGAAGAATTTGAGAAGATGAAAGAAAGCGCTGTTGTGGTTAATGCATCGAGAGGGGCAGTTGTGGATGAAGAGGCTCTGATTTCTGCGCTGGAAAACGAGGAGATTGCAGGTGCATGCTTGGATGTGTATGAGAAGGAACCATCAGAAGAGGAAGAATTGTTAGAAATGTCAAATGTTATTTTAACCCCACATATTGGTGCGACAACGATAGAAACTCAAAAGAGCACTGCTATTTTGTCGGCTAATAAGATAAGAGAGAATTTGGCATAGATTTAAAGTTCAAAGAGTATTAATATGAAGAGCCAAGGACTTTAGTATCAAGTAAGAGAGTATTGAAAACAGATTTGGTGTCAACATGAAAAGAGAAACTAAAAAGTTAAGGCAAGAAAAAACTCGAGAAGCTCTAGAAGAAAGAAGGAGTGAGTGGAGAGATCAGTCCGCGATACAAAGAATAGAAAATCCGAGCAATCCTAAAAGGGCTAAGCAGCAGGGATATAAAGATAAACAGGGTGTAGTTATGGCTAGAACTAGAGTTCCTAGAGGTGGAAGGAGAAAAAAGCGACCTAAGAAAGGTCGAAGACCTAAGCGGATGGGTGTAAGCAAAATAACTCCTGAAAAAAGTAAGAAAGTGATAGCTGAAGAGAGAACAGGAAGTAAATTCCCTAATCTGGAAGTCTTGAATTCCTATAAGGTAGGGGAAGATGGGATGTATCATTACTTTGAAGTAATTATGGTGGATCCAGATCATCCTTCGATAGAAAATGATGAAGATTTGAGTTGGACCTCAGATTCTTCGAATACAGGAAGAGTATTCCGTGGTTTGACCAGTGCTGCGAAGAGTTGTAGGGGTTTGACTACTAAAGGTAAAGGCAGTGAGAATAGCAGACCAAGTAAGAGAAGTAGTAGCCGCCAATGAGGCGGTGATTATGAAACTTCCTTTTAAGTCCATAGATATTAGCACTATTCTTCATGCGACTGAGAATGAGGAAAAAGTTTCTGAAGCTTTACGTTTATTTATTCCTGAAGATGTAGAACTTGAGAAAGAGGAAGCGGAAGGACATTATGGAGATTCAAAAATAATTCTTTCTGCAAGTATAGAAAACCGACCCCATATGAGAGAATTTTGGGACGGAGTGCTTGATCTGTTATCTGATGGTGAGAGAGATTGGTTATCTAGAAATGCGATTGACAGACTAGGCGATGATTGCACTTTATATCTTAGATTTGATAAACAATATTTAGTTGGGGAGGAAAAGCTGAAATTTTCTCAAAGTGGCGATATTATCCATGTGAGGATAAATGTGTCAGCTTATCCTGCAAAGAAGGAGTTGGCTGTTGAAAAGATGGAAGAATTTGTAGAAGCTGGCCTCGATTATGACTAGGTGAATCTATGTCTGCACCTCAGGATTATAGGCAGAGGTATATCGCATTTAGGATTGATCAAAATGTTCCGAAAGGGGGAGTGATAAATATAATTTCGGAGATTGGGTATGAAAAAGATTTTTCTCCATCTCCGTGGTTGACTGTATATGATGCTGAAAAGGCGGAAGGTCTGATTAAATGTGATAACAATCAGGTAGATAGGTTAAAAAGCGAATTAGATAAGTTAGATAGTCCAGGCTTTACTATTATGGGGATTTCAGGGACTATAAAAACGGCTAGACAAAAGTTTTTGTCCGATTGTTAAAGTTAGATTAGATTTATCCTTGAGTTGGGTAAAGATTGGAGTTTTTTGAAAAGTTTACAAATATAGAAAAAAGAGTTTGTATAAGTGGGGCTTCAAGTTGTTTGATCTGGCAGAGGATATAGAAAAAGAGATTGGGAATGAAGTTCCCAATTCTAACATTAAGGTAAATGTCGAGGATCAAGTTGCTTATTTGTCTGGTAGAACTGAGACTTGGGAAGAATATGTAGATGCTGGCCATATAGCTGGAGAAAATGATGATATTAAAGGTGTAGTGACCGAGGTAGACGTGGAAGAAGTTGAAAATAATCAACCAGAAAGGAAGGAGGGGGAGATACATGATGGGGTGGTAAAAGAAAACCAGGATGTTGTGATAGTTGGTGGAGGTGTAAGCGGTTGTTCTATTGCTAGAGAATTGTCAAAGTATGATTTAGATGTCACTTTGGTTGAGAAGGAGCTTGATGTTTCTTTAGGGGCCAGCAAGGCGAACAATGGGTGTGTCCATGTGGGGATAGATCAGGGCAAGGAGACATTGAAGCATAAACTTTGTTTGAAGGGGAATTCTATGTTCGACGATTTGACTGAAGAGTTAGATGTGCCCTTCAGAAGGATTGGAACTTTGTTGACGATAACGGACCGTACTTTGCCGGAAAAAGTGGAATCCTATATTCCTTCTTTTTTCAAGAATATTCTGTTAAAACACGTAATTCCGAAAATAGTTACGCTTTATGGAAAGATGAAAAATGTGCCTGGTCTGAAGAAGCTTTCAGGTAGGGAAGCGAAAGAGTTGGAGCCCAATCTTAGGGACGAAATCTATTCCGGAGTTTTGATGTCCACGATGGGGATAATATCTCCCTATGAGTGGGTCATCGCGTTGGCGGAAAATGCAGTGGAGAACGGTGTCGATCTGATGCTGGATACGGAAGTTACTGAGATCATTTCGGATGAAGATAACCAGGTTGAAGGGGTTCGGACGGATCGAGGGATTATTGAAGCTGACTACGTGATTAATGCAGCCGGGGTATATGCTGACGAGTTGGCGGAAACTGTAGGGGCCAGGGAGTTTACGATTCATCCGCGTAAGGGGTCTCTGGTAATTTTTGATAAAAATAATTCGGATTATAATGATCATGTCGTCTCAGAGCTTCGTTTCGGTGGAGATGAGTATACGAAAGGTGGAACGGCCATGAAGACTCCTGAGGGCAATCCCGAGTGGGGCCCTACCGCTGTGGAGGTTCAGGATAAGGAGGACAAGTCGGTTACTGAGGAGGAGATTGGTAACATTTTGGATAAGTATGGGTTTTTGTTTCCGGATTTTGAGACTGGAGATATGATTAGGTATTTTGCGGGCGTCAGGGCTTCCACGTTTACGGAGGATTTCTTCATTGAGGCTTCCGATAAGGCTCCCGGGTTGGTGAATGTTGCAGGTATCCAATCTCCAGGTTTGGCGTCTTCTCCGGCTATAGCTGAGCGTGTGGTCGGGATACTCGGTTCTGAAGGTTTGGAGCTGGAGAAGGATCCGGATTTTGACCCTGAGAGGGAGGGGACGCCGAGGTTTGAAGAGATGTCCGATGAGGAGAGGAAGGAACTGGTTGAAGAAGATTCGAGGTACGGTAAAATCATTTGTAGGTGTGAAAAGGTTTCGGAGAAAGAAGTTTTGGATGCGATAGATGAACCGGTCCCCGCTTTAACTTTAGATGCGGTTAAGAGGAGGACCAGGGCCGGTATGGGAAGATGTCAGTCTGGTTTTTGCCGCCCTAGGGTGATAAACATTCTCTCTGAAGAGTTAGATATCCCCGTGGAGGAGGTCAAGAAAAAGAGAGGCGGGAACTCCGTCACTCGTAGAACGAAGGAGGGAGCAAAATGAATGTCGAGCTAGCTATTATAGGAGCCGGCCCTGCAGGTTTGGGCGCGGCTTTAGAGGCTTATGAGGAAGGCATTGATCCTGAAGAGATTCACCTTATCGAAAGGGATGTTGAGTTGGGAGGTATTCTGCCTCAGTGTATCCATAACGGTTTTGGGAAGTTCAACTTCGGTGAGAGGATGACTGGCCCCGAGTATGCCACTCACTATGTTGAAGAGGTGGAAGATGCAGGTATCAACTATCATTTGAATACCATGGCTTTGGATATCAGCGAGGACAGGGTGATAACTGCTGTAAACCCTGAAGAGGGGTTGATGAGGATAGATGCCGATGCGATTATTCTCGCTATGGGTTGTAGGGAACGTTCGAGGTATCAGATTCAGATACCTGGAGAGAGACCTGCAGGGATATTTCCCGCCGGGACGGTTCAGCGTTTGATCAATATGGAGGGGATAATGCCCGGTGAGAAAGCTGTAATTTTGGGGTCTGGAGATGTCGGCATGATTATTGCTAGACGTTTGGAGCTGGAAGGTGCCGAAGTTGAGGGGGTTTATGAAATCATGAGTTCTCCTAGTGGTCTTCCTAGAAATGTGCAGCAGTGTTTGAGGGATTATGATATACCGTTCCATTTGAACCACACTGTCACGGAGATCCATGGGGATAAGAGATTGGAAGGTGTGACTATTTCGGAGATAGATCCGGATACTTTTGAGCCTATTCCTGGTACGGATAGGTATGTTGAATGTGATACGTTGGTTCTCTCTGTGGGTCTTATTCCGGAGAATGAGTTGAGCAAGGAAGTGGGTATAAGTTTGGATGGGAGGACGGGTGGCCCTATAGTTGACGAGGAGAGGGAGACAAGTGTGGATGGTATTTTTGGGTGTGGGAATGTTGTCCATGTTTACGATTTGGTTGATGATGTAACCAAGAATTCGGAATTGGCAGGTCGTTCTGCTGCTAGGTTTGTTTTAGGTGAGACCGATAGGAGGGCAGAAAGGATTTCCGTCAACGCGGGAAGTAATGTTGCTTATACTGTTCCGCAAGGTATAGAAAAATTTAACGAAGAACCGGTTGAGGTTTTTTTCCGTGTGGAGCGGGAAGAGGAGAATGTGAATACTCAGGCTTTGGTTGATGGTGATGTCGTTGAAGAGAATTCGAAAAGGGTGGTGAAACCTCCTATTATGGAGAGTTTATCTATTTCTAGAGAAGATTTGTCTGAAGCTGAAGAGGTTCTTATCCAGGTGTTTAAAGAATGACAGAGGAAGAACATACTTTCACTTGTATAAATTGTCCTATGGGGTGCACCATAGAGGCGGTTACGAGAGACGAAGAGATAGTTGAGATAGAGGGCAATATTTGTGAAGCGGGAGAACAGTATGTGAAGTCAGAGTTGGAAAATCCTACGAGAGTTTTGACTGGGACGGTTAAGGTTAAAAATGGGTTGTTACCTCGAGTTCCTATTAAGTCCGAGGAGGAGATTCCTAAGGAAAAAGTTGAAGAAGCGACCGAAGAGCTGGAGGATATAGAACTGGAAGCCCCTGTAGAGCTGCATCAAACCGTTGTAGAAAATGTTAAAGGTACTGGAGTAAAAATAATTACAACGCGGCCTATGCCGGAGGGTCACTAGATGAATATAGAAACTGTTTATCAAAGTCCATATGATGAGGAAGATAGGCATAGGATTTCAGAAGAGCTGGAAAGTGAGATTGGTTCTGAAAA
>CAZKND010000022.1:0-5419 GCA_964554215.1 Hadarchaeota archaeon (SeqCode) | reverse complement strand
AGGAAGATAGGCATAGGATTTCAGAAGAGCTGGAAAGTGAGATTGGTTCTGAAAAGGTTTCGATTGACAACGCTGACAGAGTATCTTCGTCCCATGGTTTTTGGATGATAGGTGAGAGATGGACAGTTGAAGGGAAGGCTCCAGCATTACCAGACGTAGTAGTATGGCCTGAGGAGACGGAGGATGTTTCTAAAATTCTTAGCTATGCTAACGAGATGAATATACCGGTAGTTCCCTATGGTGGAGGTTCCAATGTTTTAGGTAACTTAGTGGCGAGAAGGGGTGGGATTAGTCTTGATTTGAAGAAGATGAGTGATGTTGTTGAAATTGATGAGGATAATTTGAAAGCTACTGTGCAAGCAGGTATGAATGGGATGAATTTTGAACAAGAACTTAGGAGAAAGGGGTATACGACTGGTAATATTCCTCAATCTCTTTATTGCTCTTCAGTTGGTGGTTGGTTAGCTACTAATGCTACAGGTCAATTTTCAACGAAATATGGAGGGGTTGAAAAAATGGCTTTAGGTTTAGAGGCTGTTTTGCCGGATGGTGAGGTGATTGAAGGAAGTTTATCTCCACGTCGTTCAACGGGTCCGGAAGTGTTTCCGCTTTTCATAGGGTCGGAGGGAACTTTAGGTACAATAACTGAAGCCACCTTCAAGATAAATCCGGAGCCTTCGGGTCGGTATTTTGCTTCTTATGTTTTTGATGATATTTCTGATTCGGTTAGTTGTGTTGAAGAGATAATGAAGAATGATTTACGACCTGCAGTAGTGAGGATTTATGATAAGATTGAAACTAAGAGGCATTTTTATGAATTTCCGGAATGTGAGGACAAAGTTGTTACAGTTTTTGTTGTAGAAGGAAATGAGAGAGTGGCTAATGAGGAAATGAAAGAAGTGAGGGACATTTGTTCTAAATACGGTGAAAGTTTGGGTGAAGAGCCTGTGCAGCATTGGTTAGATACGAGATTTGATGTGACCGAGACTTCTAAATATCCACAGTATGGTCTTATTTTCGATACGATTGAGGCATCGGTTGGTTGGGATAATGCTGAGGAGTTTTATAGAGGAGGTATAGAAGCGATGGAGTCAGTTGATGGAGTAGTATTGGCCAGTGCTCACGCTTCTCATTTTTACCCTCAGGGGGTTTGTTTTTACTTTACCTTTGGAGGAATCCCCCCTAGTGGTAAGTCCTCTCAGGAACTTTATGAAGAGGCTTGGAATGCGGCTGTGAAGAGTTTTTTAGATAATGATGGTCACATAAGTCATCATCATGGGGTGGGACTGAATAGAGGACGATGGCTTTCGGAGGAAAGAGAAAGTGAGATTGCTTTACTGAAGAAGATAAAAGAGAAAGTTGATCCGAACAATATAATGAATCCAGGTTTATTCCAGTTGAGGGAGGATGATTAGATGGATGAGAATTCGTGGCTATTTGATATTTTAGATCCTAAAATTCTCGGAGAGATAGGTCCGAAAAAGGTTTTTGACATATCCGCGGACGCTATTCGGAATAAGTTGAAGGATGAGAATGTGGAGAATTTGCTGAAATGTGCTCTATGTCCAAATATGTGTGAATTTTCATGCCCTGTTTTGAGAGAAGGTGGGAGAGAAACCATTTCTCCTGCACGAAAGTCTAAATTAGGCTATCTGTATTCTAGGAAGAAACTAGAAGCAGATGAGCTCGGTGATAATCCCTATTATTGTGTTTCTTGCAGTGCTTGTGAACATAATTGTCCAATGGACCTCAATGTAAGCGATTTACTTGTCCCTGTTAGAGAGGGAATTAATGCTCAAGAGGTTACTCCGGAGGGGGTTGTTGATGTGAAGAGTAATCTAGAGGATACTGAAACGATTTATGAGGAGATGGAGGATGAGGCGAAGAAAGGTCGGGAGGTTGGTGATGGTAATACTCTCTATTTCCGAAGCTGCGTTGCGAGAAAGGAGAGTCCTGAAATAGTAAATGCTACATTTAATATTATTGAAGAAGTTGAGGGGAATGTGAAAACTTTGGAGGAGGAGGTATGTTGCGGTTCTCCGGCTCTTTCTCTAGGGTTTAAAGAAGAATTTTCTAGACTAGCTGAAAAGGTTCAGAAAGCTTTGAATGATAGTGGAGCAGAGAAGATTGTTTGTTCTTGTCCTACTTGTACTAAGACTTTGAGAGAAACTTATGCCGATGAGGGTTATGAGATAGAACCGGAAATTTTACACATTTCAGAATATCTGTCTGAAAATCTGGAGGAGATGGATTTAGAACTGGAAGATTCGACTGAAGTCACATATCATGATCCTTGTACATTGGCGAGAGATCTTGAAGTGATAGATGAACCTAGAAAAATTTTGGAAGAAATTGATAATTTAGCCGTTAAAGAACCTTACTTCTCGAAGAAGGATACTAGATGTTGTGGTAGGGGAGGGGCTTTGAGTTATGTAGATGAAGAGCTTTCAGAAGAGATAGCGGAGGAGAGGATTGACCATTTAGAGGATTGGTCCGACACGATAATAACCAGTTGTCAATCCTGTAAGGTTTCTTTCGAGGATGCGGGTAAGGAAGAAGTATATACTTTGGCGGAAATAGTATCAAGAGCCCTTGAGTAATGGGGGATTAAGTTTGGGTTACATACTTGTTTTGGATGTTGGGACTACCAATATCAAGGCTGTGGCTTTTTCTAGAGAAGGTGAGGTTTTGGAAAAGAGGGAGGAACGGACTGAGCCTATCTATCCCAATCCAGGGTGGGCCGAACAAGATCCTAGTAATATCATCGATACGGTTTATGATCTGTTGGATGAGTTGGTGGATGTTTTAGGAAATCCTGATGGAGTTGCGTTGACAAATCAGAGGAGTACCACGACTGTTTGGGATGAGGAAACCGGAGAATCCTTGCATAATATGATAACTTGGCAAGATACGAGGACGGAGGAATTGGCTGAAGAGTATTCTTCCAACACGAAGATTAGATTTGGCAGAGGGTTGGGGAAGATAACGAGGGCTTTGTCCAAGGTTTTTTCTTCCTTGAAGAAGTCTAAGCGAGGAGCATATATATCCACTTTAGCGGATTTTGATTTTGAAACTACGCATTCTTCCATGCATTTGAGATGGTTGATGAATAACGATGAAGAGGTTAAGGAAGCCGTGGACTCTGGAGATGCTTTGTTTGGAACTATCGACACTTGGGTGGGGTGGAATCTAACCGGTGAACATGTCACGGATTATACAAATGCTAGTGCTACAGGGTTGTTCGATCCTGTTTACCTTAAGTGGAGCGATAATATATCCGATATTTTAGGCATTCCGAAAAACATCTTACCTGAATTGATTCCTAATGATCGAACTATTGGAACTATTGATAGGTACGATGTTCCGTTGATAACTACGATAGCGGACCAGCAAGCCTCTTTGTATCTGAGCGGAGTTGAAAAGGGCACTTTAAACATCACGAATGGCACGGGGAGCTTTTTGGATTTGAACGTTGGAGATACAGCTTTACCTGGATCCAAGGGGATTTATCCGATGGTTGCTGTCAAGACTGGGGAAGATGTTCTGTATCTTTTGGAAGGTTCTGTAAATTCGGTCGGTACGGCTGTAGATTGGTTGAAAGAGATTGGGATAATGGATGATTATTCTGATATTTCGGAAGCGTTTGAGGAGTCGGGTGATGACTGTAATTTAGCTTTTCTCCCTTCGTTGTCGGGATTGAGTTCCCCCTACATGAAACCTGGGTTGAAGGGGACTGTTTTTGAACTAACTACGGATACGACGCGTCATGATTTGATAAAGAGTTTGATATTGGGCCTGGCGAAAAGGTGTTCGGAAGTTACTCATGCTTTGGAGGATGTTTCCGGAATATCGGCTGAGAAGGTTATTTCTGATGGCGGGGTTTCGAATAGCGATGATTTCTTGCAGGCTCTCGCTGATTTTACGGGTAAAGAAGTGTCGAGGCCGGAAATGTTGGATGGTTCACCCTATGGATCCTTTTTATTGGCTAGGAATATTCTCGAGGGGAAAGATCCCATAGAGGAATGGGATTCTGTGGAGATAGATGAGTCTTTCCAACCGGATGAACAAGTTCGCGAAAACTTTAAAGAATCCTGGGAGAAAAGAGTGGAGCCTTATTGTTGCGATGTGGACTAGTTTTTTGATTAGGATGTCTGCTGATTTTTCAATGGGAAATTGTTATACGAAAAATCGTCAATAATTTATTGTGCGATTTAACCGTTTGTCGCCTGATGCTGAGGAACTTTGATGAATATTAGAAAAACTAAAAGTTTAGATGAAATTTACGAAGAAGTCAAGGATTATGATTTAGTGCTGACAGTTCAAGGACCGTTGGCTGACGCTTTGAACGGGAGATTGGACTATTCTAAGCTCGGTGTCTTTGCCATTACTCCTAGAAGGATGGTTCATAACGAGTATTCGGAAGGGGATTTGGCGGGAGAGAGGGAGCTTTTTCTGAAAGTTATTCAAGGAACAGAACTTTCCTGGAAGCAGGCTTTTTACCTACTTGAAAATATCATCGACTGTTGGCAAAAAACGGGTGATTTGAGGAGTATTTTGGATCATGAAGATTTTAATTCTCTAGAAACCAGGGAAGTAATCTCTGTAATTGAAGAGGTTCCGAATGTGTTCAGTGAGATGCAGAATTTTGAACTGGACGAAGACATTTCAGTTGGTGTGGTGGGTCTTTATCAGTTCGATGAACTTGATAGGAGGATTCTCCCCGAAGATTTTGATGAAATTGATGTTTTTGAGGGGGATAGCGAAGAACTCCCGGAGTTTAGCATCTTTGGAACGACTAACGCTTTGGTTGAGGCTGTAAACAGAAATGTAACTGAGGGCAATGTTCACGATGTTGCAATAGTTACCCCTTCTGAAAGTGAATATGAACCTCTTATCCAATCTTTGTTCGATTCTAGGGAGATTCCATATATGTCGAGAGTTCGCTTCTCCGAAACTGAGAATTTAAGGACATTTCTCTCCTTTTTGGAGTTGGCTCTAGGTGAAGATTTTCTTAAACTCAAAGATGTTAGGCCCATCTTGACTAAGTTCGGTATAGAGGTTTCTTTCGGAAACAATGAAGAATTTTTGAAAGATTCGGAAGTTGAGGGTGTGGATGAGTTTAAGGAAGCGATTGAGGAGTTGGAAGGTTCGTCTTTTGAAGGAGCTATGAGTATTTTTGAGAGGTTTATGGGAGAACAGGATGAGATTAGGGAGGAATTTGAAAAGTTAGGAATACTAGGTGAGGAAGTTAGTGAGGAGAGCATAAATCGGTTGGAGTATTACCTTGATTCTTTTGAGATAACTGTAGATTCTAAAGATTCGGGTGTTTTGTTTGCTTCTCCTAAGTCGGCACCTTTCATAGATCGTTCCGTTATTTTTTATTTGGGAATGGATTCTTCTTGGGTTCAATCGCCTTCTG
>CAZKND010000021.1:9648-21445 GCA_964554215.1 Hadarchaeota archaeon (SeqCode) | reverse complement strand
TTACAAAAATCCTGACGATATGGAAGCCAGAGAAATGATGTTGAAGGCTTCGACTCTGGCCGGTCTGGCTTTTGGAAACTGTAATGCAGCTTTGACCCATAGTTTAGGTCATTCAGTTGGGAAGGTTTTCGGAATACATCATGGAGCAGCTGTAGGAATGTTTATTCCTCCCACTTTGAGATTTTACTCAGAAGTTACGGATAAACATATTGATATGGCCAAACAGTTGGGTATTGAAGCAGACTCAGAAGAGGAATATCTGGATAAATTAGAGCAAAAATTCACGGACCTTATGGATGAGATAGATATTGATTACAAATTGAAAGATTATGATATAGATTCTGAAGAATGGGAAGAGAACCTGGATCGAATCGCTGGTTATTCGGAGGAGGATATTTGTACTTTGACAAGTCCGAGAACCGCCAGTAAAGAGGATCTGAAAAAAATTTTGAAGTGTGCCTATCAATGCGAGGATGTTGATTTCTAAGGTGATATCATAAATAATTATATTGGAAAACTTTCGGTATTATTGGTTGAGATGATTGAGTAATAATTTTCGTTTTTCTACAGGAGAAAAAAGTAAATATTATCCAAAATTAGAAGGGAGGTGAAATTTGTGTCATCAGAAATGAATTCAATGAAAGCAATAGTCCAGATTATGAATAAAATTGACGAAGACGAAACCGCTGCGTTGCTTGAGTCTTCCAAAGATATCCTTGACACTCTTGAAGACAATCCGGAGGTTTTCAAAACAATCAGTCCTATCATTAAAGAATTGTCGGGGGAGGAAGGAATCTCTGAAGGTTTCTCCAATTTAGCTGCATTAGCCGGACCAGCTATCAGTTCTTTGAACAATACAATGACCCCCGAATTAGTAGATGGGTTGCATGAACTAGCACAGGAAGATGAGATGAAAGAAGCTATAGGCTCTTTCCTATCAGCCATAGACCCTGAAATGTTGGGAACTTTACTACCAGAGTTGGGAAACTTTTTGGGAGAAATCCTATCTGATATATCCGAAGATGAAGAAGCTAAAAAACACCTTAAGGAAGTGGTTTTACATGGTGGTGCGTTGACTGAAAAAGTCACCTATTTGTTTAGCAGAGCTTTGGGACCAGCAAACTATATTTCTCCTGTCGGTGGATTTGACGAGGAAGATTTCCCCATTTTGGATGAAACAGAAGAGTAGATCGACCGGACTATTTGGTCGGTTCTACTCCAATTTGGACATATTATTAGGGATTTTCCCAAATCTATTATTCTCAACAAAGTTTCCGCTTTGTTGTTCTCGTAACTCTTGTTCAGAATTTTTTTATAGTTCTAAATCTCCTTTTTCTTTTCCTTGCTAGGTAGCGTAGAGGAAAAAAGAAAACAAAACGAGAAAACAGCTAGGAAGAGGTTGCAAATGTACAACTTAGTTCATAAAAATTACGCACAAATGTTCTTAATGAATTAATATAATAGAGTTAGCAAGATTAAGTACGGAGAATTTGTGAGTTGGCTAATTCTTGTTAATTTTCTGATTTGAACTTCTGATATTTTGGATGCCTTCGCCTATCAAGTCTTTTCTCTTTGTTTTCAAAGATCCTTTTTTTCAAGCTGTCGAGAGTACTGTCAAGAGCTTTCATAATGTTCCAATCGGTTTCCTTGGCGTAAAGCATTCCGTGGTCAGTCGATAGACGTAACCTGACACTGTACTCCCCTTGGGCATTTCCTTTACTGTGAGACACAACTTGAACATTCAATACTAGTGGTTCGAGAACATTGTTGATTTTTTCCAAAAAACCTTGAATAAGATCATGCATCTGATTGTAGACCTCAGGCCCTCCTTCAACTCCATTTATCTGTACATAGACCTCTTTCTTTTCTCTGAAACTGGCGATTATCTCTATCAAATCGTACCGGGTTAATACCCCTTTTATCTCATCATTCTTAGTGACAACAAGAGTAGATATGTTGTGCTCGACCATTTTCTCCACGGCTTCGTGTATCTTTGCATTGGGTTCGGTGGTTATAGCCGGTTCTGACATTATATTCTGAACCTCTATCTCTTGTGATTTTCTCTCACCCGTTCTATTTCCTTTTTCTTGTCTAGTCATCCTCGCACTCATCGGCCCGAATCCTTCTTTCATAAAGTCCTTTATTCCGACTACTCCGAGAAGCTTGCCACGCTCGTCCACAACAGGTAGAGTCCTCACATCGTATTTATCCATCATCGCCTTCGCCTTGCTGATATCTTCATGACTTTGGATAGTTGCGGGTGAAAGGGTCATAAATTCTTTTACCGTTGTTTTTTTTCAGCTCATCCAGTTCGGATATGACTTCTGTTAGGTTTTTTCTAGTCACAAAGCCTATGTAAGTCCCTGATTTTGAAGTCACGGGCACACCTTGATAGTCGGAAGAGAGCAACAACTCGCTTACATCAATTATCGAGTCGTCTTCATCAACGGTTGGTCCTCTATGGACGACATTTTTGAGTTTAGTGGAAAAAGATAGATTTCTCCGCTCTATAAATAGAGTGTCGCTCAACACCCCCACTACTTGGTCATCTTTTACAATAGGAACTTCTTCTAGATTATGTTTCACCATCAGTCCAATTACGTCAGAAACTGTATCGTTGGGTTCAGCGTGTGGTAATTTTTCACCCATTATATCTCTGGCTTTGAAATATTCTACTTTAGCCAAAATCTCCCCCCCTCTTCTTCTATGGTAAAAAGAAGGTCTAAGACATAAAGATTTTGTCCTTGTCAATTCCTCTTCCTTGAAAAAGATAAGCCAATCTGAAAAATCCAAGCCGGATAGGAGAACGAGAGTTGATACTGCAATAATTTTTATTAAATATTCCTCTACCATTTAATTTTACCAGAATTTTTTTCAAAATTCTATCATCCTCCTCTAATATTGTCTCGATATTGAACTGTCTTAGACAAGAAATGAAGAAATTAGAAATTCCTTATATTCGATTCGGTTTAACCAAACAAGACTCGAAAATCAAGCCTATCGGGCAAAAGAAGTTAACAAAACGAGAACTACCGATTATACTGCGTATGTGCAACTTAGCTCAGAAAATCCGCACAACTCCCTTCTTCAGGCAAATTAACAAATGAATTGTTAGACTAGAAAGGGTATGCGGGGGCTGGGAATCGAACCCAGGAAGACCCTACGGTCACCGGATGGCCTATCTTTTATTAGATCTTAAGTCCGGCCCCTTAGGCCAATCTCGGGCACCCCCGCTCGAGATTCTTCAGTACTGTGTTTTAATTGCTGGTTTTTATTTATGTGCCTACTGGAAGAATAAACAACAATTTTATTTAATTGGTTGAGTCCTGATTTGAAACGTAAGAAAATATAACTCTAGATATCAAAACTTCGATAAATGGAAATCATAAGTTTTTATGTTTTACTTGCCCTCATAGCATCATTATTGATAGGGATTTCGAAACCTATCCAAAAGAGAGGTCTTGATGAGTTACCTCCCATGGCAGACGATTGGTGGATTGATAACGGAGGAATAGAATTTGGAAAGGTCAAAAAAGTAGTTGGAATCCTCTTGAACAGATATTTTCTCATAGGAATATTCCTGTTTTTTGTAGGATGGCTGATTTACCTAACTTCCATGTCTATAGGTCAGATATCAGTTGTTCAACCAATGCTTGCTGTTGGTAATTTTTGGACTATTCTGTTAGGATTATTATGGCTTAATGAAAAACTCGACCGATTTGAATATATCGGTATCACTATTACTATCGCTGGGATATTTTTATTGAATTTGGTGGCTTGAAACCATGACAAATGAAGAAATTGAAAAGGATAATAAAAATACGAGCCTGTTGACCGAAGAGCTTCCTTTGGCTATAGTAACCGGAATCCTTTTTGGAGCAGGCGGCGTTTTTACTAAAACTGCAGTTCAAGGAATAGAAGTATTCAATATCCTATCAATTGAAAATTGGATTTCACTTATTGTAAATCCTGCATTTGTAGGGATGGTAGTAACATCAGTGATAGGGATGATCACCTGGTTTTGGGCTTTGAGCAAAGGAAGAGCTTCCGTCGTTACACCAGTCATATCTGGTTTTATGGTGTTGGTCCCAGTAATTGTGGGTCTAACGATATTTTCAGAACCTCCCTCCTTACTCAAGATAATTGGCATATCGTTAGTGACTATTGGGAGTCTAATATTAGGAAGTAGGAGAGCTTCATAACCATCAAACTGAATTCTTACATCAATTAAGAGCTAAAGTGTCTAATTAATATTTCAATCAGACATGCTCACTCCATAATAGGTCCCAAGATAACCTCCGATAGCCGTTGTAGCCCAGAACCATATTAATCTCTGCAGCAAGACTGCTGATCCAGCGATAGCGGGATTAACTCCAAGTAAAGCGTATAGAGAAACGAAGGCACCCTCATAAACACCCAAAGAGCCGGGAGTTGCAGGCAAAGCTAAAACCAGTTGAGATATGCCTGTCACGATGAAGATGTGTAAAATAGAGACTGGATGGCCTAGAGACATAAAAATAAAGAAATACGCCGCGATATTCAAAACTTTTGATAAGCCAAGTGCTGACAAAGTCTTCGCTAGAGATTTCTTATTCTTCAAGCATTGTCTAAAAGATTCTCTAAACTCTAAGTACTTATCTAGTATTTTATCCTTTCTTTCTCTTAGGTATCCTATCTTAGAAGAAATGAATTTAATGAATCGTACTATATAATCAGATCCTCGATAGACACCCGATAGAGCCAAAAGAAAAAGACCCATCACGCATGCGAAAGCTACAATAGCTCCCAAAAGCCAAGATGGAGGACTTATCGCTAAAGGGAGAAAGATAATAGATAATAGAACATAAAATACAGTTCCGACTAGAAATATTGAACCGTCAGCCAAAACGGAAGCTAATCCATCGCTGTATTTTACTCCATTGTTTTTCTTAATTAAATAAGCTCTAACAGGCTCCCCACCTAATTTAGCTATCGGAGTGATATTGTTTATCGCTAATCCAACCATCAAACTGCCCAAAATCTCTCTAGTCTTTACCGAATAACCTTGGCCATTGATAAAAACCTTCCATCGGTACCCCCAACTCACAATAGATATAACTATACACAAGACTCCTAGACCATAGAGAAGAGGATTAGCAGAAAGGATAGTAGAAACAATCTCACCTACATCTAGGAAATGAAAGAACAATAGAACCATTAAGATGGTGGCAATTACAAAACCTACCGCCGTTTTCTTCTTAATATTATCAAAACCTCAATGAATCCGATTTAAGTATATACTCGAACCATTTATTAATTTTCAAATTATTTGGTAATCGCCAACTTATTCCTTCAGTTTTTTAGTTTTTATATCTAAATTTGGATTCATATCTCTACTTTCGGAAAAGTGCTAAAGATACTTTAAAAATAGTTTATTATCTAAAGATCTCGAATTCAAAAATATTAACTGTTGGTAAAAAAAGTATTATGGAGAAAAATGATTAGCTCTGAAATAATAAATCTGGCCGAGAATATACAAACTTTCACCAGCAATGCTTACCTGATTAAAGGAAAAAATCCTGTCCTTATCGATGCTGGAAACAATCCTAAAATTGTAGATAATTTAAGCAACGAAATCGACGAACTGGATAAGATACTACTTACACATTTCCACCCTGACCATGTAGGCCATGTTGAAGATATCAAAGAAAGATTTGGCTCAAAAGTGTTTGCTTTTAATGAAGAAGAGAGATGGGTAGATCAAACAGTTGAGGACCAAAGTAAAATCGAGGCTGGCAACAAAGAGTTGACTGCGATATATACTCCTGGTCATCATCCTTCTCACTTGGTTTTCTACGGTGATGGAGTATTGTTCAGTGGTGATCTAATCTTTCCCGGAGGAAGTTATGGGAGAACGGATCTACCTGGGGGAGATCGTGAAAAACTTGTAGAATCTATTAAAAAGGTTAAAGATCTTGTAGGAGACGACTTAGAGAGATTGTATGCGGGTCATATGCCCCCTGTCCTCACTAATGCTGCAGATGAAGTAAGAAAATCTTGGGAGTTATTGAAATAATATTGGCTAAGTCAATATAGTTCAATTTATTCAATTCGACTCTTCAGAATTCTCCTCGTCAAACCCCGCAGAATACTTATCCCTATCTTCGGAACTGTCAGTTATCAAATCTTCTACAAAACTGAACTGCCTCTCATACAAGTGTAAATTCTTACTGAAAGCATACATTTCTCCCGTCTCAACCCCTATCTCTTTCGCAATATGTTCACTCAAAAGTTGTATACCGGCAAGATTTGACGGAAGGCCCGCATGAGCATCCCAACTTCTCCAATAAGAGTAGTTATTCAACTCACCCTCAATTATTTCAAAGTCTATTATAGTAAGACAAGGAGGGTCCTCATTTTCCAAATCTTCCGGAACTCTAGTTGTGACGATATTTTGCCTATCATTTTTTTCCTCTTTAAATTTCTCAATGACTTTTTGTATTTGATCATAACCGTCCCTCAATCTATAACCATAAGTATACTCATAATCCTGTTTATCGGGACTGAATAAATGTTCAAGAGCATATTTATTCACATTTGAAACTGGGGCCCTTTCATCGACCAATGGCCTTTCTTCAGGGTTTGTGATTTTCAGTGATACCGCGATCTTTCTTGTTTGGGTCTCTTCAGAACCTCTTTCGACTTTGAAGTCCCTACCTTCTTTCAGAATTTTTTTATTCACTCTAAACCATGCATCAGGAATCGTTCTTGCTTCTATGAATTTCAATTTATCACTACTTGAATTAATTCTAGCTCATTCATAAAATTTCTTTAAATTGACGAGTATGTTTTACTATTTGTTTTTCCAATAAAGTTAAACCTCATATCTCTGATTTATTAATTGGAGGATATGAGATATGTCTAAATTTGTTATAGTTGAGGAACCATCCGGTGCTGAATCGGTTTTTTATAATTTTGCTATTATTGAAGCATCAGATAAGGATGAAGCGAGAGATAAATATACTCAGAATACCGATGTGGATTCGCCTGAATCAAGTTTGATTGTTGTTAATGTGGAGGAAATTGAGAACGATTATTATCACTATTTAGAAATTGACTTTGAGAACTTGAAGTAAAAATTGTAAAGAAAGTTATAGTAGACCTTACAAAAACTTAAAAAAGAATTTCACCAACTCATACCGGAGCTTTGTGTGAACTTAGAAAAATAGAAACGAAGATGGATAAAAATGGATATATTATTAGTTGACGATGAGGCCACCTTTCTCGAGCAATCCTCTATATTTCTTTCCAGAGCCGAAGCTTTTGCTGAAGTCATGTTAGAATCTGAAGAGTCACTTAATATAAAAACGGCTAACTCAGTGAAAGACGCTATCAATGAGTTAGATGGAGAAAAAGATTATGGAGCAATTATATCCGATTTCAAAATGCCTGATAAAGACGGCTTAGAATTCCTTAGAATTGTAAGAGAAGAAAGAGAAAGTGAAATTCCATTCATACTTTTTACTGGAAAAGGGAATGAAGAAATAGCTCTAGAAGCCCTAAGTAAAGGGGCAAATATGTACCTCGAAAAATCGGGAGATCCTGATTCTCAGTACAGGTCATTATTACAAGCTTCAGTCCAAGAAGCTCTCCATAAAAGAAAGTTAGAAGAGTTAGAAAGAAAATTGGAAGAATGAAAATCAGAAAATGATAGCTAACTTTTTTTACCTTTCAATTGAATCCTAAAAATCTTATTTTTGAATCAATCAAAGAATAGTTCAACAATTTTACTACAATAGACATACAGTAAGTATGATGTTCGATAGTTTGTTTGGGCCTGACAAAGATGCAAAAATTGATGAATTAAAAACTGAAGTAGAAGAGAAACAGGAAAAAATAGAGAGAATTGAGAAAAATTTGGAAAAAGAGAAAAAGAGGGCTAAAGAAGCAATAACTGAAAAACAAAAAACTGACAAAGAAGTTAAGAATCTTGAAAATAAGTTAGATTCTCTCAAGGATAAAATTAGAAGATTAGAAAAAGGAAAGGAAAAAGAAGAACCAGAGAAAAAAGTAAAACATTTCTCTAAAAACCAGTATTCCTCCTTTCTGGATATGATGTCCACTATCAAATTGGATCATGAAGGATTAAAAACTCAATATGCAACTGAAAAGGAAGAGTTAAAATCATATGAAGAATCTGGAAAAATTCATAATATAGATTCAGAAACAGGTTTTGTACATCTTAGCGATGAACTTGAAGTTTTTAATTACCTAATAATTCCTCCTTTCCCAATAGAGAACTCTTACAACCGCGGAAAAAAATTCAACCTAGAACAGTTAAAACAACAACTCTCGGACGGTCCAAGTTTAAGGGTTATAGATCTACATGCCGGAACATCTACTGTCGGGTTCCTAAAGGACGGGGAGTTCGAAAATTTTGAAAAGATAAAATCTAACGTCAAGAGCAAACATTCCAAAGGTGGATTTAGTCAAGGAAGATTCGAAAGAAACAGAAAAAAGCAGATAGAGGAACACGTGGATAAAGTAATCGAAAAGATGGGTGAATTCTCCGAAAGTTTGGATTACACTATATTGGCTGGGAATGATAGAATGACCTCAATGATGGAGGACAAAGCTCATATTGAAGGTTCTGTTTTAGAAAAATCTCTAAACTTATCTGACATCAAAAGTTCAAAAAGAGAAGACTATTTGAAAAAAATTTTTGGAGCTAGACTTTATATTTTGTAAATACAATTGCCATAAATTAATTATCCGTTTCCTCTACATTAAGAAAAGCATCAATAAGGTCATCCCAAGCATCAAAATATCCCTGTTCATTCGAAGGTCGGAACTCTTGAGAAGCTTTGGAGCTTATTTCTTCTTGCATATCCTTGAGTTTCTCTGAGGAATACTTGTTTTCAAGAATATGATGAGGAAATGTGAGAATTTTATCATCTTTCAGAGAGGTTATCACTCCTCTCAAAGCCCTCTCGTATCCATCAGCGTCTCCTCCACAATCCCTAAGAATCTTCTCAGCCGACTTTTTCACGTCATTGGCCTTGCCTTCCTGCAATTTTGGAACCTTTATCAGATTTTCTAACTCAGAAGAAGCGATGTCCCCTATGTCATGGAATCCATAATCTCGCAGAGACTCAATTTCTTCTTCACTCAACACATCTAAATCTTCTAGTTTCCCTCCGGTCTTTTCTCTAACGGTCTCTAGAATTTCTTGAGCTCCTTTCTTACCGATGTTTGGAACCTCAGAAAGCTCCTTTACAGATTTTTCCGTTATGAAATTAACTGCAGTGTAACCATGTTTTATGATCTCCTCTGCAGTCTCTTCACCTACACCTGGAAGATCACCTACGGACTTGTTTGGATTTTCTTCTGCAAATTCTATCATTTTTTCCGCTCCTTTCTTACCTACATTTGGAATCCGGGACAGTTCTTGAGGGGAAGATTCAGCTATGTATCCTAACGGGGTGAATCCTTCTTCTTTCATCTTATCTACAGTCCCTCCACCTACACCTGGTAATTCCTCCAAACTAGTTATGGACTCCTCTTTAGCTTTTTCAATAATCTTTTCAGCCCCTTTTTGTCCAATACCTTGAATCTCTTTGAGATCGCTCACTGTACTTCTTGAAACATCAGCAAGGGAAGTAAGACCATTTTGTATCATTTCCAAAGCAGTTTCTTCACCCACATTTGGCAATTCAGTCAAATCATCCACTACATAATCCCGAGCAGAATTAAGCACATCTTCTGCTACTCCTTCAGTAAAAGCAGGTATCTTCACAAGTTTCTGTAAGGGTGCTTTAGATAATTTTTCTAATGATTCAAAACCTCTCATTTTGATATTTTCTGCTAGTTCACTATCTATCTCAGGAATATCCTCAATCCCCTTAGAAATATCTTTCTTGTCACTGGTGAGGTCTCTTATCAGACTCCTGGCTTTCTTGTACTTTTTCTCCTTTACAGCTTTGGCAAATTCTTCCATATTCTCTGAAACCATTATAATCAATTATGAATTTGAAAGCCGAGTATTAATAAATCATGTTTAAATTCTCCTTCCCATAGAAAATTTTCAAAAAATTAGCTCTGCTTACACCTTCACAAAAAATTATCTTCAAATAGAACTCAAAACGTCTTGTAAATTCTTATACTTACACTGAATTTTGAAAATTCAACTCTTAGAGTCTCTTATTTGTTCTTCAACCTTGAAGGTGCTAATCTTCTTGTTCAATAAGCCTACCTAATTCATCAAAATCTCCGTCTAAAACACCGGACTCTTCCAAGAGTGATTTTAGTGTATTGATTTTCAATTTTTTAGAAACGTCTTTATCTTCACTCGATTCAAATAATTCTAGATTGTCCATATTTTCTTTGAACTCCCGGGCAGCACGGTCTGGATCCATCCTGAGATAACTTTGATCCAGGTACTTCCTATGTCCCATAATCGCGTGCGTCAAAGCTTCACCTAATCGACAATTCGACCTGAAAAATTTTCTTGTACTATGGGTGTGAATTTTTCTCCTACCAGTATTTCTGTCACGTTCATCCAATCCCGCTCGATCTAGAGCATTGTACAACATCTGTCTAGCGTGCTGACTACTGAAAGGGAAAACCTCACTTGTTTCTGCATAACTTACACCAGAAGAGGTCTCCTTATCCTTACTCCACTCCAAATAATCCTCCATAGCGACCTTAGCTTCTTCTGTCAAAAAAACAGTTCTATCACCCACACCGCCCTTTGTGTATTCTGCCCTAAACGTTATTCTCGCTGGATCTGATTCTAAATCTAAATCGCCTTCGTGAATTTGGATGAGTTCACCCACTCTTGCTCCAGTAGATAATAGACTGAGATACAAAGCCTGACCCTGTGGAGAGGACATATTTAGAATAATCTTACGCCATTCTTCCTTGGTGCCGGCCTTATCTTGGGTTTGGGGACGGGACGCCTTCATTTTCCTTCTTCTAAATTTGCTCCACTCATTGCCAGAAATTTCAATATCATGGTCCTGGAAGAAAAGTTTTACAACCCTTACGCGATTATTTTGAGTCTTCGGAGCTTTATCTGACAAACTCTTCCAAAACTTACGTAAATCCTTCCAAAACCCTACCTTATCCACTTCTTTTACATAGGTTTCTAGCGGTTTACTAACGAAATTTTCGAATTGATTCAACGCATTTCTATACTGTCTCTTCGTATTCTCATTCGAAAATTGATCCAACCAATCATCTATCAAGCTAAATTACCTCCTAAAGTTTAATTTAGTATACTTTGATTTAATTCTTCTAATCAACTATTTCTACCTCTTAACTAATAAATATTATCACATGGTTAACCTTTTGATAATTATAGTTATCAAAAAGTATACTTTTTAATAATAGGAGTATATCTATAAGTTTAATAACTTATACCTATTTTAATAAGTTTAATTTTTTTTACCTTTATTTATATATTATTAAACCTTTATTATTTAGGTATATTAATTTATACTTAAATTTTTAATTAAAGAAAAAGTTCACAAAATTAAGTTTAGAAAATTAAACTACTAATTTCTTGCTCTTAGAGAGGGTTCTTTTCGAATATATCAGAACGCTGTAAGTATTAGAGAAAAAACCTGTTCAATTAATTAATCAAGGTACTTAGACAGTTCATTTCAAAAAAATCAGATTCTAAAACAATTGTATTATAGATATCTAGAAAATCGTAAATCCACCTTGTAGAACGGTTAAATTCTGGAAAAATAGGGTACAATTTTTTGTTCTTTAATCATTTTCAACAATTCTATTATGTCACACGTGTGACAAATGC
>CAZKND010000021.1:0-9548 GCA_964554215.1 Hadarchaeota archaeon (SeqCode) | reverse complement strand
GTCATACGTTTGACAAATACATCCCACGTATGACAAATACGTCATACGTTTGACAAATACATCCCACGTATGACAAATACGTCATACGTTTGACACATAAACCAAGGTCTATAGGAAGGCAAAATCTTGAATATTGAAAAAAGTATTAGGAAAGAAATTAAGGAAAATCTAGCCAATGACGAACCCTTGATCTGGTTGTTAATTTATGATTTTACAGAGGTAAGAAATAACTCGAGCAAAGTAAGAAAGTTCTACCGAAAAATTAAGAATATTAATGCTGGTTCCAGAAAAACTGATTCTGAGATAGCATTTCAAAACTTAGAGGATGCATTGAGAGTTAAGGAATTAGCAATTAATTGTGGTGCAGAAGTTACCCTTTATGCAGGTATAGAACTCTGAATAACTCAGAAAATAAAACTCTTGTTCAGAAGGGTTTTTCACCCAATAAGCCTACCTTATTACCTACGTCCCTATTTCTTTTTACAATGAAAATACAATTAAACCTAAAGCTGAGGTATTCTATGGCAGAATGTAGTTTTTGTGGAAAAGAAGTGACCATACCCTACACCTGTGGCTACTGTAATGATTCATTTTGCTCAGATCATAGATTGCCGGAAAACCATAATTGTGAAGGGCTTGAGGAATTAGATAAAGAATCCAAGGAAAAAGGAGAAATCTATCGAGGAGTAAATGAGAATCTAAAAACTGAACCAATTAAAATTGAAGAAAATCAGAGAAGAAAATTTACCACTCCACCTCTAAACCAGAAAAGAGGTAGTGAGGGCCACCCCTACCGTCGAGATACGTCAGGAGGATCCGGAGTTTTGGACTTCCTCAAACATTTTTTTCTGAAGGACACTACCTCAAAATTGTTACTTGCGATAATCCTCGCTTTCATTGGACAATTAGTGACACAAGCGTTTGTCGGTCAGAGTTATCTTGAGTATATAGCTCCGTCTTATAGCACTTTCTTGCAGAGGCCGTGGACTTTGGTAACTTCTATTTTTGCCCATGGAAGTTTTGGACATATGTTGATTAATGGAATTGTTTTATTCTTCATAGGACCTGCTCTTGAGCGGAGGATTGGAGGTTCGAAGTTCTTGATGTTGTTTTTAGGAGCAGGTGTCATCTCTACACTTGGGCAGGTTTTGATCACTCAGCCAGCCGGTGTGGTTTTAGGGGCCAGTGGAGCTATCTTTGGGATTTTAGGAACTTTAACCATTCTTTCACCCAAAATGCCTATCTTTTTGTTCTTCATCGTGCCCCTACCTTTGTGGACGTTTACTTTGGGATATGGTTTGTTGGAGGCGATTCTGGCCTTTACTGGTTCGGGTAGCGGTATAGCTCATCTAGCCCATTTTATCGGAATATTGGTGGGAGCGGGTTATGGCTTGATAGCTAGACGAAATATGAAAAGTAGGTCGAGTGATTCATTCGGGTCGATGATGGAAATGTTGGATTATTGAACTGTTTTATGGTTTGAAATGTTTAATTTTGAAATGAGGTGTTCTCTTGATTGATTCCTATTCTTTCGGCAAGATAATTGTGGATGGCGAGCGATATTCAAACGATTTAAAGATTTTTCCAGATGAAGTTAAGGATGATTGGTGGCGTAGAGATGGGCACAAGGTACGACCTGAAGATATTGAAGATATTTTAGAGTTCTCTCCAGAAATGCTCGTCATAGGGACCGGAGCTTATGGCAAGGTAGAAATATCGGAAAAAACCGTGGACGCCTTGAGAGATGAGGGAATAGAGATTATAGCTGAGAAGACTGAAGATGCTTGCCAAAAATACAATGAGGTTTGTGATGAGAAAGAAGCCGTGGCAGCTTTACATCTGACTTGTTAGAATAATATTGAGTTGTCGTTCAAAGCTCTTTTTCAGGTATTTGGGGTATGTTATCTCCGTCAGAAGTGATGTTAACCACGTTTACATCCAATTCATCGGCCATCCAGGAAAGCAAATCTTTGCAAATCTCTAATTTTTTCAATTTCTGGTCTGGCCTTTCAGTCTCGCCATATCTCCCTATTTCTTCGCCTAAATCCATCCCTGCTAAATATATCTTTGAAGCTCCTAATTCATCGGCTACAAATGCAGCTCTATCTCCGTCGGTAAACCCTCCAAAGTTGTATAGTTTTGAATGGGGTTCTATCTGAGTTGTCCCTATAATCCTTTCATCGAATTTAGGTACAAATTCTCTTAATTTTTCCACGTTATCCCCATGGGCGTGAACGAAAATCCAAGCACCTTTCTCCCAAGCTTTGATCTGATCCTCTACATTTCCATCTAAGTCCGTCACGACGATATCTGGAACTTTACGATCCAGTAGAGCCGAAGTTGCTCCATCGGCCGTTATCAGAACTTTATCGAACCAGTTTCTCCGACTGATTTTTTCCAAATCTTGCGTTAGCGACGGCCCCGCTCCAAAAACAATACAATCCGTATTTTCAACCATATTTTTTGGACTAACCAGGGGTTCTTCAGGTATTAATCTGCTCAAAACTCGAGCTGCTTCTCTATCTTTGTCCTCATCTAGAGCTAGTTCTTCACTTATTTCTCGGTATTTATCCTTCCATATATTCCAGTTCAAATTATCATCTGTAGCTGAGAAAGAGAGTTAGGTTAGCTATTTACAGATTTTACTAAACGGACTATTTCACTACCATATGATCTACATTGATTTAATTCTTCATCTGAGGGATCTCCCACTACAACAGGTCCGTAATGGTCTCCATCTGGTATTCCTTTAATTATCATTCCATGAATGAGCATGCTTTTAAGTATTGAGAGTATTGTGGTCTCATTTCCACCTGCTTTATTTGCACTGGAGGCAAACGCTCCTCCTATTATACCCTCTAAATCCCCATGGTGGGACACACTTTCATCTATAAATTTTTCAATCTGTGCAGCTGGTGAACCGTAATAAGTCGGAGATCCTAAAATAATAGCTTCATAGTTAAGGACTTCTTCTAGATCTATTTCTTCAATACTTTTCAAAACCACTTCAACGTCCGAGTCCTCTTCTGAAGCTCCTTCGGCTATCTCTTTAGCCATGGTTTTGGTAGTTCCACTTTTAGAATAATAACCGATTAATACTTGAATCATAATTATTCACTCCTATTCTAATTAAGCATAATAGAAATTGACTATGTTTATACCTACTAGTATGGTATTCAATGCCATAAAGATATGATCGCCAAGGCTGTAGGCGTAAAAAAGCAATAGAAGTGATGCCGCTATGAATATACTTATAACATACCTATTCATATCACATCTCTTGACGCTAATTGTCCTAATCATTTCATAACCGAATCCCGCTACAATTAATCCAATCCCTAATAATCCTATTATTTCTACTATCTCAGACATGCTCTCCTCTTATTAATGGTCTTTCTCATAACAGAAAAAACTTCGTCCCATAAGCTTTTAAATCCAGTTAATCCCTTAGAATCACTTATTTCTAAAATGCAGACGATTAGCATTTAAATAATGCTATCTATACTTTAGTTTTAAAATTAGGACAACAAATTAGTAATCGTGATTTGATGGATTTGTTAAGTAAATCATCGGATGAAGAGGAAAAAGGAAAATACAAAGTATTGGCCATAGATGACGAGAGAGACATTCTTGAATTGCTTAAACTACATCTTGAGAGAAGTAACGATAATCTGAAAGTAGAGACAGCCCAATCCAGCGAAAAAGCCCTCGAACACATTGAAGAAAACAACTATGACGCAATCTTAGCCGACTATAAAATGCCTAAAATGGACGGATTAGACCTCCTGAAGGAAGTTAGAAAGAAGGGGATAGGAACATTATACTATCTATTTACTGGGAAGGGAGGGGAAGAAACCTCACAGGACGCACTAAAATTAGGTGCCAATGGATATTTTATGAAAACCTCAAACCCCTCGCAGAGAATATCCAAAATAGGAAAAATCCTAGTTAAAAATATCAAGAGAAGAAAAGAAGAAAAGAAATTCTTAATTGCTTGGATCATAGCTTGGAAAGCTGAATCCACAAGTGAATTAAAAAAATCATTAAAAGATTTATCCGAGCTAATCGGTTTTGATATATCTGAAATCAAAGTTCAAGAGATATCTTCTGAAAAAGAGGGGATAAAAGCATATACCAAAAATTACAATTCCATACCCATGGAGAAAAAAGATATCGTAAAAAAGTGGAGAGAGATTGTTAATTCTGAAGAAAGTGTGATAAGAGCAGACGCAAAGATGGACAAAAGAATCCAACAGTTGAATAATGAATAATGATTTTATTTTGTTCACTTTAGAAAGAAAACTATCTAAATTAATTATCCGCCAATCCAAATCAAAGTTTTTCACGCACTATTCTAGTAGCCTCAACCATATTAGTCAACTTTTCTTTCGCCTCTTCTTCATTCCGCGTTTTTAGACCGCAATCTGGATCTACCCATATATCTTGAGAATCCAAGATATCAATTAAATTATCTATCCTCGATTTTACAACCTCAATGCCCTCTATATCCCGAGAATGAACATCTATTACTCCAGGGGATATATCTTTGGTAAAGCTCTCACCATCAAATATTTTGGCTAACCTGAAACTATCATTAGACAGTTCTAAATCTAAATTATCACAGTCCAATTCCAACATTTCAGAATATATCTGATTTAAAGACCCATAACATGCGTGAATGATGAAATAGGCGTCTAAATCCTTCGTAAGAATACTGATAGCATCATCTACAAAATCAGTTATTTCCTCAGGTCTAACAGAGAGGGCTGGTTCATCGATTTGGATGATTTTAGCCCCCGCATCCACCAAAGATTCTACCTCTTTTCTAAGAACTCTTGCAAAGGAGAGACAAGCTTCCTCTCTTGAACGATAGTGTTCATCAAAAGACCAATCCATCATAGTATATGGACCGGTAAAAATTGCTTTCATAGGTTTTTCCGTCAAAGAATTTGCAAATTTCCAATGATCAAGACTGATCGGACCATCCCACCTAATTTTTTCCTTAATTACAGGCCTTCTATAATAACGGTTTCCGTATGAACGGACTAATCCTCCGATTTCCAAACCTTGAAGATTTCTTGCAAAGAAACATACCATATCCCCTCTATACATCTCACCATCAACAAGAATGTCTAACCCTACCTCTTCTTGGATTTTTATCCACTTTTCCGTCGCTTCCTTCTCGATTGGATATAGATCACTTCTCTCAATTTCATTTTTTAGATATTTCTTTCTCAATTCCTTCAATTTAGGGGGCTTAGGCAGACTCCCTACTGAAGTTGTTGGAAGAATCGGAATATCCAGTCCAAAATCTGATAAGCTTTTCTTCATTTTATCCCTTCTTCTAATTTTTGTGAAATATCAACTATATTTTCCAATTTCTTAATAGCTATATTTCTGGGTAAATATTCTAATCCGCAAGAAGGATTTAAATAAATTTTATCTTTATCTATGAAATCCAATAAGCTTTCAATAGTGGAAACTACCTTTTCTGGCTCCTCCATCACTGTAGTTCGACCATTTACCAAACCTAACCCAATGTTTTTCTCTACACCGAACTCTTCAATCTTTTCAGTGAGATTAGAACTATAGAAAAAATCTAAACCTAATAAATCGACCGGCAAATCTTGCAAATCTTGATAAAGACCTGAAGAATCTCCAAAATAGGTATATAAAAAAAGCTCCGAACCCTCATTAGCTCTTTCAATTTTTCCCATAACATCAGAAAAGACTTCAAAAAATTCTGGCTTTTCTAATATTTTAGGTTCATTAATCTGAATCTTTTTAGCTCCATTCCTTGACAAATCACTTACTTCCTCCGCAAGTATTTCACCCCATTCATGAACCAAATTCTCAAAATTTTCATAGTGATTATTAATCGATAAGGTGGAGATAGTAAATGGACCGGTCAACACAGGTTTGAGTTCATTTGAAGTATATTCTTTAGCAGTCTGAAATTCATTTAATATTATCGGGTGTTCTCTAAAAATAGAACCTTCTATCAGCGGTTGTCTATAATAAAAATTCGTATCGAAAAACCGTTTCAAACCATCTATTTTGCAATTTTTAACATCTTTTCCAAAGTGAGAAATAGGATCATACCAACGGATTAAACCATCTGTTACAATATCAACTCCTATTGACTCTTGCTCTTTTATTATCTCACGAGAATAGTCCCTATATGCTTCCTCTAACTCCTCTTCAGTTATCTCTCCATTTTTTCTCCTCTGATATTTTTTCCTCAACCTATTCTGGTTTGGTTCATCACCTACTCTAGGATAACTTCCGAAGTTAGCAGTTATGATTTCCATCGTTTAATTTTACTATTATTGAGGTTTTTATATTGTGATAACCTGTTAAAAATCTATATCTTCAATGTAAATAGAGGTGCACAAAATCTTATTGAATACCATCTCTTTAGAAACAGTCTCTCCCCCTGAGTTAGCACACAATTCAGAACTTTCTCTACACATCGAAATAGGCAAAATGAATTCAAGTGGTACGTTGATTAAAAAAAATCCAAATGAGAACGAATTTCAACTGCTAGGAGAAGTTCTCCATCCTAACGGAAGTATCCTCAGGTCTCAAAAAAATCGTAAGAGTTCAGAAATGAAAAAATCAGGAAAAGCGATAGACCAAATAGTTAAAACTATTTTAGAGGACCTAGAGGAGCTCTCCAATGACATCAGGACAAATCGAATCGATTATATCAGTGGATATTGGTCAGACTATTCAGAACTAGAAACATTACCAGAGATATATGAACTTAGTAATAGAATTAAAAATTCTGCAAAAAATAAATTGGAAAACTCACAATTGTCTGTTCAAAAAAATTCCCCACTCATTACGGCAAATGAATCCAAATGTAGGATGCTAAAGAAAGGAAAAAACATCCTTACCAAAGAATATCCAAACAAAGACAATTCAAACAATATATTTCTTGATTTATCCACCTTTTTATCGGGGATAGTTACGAAAAAAGATACAAAAGGCGATGTTACTGGTCTTTTTTGTGGCTCTGGTCTTAATTTAATCGACAACTTGATAAAATCCCATAAAAGTTCTAATATCAGTGAAATTTCTCAAATTACTTTTGAAGATAATGTAAAGATTTACGAAGAAGAAGTTTCCGATTTTGCTTCTGAAATCAGTGAAACTATCAAGGTAAGTGAGGTTCCCTCGGGAAAAAAATCTGTTGGCAAAGTTCCGATAAACGTGAATCGTTCTTACAAAAACCATACTAAGATTATTGGATGTGAGTTGGAGTTCAACAACTCAAAGTTTAACAGGATTAGAGAAATCGGGAAGAAAGCAAGATCTTACGGTCTAGCCAATTTAGCTAAATTATCAGAAGAAATTTTCTACAGAATTTTCGGAGAGATAATTGCATCCTTAGAAACAAACGAACTAATTCCCGAGGAAACTACACTTTATATCTCTACAAGAAACGATGTTCCTATAAACTGGAAAAGTAACTTGGACCAAGTAATGGGTGAAATCGGTTACAAAAGTAGAATAACAGAAATAAAATTTCTCAAAAACCCATCAAATATAGGATTCGCTGCTGAACCAATAAACTAATTAATTTTTATCTCTCCGCCGTTTTTAGAGGTCTTAACCTTGTTTACTCCTTCTTCCCTTGCAATACTTGCCAAAGAGCTCCGTTTCTCTTCTCCACCGTGAGCAGGGATAATGCAATTTGGATTCAACAGGTTAATCATCTTTTTATGGCCCTCTCTTTTAGCATGACCATGAGAATGAACATCCAGTTCCAAATCCGCCCCTTCTTGTTTAAGGCGATTTTTCAAATATTCTCTATTCAACTCATTAACCGGGGTAGGGATAGTGACGCTTGAAAAGATTACGAGGTCTCTTGGAGCTATCTGAAACGGATACTGTTGATTAGCTATCCTGGACAACATAGCATTAGGTTCTCCCTGATTCCCTGTGGTAACTAACAGATAATCCGATTTGTTTCGAGCAACGTCTTTCAAAATATTTTCTACTTCATCTCTATAACTCCCAATTGTTATTCCAGATAAGTCAATTAACCCGTTCTTTTCTGCATCGGCAGTATATTCTTTCAAAGAACGGCCCAATAATACCACGTCTCGTTCCCAATTATTTGCCTCAATTACATTTCTTAACCTAGCTATATGAGATGAGAACATAGTAACAACAAGACCCTCATAATCATGCTGTGCCGAAGATATGATGTCCATCAATTCTTTCTTAGCATCTAGTTCTGAATCGGTCTTTCCAGTTTGATCCGCCCTCGTACAATCAGCTATATACGCATCTATACCTTCTTCCCCTAACTCTTTCAATTTTTCATAATCAATGGGAGGCCCTAATGTGGGATTTTCATCTAACTTGAAATCAAGCGAATAGGCAATATTACCATCTGTGGTCCTGAGAAATATCATTGAGGCATGTGGAATGCTATGAGTTATAGGCACCAATTCTAATTGGAAATTGTTGGAAATCTGAAATTCACTTCCAGGCTCCAACCTCTTTATCTCATTGCTTACATTTTCCCTATCATTCTTGACGAACCTTTCAATTATATCAGCTGTATATGGGGCTGTGATAATAGGACAATCATAAGCATTTGCCAATTTCGGAATTCCTCGGCAGTGGTCTTGATGTCCATGCCCTACAATAATAGCCTCAACGTCCTCTCTCCTTTCTTTGATTTTTGAATCGTCGGGAACCATTCCAGTTTCTATAGTCTCAATCGTTTTCATCTCTTCGATATTTTGCCCGTGATCCACAACTCTTTCTATGTCGGCGCCCATATCCAAAATTACAATTTTTCCCTCTACTTCTATAGCAGTCATATTTGCGCCAACTTTCTCATATCCACCAACTGTATGAATCTTCATTTTTGTCACCTTCAAAAGTTTACAATGCATCTTTTAAAATGCTCCGACGGTTATTCAGGAAAAACGGAAAATAAAGTTCTAAAATATTTTTTTCAAAGGAATAGTATTAATTGGCCTCAAGAAATAAAGAAAATTAGAGGAAAATTTTGATTCTCACTATAAACAGCAGTCCCAGAAAAGAATCAACTGATTATGTAATATCTGAAGCAAATAAAATTTTAAAGAAAAATGGACTTGATACAAAAATCCTGAACTTGCGTCAAAAAGACATAGATTTCTGCAAACACTGTGATTATTGCCTCGAAAACGGAGAATGCATTCAAGATGATGACATGAAGGAGATAAACTCTCTTTTAGAGAAGTCCGATGGAATTATTTTAGCCACCCCCGTTTACACAATTGGCATAAACGGCCAATTGAAGACAATGATGGACCGTACAAGATCTCTTATGGCCAGAGATGAAACTGCTCTGAAAGGAAAGGTTGGAACAGGTATAGCGGTTGGTGGAGATAGAATGGGTGGCCAGGAGATTGCCCTAAGTCAAATACACAACTTCTACATTTTGAACGGAATAATCCCGGTCAGTGGAGGAGCGTTCGGAGCAAATCTAGGCTCTACGTATTGGAGCAAAGACACCAAAGAAGGTGTAAAAAAAGATAGAG
>CAZKND010000020.1:4267-21806 GCA_964554215.1 Hadarchaeota archaeon (SeqCode) | reverse complement strand
ATGAGATAATTGAAAAAGCTGAAGACTTGGAAATAGATTTAGCCGTTCCCGGCCCGGAGGGGTGGATCTCTGCAGGGATTGTGAATGAGTTTAGGAAAAATACGGACGTTCCGATAATGGGTCCAACTAAAGAAGCAGCGTTTTTGGAAACGAGTAAGTGTGATGCAAAAGATTATCTAGATTCTATAGGGGTTCCAGTCCCGGAATATGAAAATTTTGAAGATGCCGAAGAGGCTAAAGAATGGGCTAAAAATTTCTACGAAGAGAATTCGGAAAAAGATTTGGTGCCAAAGGCGGATGGAATTGCGGCGGGCAAAGGTGCTTTTGTCTGTGACAGCTTGGAAGAGAGCTTGTCAGCGATTGAAAAGATTAGCGGTGAAGAGTTCAATGAAGAGTACGATGGAGCAGGGGAAAGGATTGAAGTTGAGGAAAGATTGGATGGGATAGAAACTTCCTTCTTTGCTATCACCGATGGCGAGACGATTAAGCCTTTTGGAACAGCTAAAGATTACAAAAGAAGATATGCAGATCCTAATCATTCTTTTATAGATAAATATTTCGATGGGATAAATCCTAACACAGGTGGGTTAGGAGCTTATTCTCCTGAAGAAGAGGGTGACGAGTTAACAGAAAAGATAATGGAACAAATCGCAAGACCTACAGTTGATAATTTGGATGAGGATTATCAAGGAATCCTGCATTTCGTTTTGATGATTATGGAAGAAGATGGAGAAAAACAACCCTACGTGTTGGAAATCAATGTTCGAGATGGAGACCCGGAGGCCCAAGCTCGATTGCCCCGATTGGAATCAGATATTTACGATGTTTACAGTTCAGTAGTTCGTCAAGATTTAGAGAATGAGAGTTTGGACTGGAGTTCTGATTATTACGTCGCTGTATGTGTGTTCAGCGGCAGACCTTGGGAGGATGGGAAACCCGTTGAGGGCTATGCAGGATATCCCGGCGAGTATTACAGCAAACAGCCTATATTTTTGAGGGGGCAAGAAAACGAGCGGGTTGGTGAAGAGGGGATAAGCGAACATATTGATGGCATTGTTTATCATAACGGAACAGATTTGCACCAAGGATATATGAGAAGTCGAGGAGGGAGGGTCCTAACTTTTGTCAATAATAATGAAGAAAAAAAGAAAGCTATAGAGAAGACCTATTCAGATATCCAAGGTGAAGATGGTGGAGTTTACTTTAGCTATATGGATTATAGAGAGGATATAGCTCAGTAAATATCTGAGATTTTTGAAAAAAAAAAGATTATTCTTCGTATTCAAATTTTCCGAACTCTGTGTTAACGCTGACTTTGTTTCCTTCTTCTCTTTTCTCACATTCGCCGATTATTTTTGCCCCCATGCCAAAGTTTTCGGCTATCTCAACAATATTATCAGCGACTTCGGGCTTCGCCATTATTTCAAAACCGGTCCCCATGTTATAGTCTTCATACATGGCTCTCCAGCTTTCCCCAGATTCGTTCTTGATCAGGTGGAAGATTGGATCTGGTTGGATAGGGTCGTTTTTAACGTAATGAATTTCGCTTCCAAGTCCGAGAGATTTCGATTGTCCTCCGCCAGTATTGTGAACCATTCCCGTAATCTTCTCTCTATGTTTTTCAAGAACTTTCCAAATTACAGGCGCAAAGAATCGAGTTGGTGAAGTTATAGCTTCTCCCACTGTCATTTCTAAATCGTCCTGATAATTATCGAAGGAGAAACTTCCATAGTAACCCTTTTTTGGGCCTTTTATTTCGGGATATTTCTCTTCGTACTCTTTTTTCATCAACTAGTGCCTTGCCAGAGTAATCCCATTGCACATTATTCCGCTGTTCTTCTTTTCTTCGTATTCCGTTTTTCCTCCGCTTCTCAAACCGACAATTTTGTCTCCTGGTTCGATGTTTTTCCCTGTGATAGCTTCGGATATCTTTACCCTGCCATGAATGGTTCCTGATACATCGATAGTTTTCAGCTGATCCGGTAAATCGGCAGTCTCCCCACCTAGGAAAGAGATGTCCATACCGTATTCCTTCAGAAGCTTGAGATTTTTATCGAACCCTTTATTTATAGCTCCTAAAACTTCTTTTTTGGGAAATGGAGTCGGATTCATAGCAATGTAATCCACAAAACTGACCGGTTTCCCTCCTACTGAGATAAGATCATCGATATTCATCGCTAAAACGTCTTGACCTATAGTTTCGAACCATTTGAGATCGTCCGTTTCTTGCCAGTGAAGATAGTTCTGCACTGGTTTGCTTCCGGCCCCGTCGGAGTGAAGAAGTATACCCATGTCTTCATTGCTGGGGTCCTGTCCTACGGTGCAGAACGCTTCTGGGAATAAGTTGTCAATAGTTGATTTGAAAACTTCTATGCCTTCTTTTTGAGCATCGACTCCAACTTCTTCATATTTAGTAGGCATGTTTTTGGGCCTCTTCAAAAATTTCTTTTTTCCAGGACTTTTTCTGATGTTCGATGAACTTTTCTTGGCGCTTGTTCCAATCCTTTTCCCAATTGTCACTGTAATCTATTATAACCCGTCCATCTTCTATTGATAGTCTTTCGTCGACGTGTAATTGGATGGCTTTTGAATATAGTCTGTGTTCGAAGATCAGAGTTCTTTTAGATAAGTCCTTCTCCTCGTCCCCCTCTTTTACAGGGACGGGTTTTTGCAAGATTATGGGTCCGGAATCGATTTCCTCTGTAGTGTAGTGAATGGTACATCCTGAAACTTTCACTCCGTAATCAAGGGCTTTCTTTTGAGATTCCAGACCTGGGAAAGAAGGAAGTAATGATGGATGGATGTTCATAATCCTGTTTCTGTATTTTCCAACCAGATAGGGACTGATTATACGCATAAAACCTGCTAAGATAACTAAGGAGACATTGTTTTCTTTCAGGACCTCGTGGACTTTTTTCTCAAAACTTTTCCTCCCATCATAATTTTTAGGAGGTATGGCTTTTTTGGATATTTCGAATCGGTCAGCTACTTCTAGAGCTCGAGCATCGGGATTGTCTGAGATTAGAACTTCAGCTTCGACGTCTTCTAGAATATTGAAGTCTATATGTTCCATAATGGCTTGGAAATTTGAACCTCTTCCGGATGCTAAGATTCCTAATTTTTCTTTGACCAAGGTATCACCCGAATAGATTTTATTTGCTTGCAATTAGTACGTTTTCTAAAAGGATTACTCTTGTCATAGGCCCTACTCCACCGGGTACGGGCGTTATGTATGAGCATTTTTGTTTGACTTCATCGAAGTTGACGTCGCCTTTTAGATTTCCATTTGAATAGTTCATTCCTACATCAACGACTATAGCTTCTTTTTGCACCATGTCTTCGGTGACGACGAATTCCGGCCTGTTGCCGACTGCTGTTATTAATATTTCCGCGTTCTTCGCTTTATTTTCGATGTTTTTTGTTCTGGAATGGCAAACCGTCACCGTGGAGTTTTTATCCAGCATCAATTTGGCGAGAGGGTTTCCAACTAGATTTGTTCTGTTGATTATGACAGTTTCTTTTCCGTTGAGATCTATGTTGTATTCGTCAAAAAATTTCATTATTCCTTTTGGAGTGCAGGGGATTAGGTCGTCGTTGAGTTGGTAGTTTCCAGTCCATAGTTTCCCTACGTTGTATGGGTTTAGTCCGTCAACGTCTTTTTTTGGAGAGATGGTTTTGATTATCTCTTTTTGATTAAGATGGTCTGGAGCGGGGAGTTGAACTATGATTCCGTCAATTTTCGAGTCTTGGTTTAAGTCCTCTAATAGGTCTTTGACTTCTGAAATTGAAGCGTCGGATGGGAGTTTGAAATTTTCAAAGTTAATTCCGACTTCGGAACAGTCTTTATCTTTCAACTCAAGATATTTCTTTGAAGAGGGATTGTCACCTATCAACACGGCTGCTAATGTAGGGTCGATATCTGAGTTTTCTATTTCTTTAGAAATATTTCCTTTGATCTTTTCCGCTAGCTTTTTTCCATCTAATAATTCGGTCATGAGAATGATTGATTTTATTCTGAAATTATAGGATTTACAGTGTTTTCGAGGAATTCTTTACACTTTTGGGGGACGTTACCTACGTGTTCTTCCGGATTTAGCAACCTATCAATCTCCTCGTCTTCTAGATTGTTTCCGATCACTTCGTGTTGTTTTAGCAGTTCAGGCAAGGGATTTTCGTCTCCTTCCATAACTTCCCCCCATGCTTTTTGAGATAGGACTCTAAGCTCTTCGTGCATATCCTGTCTACTTTCGCCTTTCTCTACTAGTTTCATTAAGATAGCTTCTGTTCCGGAGAATGGTCCGAATTTTTGAAGGTTTTTATTAACCATTTTTGGATATATCTCCAGTCCGGACAGTAGTTTTTGGTAAAGATTTAGTATCTCATCTATAGCCAAGAAACTTTCCGGTATTATCACTCTTCTGTTTGCTGAATCGTCCAGTGTCCTTTCCAAGATTGTTTGAGAGGAGTTTTCCCAAGCTACTTGAGGTAGAGTTGATGCGTATCTGGATAGGGAACAGACTCTTTCTGAAAGTATTGGATTTTTCTTGAAGGGCATTGCTGAGGATCCGACCTGTTTTTCTTTTTGAGGTTCGGATAATTCTCCGTATGGAGGGGATTGTAGATGACGGAGGTCCAGTGCGAATTTATACGCGCTTTGTCCGATGCTTGCTAAGGCTGATAGAACGTGAAATTCTAGTTTTCTGGGATAAGTTTGAGTTGATACGGGGAAGTAGTCTAAGCCTATTTTATCCATTACTTTTTCTTCCATCTCTGAGGAGCTACCTTTTTCGTCTAAAATCCTCTCATAACTTGCTGAAGTTCCGACTGCTCCTTTAATCCCTTTGCCTTTTACGAAGTCCTCTAACAAGTTGTCTACGGCCTTTATATCTAGAACTAGGTCTTGGGCATAGTTTGCAAACCTATATCCTAGCGTGGTTGGTTCTGCTGGTTGTAGGTGTGTCCATCCCATTGAAGGTGTGTCGTTATGTTCCTCTATTAGTTCTGAATAATGTTCTAAGCATTTGAGCAGTTTTTCTTTAATGATGTTTAGACCTCTTTTAATTCTCAAGACATCTGCATTATCTTCGATGTCCATTGAGGTTGCTCCGAGATGGATTTTTCCTCCGCCTTTCTCGACCTGTTCAGCGTATGTTTTTACTTCTGCCATTAGGTCGTGGCTTATCTCCTCTTCTATTTCATGGGCTCTTTCTAGGTCGATGTGTTCTTCGCCTGATTTTTTCTTCAGTTCTTCAAGTTCTTCGTCTGATACGAGTCCGTATTCTGATTGTGCTTCTGCTAGGGAAGTCCACATTTCTCTCCAAATTGTTCGGTATTGAATTTCTGAAAATATTTCTCTCATTTCTTGACTGCCGTATCTCCAAGTAAATGGGGATAGGAATGTTCCGTAACCAAATTCTTCTTCCGGCATATTTTGAATCCTCTTCTTCCAACTCTATATTTCGTTTTTCTAAGAAAAGGTTTTTGAAATTAAAGAGGGTTATGTAAATTAACATTAATAGGAAAGGAGTTCTGAAATGAATGGGAGCTGTAAAGAGTGCCTAAGAGAGAAGATATAGAAAGTATTATGGTCATAGGTTCTGGACCTATAAGAATTGGTCAGGCCTGTGAGTTTGACTATTCTGGTTCTCAGGCTTGTAAGGCGCTTAATGAGGAAGGATACAAGACCATTTTGATGAATTCCAATCCTGCTACAATTATGACTGATTTTGACATGGCTGATAGAACCTATATTGAACCTTTGAGCGCGGATTTTGCAGAAAAGGTTATCAAAAAAGAGAATCCGGACGCTTTGCTTCCGACATTGGGGGCACAGGAAGGTTTGAACATTGCTTCTAATCTGTCTGAAAGAGGTTTTCTAGAGGAGCACGATGTGGAATTGATAGGAGCTGATGCTCAGGCTATTGACAAGGCCGAAGATAGGACCAGTTTCAAGAATGCCATGAGCAGTATAGACGTTCCTTATCTTAAGAGTGAGGCGGTTAATTCGGTGGAAGATGCGGTAGAGGTGGCAGATGAAATTGGGTATCCGGTGGTTGTTAGGCCTGCTTACACTTTGGGAGGTTCTGGTGGGGGGTCCGCTTATAATCAGGAGGAGTTGCGTGAAGTTGCTGCTAAAGGGATTAGTAGGAGTAGAATTGATCAGGTTTTGATTGAGGAATCGGTGGAGGGATGGAAGGAATTTGAGTTGGAAGTCATGAGGGATTTGGGGGATAATGTTGTGATAATTTGTACTGTGGAAAATATGACTCCTATGGGAGTTCATACTGGAGACTCGATAACCTGTGCGCCTTCTCAGACCCTTACGGATGAAGAGTATCAGAGGATGAGAGATTATTCTTTGGATATTATCAGAGAGATTGGAGTAGAGACTGGAGGTTCAAATATACAATTTGCCGTTAATCCGGAAAATGGAAGGATGATTGTTGTAGAGATGAATCCGAGGGTTTCGAGGTCTTCTGCTTTAGCTTCAAAGGCTACAGGTTTCCCTATTGCGAAAATAGCGGCGAAGTTGGCGGTTGGCTTGACTTTGGATGAGATACCTAATGATATTACTAAGGAAACACCTGCGTCTTTTGAGCCTACGATAGATTATACGGTTGTGAAAGCTCCTAGATGGCCTTTCGATAAATTGCCAGGTGCAGATGAAGAGTTAACTACGCAAATGAAGGCTGTTGGGGAGACTATGTCTATAGGTAGGAATTTTGAGGAAGCTCTTCAGAAGGCTATGAGGTCTTTGGAAATCGGTCGGGCCGGATTAGGGGCCGATGGTGATTCTGTTATTTCTGAAGATGAGGATTTGGATAGGATGCTTTCTATACCTACTTCTGAGAGGATATTTTACATTAGGCATGCTCTTAAGGAGGGTTATTCTATTGAAGAGGTCAGTGAGAAGACTCAAGTGGATCCATGGTTCATATCTAGAGTAAGGGAAATTGTTGATGTGGAGGAGGAGATTGAGGGAAATGAGAGTCTTGAGGAAATTTCTCCTGAAGAGATGAGGAAGGCGAAGAGGTATGGTTTTTCCGATAAACAATTGGCCTATTTGCTTGGGTCCGATGAGAGAGAAGTGAGACAGTATAGGAAAGATGAAGGTGTGGAGTCTACTTTCAAGGCTGTAGATACATGTGCTGCTGAATTTGAAGCTAAGACGCCTTATTATTATTCGACTTATGGACAGGAGTCGGAGGTTAGGGAAACTGAAGAGGAGTCTATTATGATTCTTGGGTCGGGGCCGAATAGGATAGGTCAAGGTATAGAGTTTGATTATTGTTGCGTTCAATGTGCTTATGCGTTGGAGGAGGAGGGATATGAGACTATCATGGTTAATAGTAATCCGGAGACTGTTTCTACCGATTATGATACGACGGATAAGCTCTACTTTGAACCTCTCACTGCGGAAGATATTCTTGGGATTATCGAGGAGGAAGACCCGGCGGGAGTTGTGGTGCAGTTTGGTGGGCAGACTCCTTTGAATATCGCTGAAGAATTGGAAGAGGAAGGGGTCAATATTCTTGGAACTCCTCCGAAGTCTATAGATATGTCTGAAGACAGGCAAAGATTTGGCGATATGATTGACAAGCTTGATTTGAATCAGCCTGAAGGTGGGACTGCTAGGTCTTTTGAGGAGGCTTTGGAGATCGCTGGAAATATTGGCTATCCTGTACTTGTGAGGCCTTCCTATGTTTTAGGGGGCAGGGGCATGGAGATTGTTTATGGGGAGGAGGAGTTGGAGAATTACATAGAGGAAGCTATTGATGTTTCTCCTGATAAACCTATTTTGATAGATAAGTTCCTTGAGGAGGCGGTTGAGGTTGAGGTTGACGCAGTGTCTGATGGTGAAGATGTTGTATTGGGTGGTGTGATGGAGCACACTGAGGAGGCGGGTGTGCATTCTGGAGATTCTGCTTGTGTTTATCCTCCTCAATCTATTAGCGAGGCTGCTATGGATGAGATGAGGGAGGCGACTGCTAAGATGGCTAAGGAGTTGGAGGTTGTTGGTTTGATGAATATTCAGTTTGCGGTTAAGAACGATAATGTTTATGTTCTCGAAGTTAATCCTCGTGCTTCTAGGACTATCCCGTATTTGAGTAAGTCTACAGGTGTCCAGCTTGCTAAGATTGCGACTCAGGTGATGGTTGGGAAATCTTTGGAAGAGATTGGCTTTACTGAGGAGGCGGAAGTTGACCATGTTTCGGTCAAGGAGGCTGTTTTTTCGTTTTCTAATTTGCCTGGAGTGGATACGGTTCTTGGACCGGAGATGAAGGCTACGGGAGAAGCTATGGGTATTGATACCGACTTTGGAAAAGCTTATTATAAGTCTCAAATCTCGGCTGGGATGGAACTTCCGGAGAACGGAAACGTTTTCATCTCTGTTAGGAATAAGGATTTGAGAACTGTTACACTTATAGCTTCGAATCTGGAAAATCTGGGTTTTGATATCTACGCTACCGAAGGAACGGGGAATAAGTTGAAAAACATGGGTGTGGACGTGGAGATTGTTCCGAAGGTAAGAGATATTGAAAGGCCGAACATTTTAGATTTGGTAAAGTCCGATCAGATAGATTTGATTATAAACACGCCTGTTGGTAAAGGTGCTAAATCGGATGAGTTTGAAATCAGGTCGACGGCCGTCAATTTTGGTATTCCTTACATTACTACGATGGCTGGAGCGACTGCGGCGGTCAATGCTATTAAGAGAATGAGGGAAGGCGAGATGACGGTTAAGCCTATTCAAGAATTTTCGGGTGATGATGCGTGAAGGCTTATCTAGCTCTAGAAGATGGAACCTTTTTGAAAGGTGAAGGTTTTGGAGTGGAAGGTAAAGCTACGGGAGAGCTTGTTTTCGAAACGGCGATGACGGGCTATGTCGAAGCTTTGACGGACCCTTCGTATAATGGTCAGATTTTAATGCCTACTTATCCCCAGGTCGGAAATTATGGGGTTTGTGAAGAGGATTATCAATCCGAAGAAATCACGGCTGAAGCTTTGGTTATTAGAGACCTTTGCCGTTATCCGAGTAATTATAAATCTGAGAAGACGTTGGCGGAGTTCCTTGAAGAATACGATATTCCCGGCATTGAAGGAGTTGATACTAGAATGCTTACTAGAAATATCAGAGAACAAGGTTCTATGAAAGCTGTAGTTCAGGTTGGAGGGGATGTAGAAGAGGGGGAACTCGTCAAAGAGGCCAGGGAGCAAATGTCGATAAAGGAAAAAGATTACCTCGTTCCCGAAATGTCTATTGATCAGGTTCAGAGATATGAGGCCGACGGCGATTTGGAGCTGGCCATGATAGATTGCGGTTATAAGAAAAATATCCTTGAAAGGGTTTTAGCTAAGGGTATAAACGTTACTTTGTATCCGCACGATACTTCATCGGATGAGATTTTAGAGGATGAGCCCGATGGTGTTTTGGTTTCGAATGGCCCTGGAAATCCTGCTTTGTTGGATGGGGTTATAAGCTGTGTTGATGATTTGATTGGTAAGGTCCCTGTTTCTGGGATTTGTTTAGGGGCTCAGATCATTTCTTTAGCTTTGGGTGCGGAGACTTTCAAACTCAAGTTTGGTCATAGAGGGATAAATCATCCTGTTAAGGATCTTGAAACGGGTAGAGTTTTCATATCTACGCAAAATCATGGATTTGCGGTGACTGAGGAAAGCTTGGAAGAGGTGGATTTGGAGGCTACTCAGATGAATCTGAACGATGATACGATAGAGGCCGTGGAGCACAAAGATTTGCCGGTTTTGGCTGTTCAGTACCATCCGGAGGCAGGTCCGGGCCCTCACGATACTTATTTCTTTTTCGACGAATTGAAGGGAATGTTAAAGGACTAATTTGGTTTTGACGGGCCAATCGAACGGTTTAAATTTTTCAAAAAGAATAGAAAAGTGAGGTAAGATGGTTAAATTAAAAGACTTACATGAGTTTGCAGTTCAAGAGGCCATAACAAAGGACCCTAGAAACGAAGATCAGATAGAGGAGCTCCTTGAAAAGAGAGAAGAAAGGTTTGAGGAATTGGAAGGACCTAGAAAAGAGCATTATGATGAGGATAGGTTGGAAAATCCTTATGATGACAGCAAAGTGCTTTATGGCGGGGATAGAGATGTTCAAAAAATTGCACTCGGTATAGATATGGAAGTCCCTGAGCTTTTGCTTGTTAAAAGGTTGAATGAGGAGGGGGAGGATATTGATTGTGTGGTCACTCATCATCCTGAAGGGGCGGCTTTGGCCCGACTTTCCGGAGTTATGGGTTTGCAGGTGGATGTTCTTTCCGAAGCTGGAGTCCCGGTTTCTCAGGCTGAAGGTTTGGTTAAACCGAGAATAGATGAAGTTAGTAAGTCGGTTCATCCGGCTAATCATCCTCGGGCTCCGAGGACTGCTGAATTATTGGATATTCCCTATATGTGTCTCCATACAGTGATGGATAATCATGCTTATTCCTTCATGAAGGATTATTTGGACGAGGAAGATCCTGAGAGATTGGATGATATAATCGATTGTCTTCTTGAACTTCCCGAATATGAATGGTCTTTGAAATATGATATGGGACCTAAGATTTACTCGGGGGATGGAAAGAACAGAGCGGGTGAAATAGGGGTTTTCGGTTTTACGGGAGGAACTGATTTAGGAGATGGGGTTATCGAGAAAATGGTCAATTCAGGTATAGATACTTTGATAGCTATGCATGCTCCGAAGGATCAAATAGAGAAAGCTGATGAGCATAATATCAATATAATAACTGCTGGGCATATGCCTTCTGATACTTTAGGAATAAATCTTGTTCTTGACAAGGCTCAAGAGAAGTTCGATTTCGAAGTTTTGGGTCTTTCCGGGTTCAAAAGGTTTGAGAGATAATCGTAAAGATATTTTTATTAATTTCTAATAGGCTAATTTTGCTATTTTTTTGTTATGGGTGTAACAAAATAAGTGGATTTAATTGCTTTGTTAACATAGTAAAAATAGGTGTCAATTTGACTGAAGAGGAACCAGAGGAAGAAGACGATTTTTTAGATGACTTTGAAGAAGACTTCGAGGAAGATTTTGAACAGGACTCTGATGAACTTAGCCCTGCTGATGTAGATGCTGTTCCTACTTTACTATGTTCTGAAGACTCTGTAAAAATGGATATTGCAGGTACGGAGATTAGAGAGGAGGAAACGAGGAAGTTCTTATTTAAAAAGACTACTGAGGAAAAGGTATTTCTTAAGTATGTATGTCCGGAATGTGATCGTTATTTCTATTATGATATGGAGAATAAGAGACAGGGATGTTTCATAGCTACTGCTGCTTATGGTACGCCTTTCTCAAAAGATATCAATGTTCTCCGTAGGTTTAGGGATTCATATCTCGTTCATAGGCATTGGGGCAAGAAGCTTGTCGATCTATACTATAGGGTTTCACCACCGATCGCTGATGTCATAGAGAGAAATGACAATCTTAGAAAGTTCGTTAGGACACTTCTAAAACCATTAGTTGAGTCGTTCAAGCGTAGAGAGAAGGATTCTAGTTAGATAGAGTTATTTTTGTTTGAGAAAACTTAGTTATCGTTTGTTTCTCCTTGTAGTAGTCTACCCATGTATTCTATATCTTTCTCGTCACCTACGAGTATCACTCGATCTTTCTCTTTTAGCGTGGGGTTTTCTTTTGGATTAATCAGTTCGTCTTTTCTAGTGATCATAGCTATTGTACACAGGTCAGGTAGGTCCAATTCTTTTACAGTGCTTCCAACCACTTCTGAATTTTCTGAAACGGTCACTTCCGTTACTTCTGCTTTGTTTCCTCCCAAGCTTAGTAGACCGTAAGCTTCTGGTCCCGTTATTGCTTTCTCGAACAGTCCTACCGTTGGCATTATTGAACTTATTGTTGCATCGGCTCCTATGTTTTCGAACATTTCCACGTGTTTAGTTTCGTTTACCCGTGCTATTATTTTTGGAGATCCCAGTTCTTTTGCTAGTTTTGTGACCATTAGGTTGGTTTCGTCGTTGGGTGTAAGTGCTGCTAATGCGTCTGCTTTTCCGACTTCGGCTTTTTTCAACATGCTTAGTTTGGTGCCGCTTCCTGGAATGATTAACGCGTCTAATTTTTTGGTTAATTCGTTAGCTCTTTCTTCGTCTTTTTCAATTATGACTGGTTCGTGTCCTGTGGATATTAGCCTTTTTGCGAGGTTGAATCCTGTTCGGCCTCCTCCTACCAAAACAACTCTCATTTTTTATTCCTCTTTTTTTATTTTCGGTGTGTTATTTTACTGTTAAAGTAATTTTATTTAAAATAAAACTTTTGTATTCTTATTTTCCGTATTTTTAAGGGGCCTTGTGATTGCGAGGAATAAAAAACGTTTAACTCTAATTGTAATTTGTCGTAAATGACTGAAAGACTAGATGAGATAGACAAAAGGATAGTTTATAGGCTGATGCAAAATGCTAGGGAGACGACTACGCCGGAGATAGCTGAAGAAGTTAATGTTTCTCCCGGAACTATACGAAATAGGATAAAGCAGCTTGAGGAAAAAGGGATATTGAGGGGATATCATGCGGATGTGGACTTTCAGAGGTCCGGAAAGCTTTTAGTTGCCTTGATAAAATGCTCTTCTTCAATAAAGGATAGACAAAATTTAGCTAAAAAAGCGCTGCAAGTACCCGGTGTTATACAGATTAGAGAGATAATTTCGGGGGATATAGACCTTCATATTAAGGTGGTTGCTGAGGACACTGAGGAAGTCACAAAGATAACTAATGAGTTGATAGAACTTGGTTTGGATATAGAAGATGAAGACCTGATCCGTAGGGAATATTACGAGCCTTACGAGGAGTTTGGCCCTGGAGAGATAGAACCGGGCCCAATAGTGGATTTGAAGAGTATTTCTGGTGAAGCTGAGACTGCGGATATGCGAGTTAACGAAAGTGCTCCGGTTTCTGGTAAGACTGTGGAGGAGATCAACAATGCAGGTTTTCTTGAAAAAGAGGATCTTTTTGTTGCTGTTGAGAAGGAAAATGAGACCTTAACTCCGAGAGGAGATACGACTATAAAATCCGGGGATATAGTGACGATTTTTTCTCCGACCGGTATATCTTCTGAGACCCTTCGGGCTTTCGGTAAAGAAATGGAAGATTCCGAATCTTCAGAATGATTTTGAAATTTGTTTTGGATACCTTTGCAGGTGGACGGAACTTTTATAGGTTGAAATGCATTATTGCACAATAATGCAAAAAAAGTCGAAGGTTTTTGAAGCCCTATCTTCGGAGCAAAGGCTTGAGATCGTTAAAGGACTGCTAGAGCACGGAGATTTCAAATGCTATTGCGAATTTGAGGACGTAATAAAAAAAGACCTGTCCGTAGTTTATAGGCATTTCAGTAAACTGGAGGATTCTGGCGTAATAGAAACGAGGAAAAGAGGAAAGAAACTCGAAGGGCGTATAAAAAAACCGGATAAAATTCGAAAAATATTGAAAAATGCGGAGGAGATTAAGAATGAAAGTTGAAATATTGGGCCCTGGCTGTTCCAACTGTCAAAAGTTGGAAGATTCGGTTAGAGAAGTGGTAGAGGATTTGGATAGAGAGGATCTGGATTTACAAAAGATAGAGGATCCTGGAGAAATTGCTAGCAAGGGAGTTATGAATTCTCCTGCTTTGGCCGTTGATGGTGAAGTAGTAATAAGTGGAAGGGTGCCACCGAAAGAAGAGATATATGAGATATTGAGATAAGAAAGATGTTCGAGCTGATTTCCGAATATATCGTGTCCTTGACAGGCCTCTCAGGTAATGCAGCCGAAGCTTTGAACTTTTGGATATATGACAGCCTAAAGATCTCCTTTATTTTATTCTTAGTCATTTTTGGAGTAGGATTTTTGAGAACCTACATAAAACCTGAAAAAATTAGGGATTATCTCAAAGGTAAACGAAGTATTTTGGGTTATTTTGCTGCAGCTGTTTTGGGAATTGTCTCCCCGTTTTGCTCGTGCTCCACTATTCCTTTATTTTTAGGTTTTCTAGGAGCTGGTATACCGTTCGGCATGACTCTGACTTTTCTTTTTGTATCCCCGATGGTCAATGAGGCCTCTGTAGTTGTTCTTATTGGTGTTTTGGGTTGGAGAATAACTTTGCTCTATGTTTTAGGAGGGGTGCTGATAGGGATTTTGGGAGGTTATTCTCTCAATAAACTTGGATTTGAAAAATATGTGAAAGATTTTGATATAGGGAATCAGAAATATTCGGAAAAGGAAGTGAGCTTCAAAGAGAGGGGAAAGATGGCTTATAGAGAGTCAAAAGAGATAGTGAAGTCTATCATTCCGTATGTCTTGATAGGAGTGGGGATAGGAGCTTTGGTCCATGGATACGTACCTCAGGAAGTTGTTGCCAGTTATCTAACCGGATCTTTCGCCGTTCCGGCGGCTGTTGCGGTAGGAGTTCCAATTTACACCAATGTTTTAGGCGTTATTCCTGTAGTGGAGAGTTTGATTGGAAAAGGATTGCCTATAGGCACTTCTATAGCTTTTATGATGTCTGTATCAGCTCTTTCCTTACCGCAGTTCGTTATTTTGAAAAAGGTGATGAAGAAAAGGCTAATTGTAACTTATGCGTTGATGATTTCTTTTGGAATAATCGTCTTAGGTCTGGCTTTTAACTTTCTGTTCGTTTAGATCTAATTTTTGATTTTAAGGAATGAGAAATACATTCACTACCCCCTCTCGAAAATTCCCTTTAAAAAACACCTTCATACCAATAACAACTGATAGTTATGAAATTCTATAATCAGACCAAGGTTAAAAATTCGATTTTGGATTTCTTTTATTCGGGTGCTCGCGACCCGATTAGAGAAGGAGCTTTCTATGACAAAAATAGAGAGGAAATCCGAAGGAAACATCCTGATGAGGGAAAAGAGTCAGTTTTAGTAATTGATTCTGAAGAGACTATGGCTGATGTCTTAAATTCCGGTGCCCGTTCATTCTATGGTTCTTACTGGAGGTATTCTGAACCTTCTGAAACATCTGGAGTTATAGGTAGAGATCTTTTGTGGACAATAGAAGCTAAAGAAGGTGGACTAAAAGTAGCAAAAGAAGTGACGAACTTGTTTTTAGAAGCCCTTGAAAGCGAAGGGTTTCCTCAACCTCTTGTAAAATATTCAGGAGAAGTAGGCTTTGACATTCTCCTTCCTTTAGAAGATTTACAAATCACCTCAGAGGACCATTTGAGCTTCTTATCAGATTTACACAATGAACTTACGGAATATTCCTCTGAATATATCGAGGAAAAAACTCAGTTTGATAGACAGGAGAAAAAATCAGGAATCAGGTTTCTAGGAAACATGGGCACCTGTTTTCTCACCGAGCGTAGGTGGAGAAGAGGCCTTTTATTAGCGCCAATGAGTCTTCATCCTAGCTCGGGACTAGTATCCGTTCCCGTTCGTCCGAACGAAGTTCCGGAATTTTCCGTGATTGACGCTACTCCTGAGAAGGTCAGACCGAGAGAATGGGATTTTACGAAGAGAGGGACCGGATTAAAAACGGGTTTAAAGCCAGATGCTGTTTCGAGCAGTTCTTTTTGAGAGGAATTAAATTTCTGCATGTTCAATGATAACTCTGTATGAACGATTTAGAGAAGAGGATAATAGATTTAAAGAATTCAGAAATTTCGGAAAAGGTAGATAAAAGGATTGAAGAGTTCGAAAGAGTGGGTATGGAGGATAATAATCGTTGGTTTTCAGAATTGTCCTTTTGTGTCTTAACAGCTAATTCGTCTGCCCAGCTGGCTATAGATATCCAGGATGACTTAGGTTCTGAAGGTTTTATTGAGCTTCCTCTAGATGATTTGGTTAGTAAATTAGAAAGTCATGGGTATCGTTTCTATAACAAGCGGGCGGAGTATATAGTTGAAAATAGGAAATATTCGGACAATATTAGAGATATTATCTCTGATTTTTCAGACCCTTTTGAGGCTAGGGATTGGTTAATTGAGAACGTTAAGGGATTAGGTTGTAAAGAGAGTAGTCATTTTCTGAGGAATGTTGGATATAAAGATTTGATGATTATAGATAGACATATTCTACGGATACTTTGTGATGAAGATATAATCGAGGAGAACCCTGAAACTTTGACAAAGAAAGAAAGATACCTGAATATTGAAGAAAAGGTGAAAGATTTATCGAAAAAAGTTGGTCTTTCTCTCGCTGAAATCGATTTGTACTTATGGTATATGGAAACTGGAAAAATCCTTAAGTGAAACGGAAGGTTTCTCTTTTAATTGAATAATGATAATTATAATCGGTTGAGATAAAATAAAGCGAGTTTGAGAGGGACTGAAAATATGAAAAATGTATTAATTGTTGCTGATGGGATGGCCGATGACCCATTAGAAGAGTTGGATGGTAAAACTCCTTTACAAGCTGCGGAAACTCCCGGAATGGATTGGATAGCTTCTAATGGAAGGACGGGAAGATTGGAGAACGTGCCGGAGGGATTGCCTACAGGGTCTGCCGTTGCAATTATGTCTATCCTAGGTTATGATCCCAAAGAATATTTCACAGGTAGAGGTCCTATCGAGGCTGCAGGTATAGATGTTGATTTGAATGATGATGAGGTTGCTTTCCGCTGTAATTTGATAACCGTGGAAAATGACCGTATTAAAGATTATTCAGCTGATCATATCTCGACCGAGGAGGCGGCGGAATTGTTCGAAACGGTTTCTGAGGAGTATGGGGATATGGGGAAATATTATGTTGGAATTGATTACCGCCATTTGTTCGTGGTGAGCGATGAGGATAATGAGTTAGAAGATGTGACGTCTTATGCACCTCATAAACATATGGGGGAACGGTTGGAGGACTTGCTTCTTGAACCGGAGGATTCCGAAATTGTGGAAAGAATAAATAATATGGTTTTAGATTCTCCAAGGATTTTGAGCGAGCACGAGGTTAATGAGAAAAGGGAGGATGAAGGGAAAAATCCGGCAAACTATCTTTGGGTTTGGGGACATGGTAGATCCCCTAATATGGAGCCTTTTCACGAAAGATATGGTTTAGATGGGGCTATTATTTCTGCCGTGAAGTTGGTTGAGGGGTTGGGTGTTTGTGCCGGTATGGATAAAATTGACGTTCCGGACGTAACGGGGTATCATGACACTAGTTATGAGAATAAGGCTGAATATGGCCTGAGGGCTCTTGAAGATCATGATTTTGTTTTAATTCATATTGAAGCTCCTGATGAAGCAGGTCATGAGGGGGATTTGGAAAATAAGATTCGGGCTATTGAGAATATAGATAAAAAAATAGTCCAGAAGGTTTTAGATGAGTTAGAGGGAGAAGAGTTTTCAATTTCGGTCATGCCGGACCATCCTACCCCTATTAATATTGGAGACCATACAAGAGATCCTGTACCAATAGCAGTTTATTCTGTAGACGGAGAAAAAGATGAGGTCGATTCTTACGGTGAGGATTCTGTTGAAAAGGGATCAATAGGCACTATTCAAGGCTTTAATTTGATGAAAGAACTGGGTTATGATGTGAAACCTCCGAAATCGATGTCT
>CAZKND010000020.1:0-4257 GCA_964554215.1 Hadarchaeota archaeon (SeqCode) | reverse complement strand
ATATTAGTAAAAAAAAAAAAATTATCCAGAATTTAAAAGGTATTGAAAATATTAAATTAAATCCTTAGGTATTAAGTCAAATAAGTTTGAATAATCTATGGAAATACAGCAGGTGTAATTATGAGAGCAAGAATAGAAATGGAACTTGAAGATACTCCGGGTCAGCTAGTTAAAGTGCTTGATCCGATTTCTAAATATGGCGCTAATATTCAAAATGTTGTTCATAAACGAGAAGAGTTGACCCCTTTAGGAAAAGTACCTGTAACCGTAATTTTGGAAGTTACAGAGAAAGAGAGATTGGACAAGATTCTTGAAGAAGTAAAAAAAGTTGGGGCCAGAATCACAAGAGTAGGTGAACAGGAGGAGGCTGTTAAGGCAGTTATGCTTCTTGTCGGAGAGATTATTGAAACTGACATCAGAGATTCAGTAGAAAGATTAAATGAGATAGATGGTGCTAAAGTTTCTGATTTGACCTTAGCTTTTGGCAATGACGAAGGAAAGTCCTCTGCCCGGATTATAATTTGGGCAACAACTCAGGATAGCTTAGATAACGCAGTTTCAAGGTTGAAAGAAGTTGCAGATGAAAAGGACCTTTTGTTGATTGAACCTTTGGGGGGATTGGAGTGAAAATATCACTTATCGGTTTCGGCAATCTTGGTCAAGGCCTTACTAAGGTTATAGAGGAGAAGCAGCATTACTTGAAGGAAAAATCAGGAGTTCAGTTAGATATAGTTTCAGTTGTTGATTCTGGCGGTGCGATTGTGAATGAGGACGGGATAGATCTCGGAGAATTGTCCGAAGCTTCTGGTTCCGAAGCTTCCGTATCTGAAGTTATGGAGGATGGGGAATTAGGTACATCTGCTTTGGATGTAGTGAAAAATGTGAATTCTGATATCATGGTTGAGCTTACTCCAACAAGTATAGAAGACGGTGAGCCAGGATTGACTCATATAAAGGAGGCGATGAATCGGGGTAAACATGTAGTGACAGCTAATAAAGGGCCTTTGGTTGTGGCTTTTGATGAATTGAAGGAGTTGGAGGAGAGTTCCGGTTTGGAGTTTAAATATTCGGCGACCGTGGGTGGTGCTATCCCTGTGTTAGGATTGGCGGAGGGGCAAATGTCTGGAGACAGTATCTCTGAGATTCAGGGCGTGTTGAATGGGACTACTAATTATATTTTGACTAGGATGACTGAGGAAAATGTTCCTTTTGATGTTGTTTTAAGCGAGGCTCAGGAGTTGGGTATAGCTGAGGAGGATCCTACTCTTGATATTGAGGGTATTGATACAGCTGCTAAGATGACTATTCTTGCCAATTCTTTGCTGGATCAAAGCGTTAAATTGGAAGATGTTGACGTTGAAGGAATTACGAGAATTGGACCAGAAGTTACTCAATTGGCTCGAGAATCGGGTAACGAGATAAGGTTGGTGGGGGTTGCGAATTCCGATGGGTTGGAAGTTTCTCCCAAACTAGTTTCTTCTGACAATCCTTTGGTCGTTCAAGGTTCTCTTAATTCTGTAACTTTGAAGACGGATTTGGCTAGAGAGATGACTATAACTGGGTTTGGAGCAGGTCCGAGAGAGACGTCCAGCGCTTTGTTGGGAGATATAGTTGATATTTACAAGAGCGTGGAGGGTTGAAAATGCATTACGAATGTATAAGCTGTGGAGAAACCTTTCCAGTTTCGAGAAGATTGTATACTTGTCCTGAATGTGATTCCCTTTTAGAAATAGAGCTTGATTTGGAGAAGGTGAAGGAGGAGGTTGATAAAGATTCGTTGGAAAATGATCCGGTTACCCTCTGGAAATATGCACCGTTTATGCCTGTAAATGACGAGTCAAACATAGTTAGTTTAGATGAGGGTGGAACTCCGCTATATGAGTGCGATTCTCTTGCTGAAGAAATTGGGATAGATAAATTGTACGTAAAATATGAAGGTGGTAACCCAACAGGTTCTTTTAAGGATAGAGGGATGACCGTTGGAGTTACTAAGGCTATAGAATATGGTGTGGAAACGGTTACTTGCGCATCTACTGGCAATACTTCTTCATCGCTCGCTGCTTTTTCAGGTAAGGCAGGTTTGGATTGTCTCGTTTTAACTCCGAAGGGGAAGGTTGCTTTAGGAAAGCTTGCACAGGCGGCTTTGCATGGGGCCAGGATAATTGCGGTGGAGGATAATTTTGACAGAGCTTTAGAATTAGTAAGAGAGCTTACTCATGAAAGGGACGATATCTACCTTCTTAATTCTATAAATCCTTTCAGACCTCAAGGTCAAAAGTCGATCGGGTTCGAGATTGCCGATCAGTTAGGATTTGAAGCTCCTGATAGGATAACCATTCCTATGGGTAATTGTGCTAATATTTGGGCTGTTTACAAAGGTTTCTATGAATTCAACGAGCTTGGCTTAGTTGATGGTATACCTAAGATGACGGGAATCCAAGCAGATGGATCTCAGCCCGTGGTGGACGCTGTGGAGGCAGGTGACGAGACTGTTACTCCAGAGAAAAATCCTGAGACATTAGCCACTGCCATTAGAATTGGAGATCCTGTGAATGGCCCTAAGGCTTTGAGAGCAATCCGAAGAACTGATGGAGATGCGGAAGGGGTCACCGATGATGAGATAGTTGAGGCCCAGAAAATGTTAGCGAGAAAGGAAGGCATTGGTGTTGAACCTGCTAGTGCGACTTCTATTGCGGGGTTGAAGAAAATGGTGGAAAATGGAGATATTGATAGAGATGAAACGGTGGTTTCGGTTGTTACTGGCCATATTTTGAAAGATCCTGAAGAAGCTGCAGAAGTTTCTGAAAAGCCTATTGAGGTTAGTGCTAAATATGATGAATTAGTTAAATTAGTGGAGAATAAGGATGGATCCTAAAAAATCGTTTGATAAAACTTTGAGTTTGTTGCAAGAGCATCATAATTGGACTCAGAATACGATTAATTTAATCGCCAGTGAAAACGTTCCCAGTCCAGCTGTTAAGGAAGCTCTTGTTTCTGATTTTGGAAATAGGTATGCGGAGGGAGCTCCCAAGGAGAGACTTTATGCTGGTTGTGAATTTATAGATGAAGTAGAATTACTTGCGATGGATTTGGCGAAGGAAGTTTATGGAGCTGGCGGTGCGAATGTTCAGCCTGTTTCCGGTGTTTTGTCAAATTTAGCTACTTATACTGCTTTTACGGATCCTGGAGATACGTTGATGTGTTTACCTATAGCTTGCGGTGGCCATATCAGTATGGGAAAGAAAAAGTTTGGAGGAACGGCAGGAGCTGTTCATGGTCTTAATATAGAATATCTACCGTTTGATGAGGAAGCTATGAATATAGATGTGGAGGCGGCTAGAGAAAAGATAAGAGAAGTAGAGCCTGATTTGTTATTGTTTGGAGCAAGTGTTTTTCTTTTCCCTCATCCTGTAGAAGAGCTTGCGCAGGTAGCGAAAAATCATGGAGCTAAAGTTGCATATGATGCGGCCCATGTTGCAGGATTGATCGGTGGAAATCACTTTCAAGACCCATTAGATGAAGGAGTTGATGTTATGGATTGCAGTACTCATAAGACTCTTCCTGGACCCCAACATGGAATGGTTTTGACTGCTGATCAGGAGTTAAAGGGTGAAATAGATAATGCTGTTTTTCCTGGTGTGGTTAGCAATCATCATCTTCACTCTGTAGCTGCGCTGGCAATTGCTCTTGCTGAGCATTTGGAATTTGGAGAAGATTATGCTGAACAGATTATTAAGAATTCGAAAGCTCTTGGAAAAGCACTTGATGAGAGAGGGTTGGATGTTGTAGGCTCTGATAAGGGATACACTTCTTCTCATATTGTCTTGTTGGATGTAACCGATTATGGTCTCGGTGGAGATTTTGAGCGCGAATTGGAAAGTGGGAATATCATTCTAAATCGTAATCTTTTACCTTGGGATGTTCGTGAGGATAGACATTATGATAATCCTGGTGGGATAAGGTTAGGAGTTTCTGAGGTCACACGTTTGGGTATGGAGGAAAATGAGATGGAGAGGATAGCTGAGTATATCTCTCGAATTATAGTTGAAGGTGAAGATCCAGAAAATGTTAAGGGGGAAGTAGAAGAGTTCGCTGATGATTACTCGACTCTTAATTATTGTTTTGATTCTGGTGCGGAAGCTTACGATTACATAAATATTCGCAGTTCTTAGACTCTATTTCAAATTTTAAATTTTTCTGCGTTTGACTTTTCGTCTCCACTATTCTCAAACTACCCCCGTTTCCAGTGTTTCGACT
>CAZKND010000019.1:0-22026 GCA_964554215.1 Hadarchaeota archaeon (SeqCode) | reverse complement strand
ATATCCTTTTCTTCCAATTTTGAAATCGCTTCCAATCTACGCTGAGGATCTGGAGCTCCAGGTTCTAATTTCGAATATTTTTCCTCTTCTAGAGTTGTTATCGTTATCGTAACTGCTGACTTCAGTTCTTTCAGTAGGTCGATATCTCTTAGAACGATATCGCTCTTTGTCACTATCAGTATCTCATGGTTATAGTTAGTAAATAGTTCTAGACACTTGCGAGTATCTTGAAACTCCTCGTCCATCGGGATATAGGGATCGGAAGAGTTTGACAAGGAAAGTATAGATCTCTTTGGAATCTCTTTGAGATCTTTTTTCACCCTCTTCTTGAGGTTCTTTTTTCTTCTAGGTTGGAAGAAGTTTGGAATGTATGTAGCATAACAGTAGATGCATCCATGTCCGCAGCCTGTGTACGGATTTAGTGAGTATTTCTTAGGACATGTACAATATTTCCCTTTCCACGGATCGAACTCTCTTATTACTCTCATAATGTAAAATTAGGTCCATCCTCTTGAAAATAATTCTCTATCCCAGGAAATATCAAAAAGACTATTACTTTTCCCGTCTAAGAACCAATGAAATCCTTTAGAGAAGGAGGTGATTCACTTGGTAAATAATGTGCCAGATTTTGAAGTTGAAAAATCCGAAGATTTCAAAGAAGTCCACTTGGACGGAGTTTTTGGAGGATTGAACCCTAAAGGAGCGAAGATGATGATTTACACCGAAAAACACATGCCGGAGATCAACCCGAGAGGGAAGCCGGGAAACATGAAACTTGACAAAATCCAAAGAGAATTGCAGGTAGAACTCCATATGAGTCCGGTCCAGTTCAAAAGTCTTTTTCAATGGATGAAGAAACATCTCGAAAATTATGAGGATAAGTTCGGAGAGATAGAGATAAATGTGGAATCAGAGGAAAGTCCAGAGAAAATGTACGGATAATTAAAACAGAACTTATAAACTCAAAAGAATTATCTAACTAATGTTCAAGACCATTCAAGCCTCGGTGGTGTAGCCTGGCCAAACATTCCGGCCTTTCGAGCCGGTGCCCCGGGTTCAAATCCCGGCCGAGGCACATTCTTCCTTTCCTCTATGGTTTTGATTAGTTGAATGCTGAGAAAGGTCCTGAATAGGATACTTGCGAGTCTCAGTAATTTATTCGATTATCTTCCGAACCGTAAACAGTCATAGCCGCAGAGTAAAAGAGAGCATGATTCCAAGCATGAGGTATCGCTATCTTATTTCTCCAAACCAACTCGTTGTTCTCCCTAACCAAGTAATGGAACTCTCCAAACTGTTTCGTATCTTCGGTGGCTATACCTTCAGCCCACCACTGCAAACTTTCCTTCAACCTATTCTCTTTAACTTCATTATCGGTCCACATGTGGGCTAATGATAAGATGTCCATTATCTCATAAGCATCAGATGATCCTACAGTTTCAGAATTCATACTTTCCGATATAGTATCCCAAACAATTTCCGCTTGATGTTCCATTTTTTCGTTTTCGAAATTTTCAAACTTAGTCGGCCAAACTATCCAGCTGCTTCTTCCACCCGGTATACCGGTAACCGATTCCTGGGAGAATTCTTTCTCGATCTCACTTCTTAGACCACTTTTTCTCTTCCTCCACCTTTGCAGCGTGTCCTCGTTTTCTCCGACCGCCTCTCCAGCTTTTATAGCGGATTTGAGACCTAGATAGACCGTAACCGCTCCGTTCATCGTTTGAGATGGAACAGGATTGTCATCTTCATGAGCATAAAACTGTAGATTACTGCTCGGATCCTTCCATTCCGTGAGAAAGTTCGCCGCTTTCCTCATAGACGGGTAGACATTTTCAAGATAAGCATGATCCCCAGTCATCTCGTAATGTTTCCACATGCTCCAGATGGTCAGACCGGTTTCGTCGATCTCGAAAAGTATAGGCCCTCCTTCCTTTCCATCCGGGAAGTAGTTCATACCCCACGTTCCGGAAGCTCTCTGTATATTCGCGTAATACTTGTTATGCTTCTCAACCATCCCGTGATAACCTGCTTGGTCCAGAGCATAATTGAGGAAGGCACCATCTCTGGGCCAATCAAGGAAATAGGGAGGTTGCCTGGAAACAGATGCAAGTATAGCTCCGGAATCTTTATCATAAGCATTCCTTATCGTGATTAGACTCCTCTCAGCCACCTCCAGAATATTTTCATTATTAGTATCGGGCATAGAGGCTTTACTTAACCAATTATCCCACCATTCCCTGTTTTTATCCAGTTGTGTAGAGTATGAGGTTTTTCTAGCATTTCCTAATAATTCAAGAGTCTGTTCTTCGGAGTCGGAAGCCGCATAGTAAAGAGTGACGCTGGAATCTTCATCATCCAATTGGGTCGAAAAGGCCCCATTAACCATCTTAGAACTGGAGGAGGAGTTTGTAAGAGTTCCGTCATTGCAATCATCAAAAGCGTCCTCAGGGCCTCCATTGGTTAAAGTCCCGACCTGATAGTCTTCAATTTCGGACGAGGCAGTTACCCCGACGTAAACTGGAGTTTGAGATTCATCGTTTGTTCGTGAAAACGATTTTTCTTTCGTGAAGACTATGCTATTATCTTTGTAGTAAGCATTTCGAGAATTTTTGAGTATTGGAAAATCAGTTTGCACGGGTTCTCTCTGAAAGTAATCTGATAGAGGGAGAAGAGGTATTTTTCCTGTTGTAGGGTGAAAATTTGAATATGAGAAAAAGGTGAGGTTTTCGATTTCAGAATCGTTTTCCTTCTCTAATTCATAGTTTCTAATCACCACATTCTCCTCAGGATGGACAAAATTGTTAGTAGTTACTTTAAGCCCTAGATCAGGGTTTTCAGAAACTGTAACAAAAATATTGGAAGCGTTATTTTCATAATAGTTTGTATGTTCCCAATTTCCTTCCCAAAACCAATTGACAGAATTGTTTCCATTTACCTGCACCCCGCTAAAAACTCCCATTTCAGGTTCTGCTTTGAAGTCCCCGTTCTCGTTTTTTTTACCTAAATAATCCACATGATCATAGTAGCTAGGTGTGGGCCATGCGAATAGAGACATTCTCCCACTTTCGGTAAAACCGCTCGTCAAACTAGAATTTCCAACGACCCCAGAAAGTGTGACATCCCCTAAAAGTTTGTCAGGAGTGGTGTCCGTCTGTTCAAACCACATCGCGACGGCTCCAATCGATACTATAATTATGAATGCCATACCGAGTAGTAAAGACCTTCCTTTTTTCTGTTTTTCAGATCCCTTTCTAAATTTGATTTTGAAGGCAGTCCAGATAACCAGGGATGTGAAGATATATAGAACTATGAATTTTCCCCAAATGATCTGCCAGAGGATTAGAGGCGCGATAATCAAGGTAATTAGAAGTGGAAAAGATATTATCCTCTTCAGATTATCTTCTGGAAGCACTCCGTCTAGTAATCCGTCAATAGCCCCTAAGACCAGACCAGATATGAGTCCTCCGAGCACGCTAATCCCTATGATGGCGATCACTACTACCGACAAGGTCCAAGGGATATTTTGGAAAACATAAAATTTCCATAGAAAATGCAGAAAGATAAGAATCAGGAAGATACTAGTACTGATTACACCTGGTATAATCCCAGCTTTTGCTTCTTCCCATATTCCTGATTCGGTTTTTGAATCCAATTTTTGCTCTCCAAGTGTCTTAATTACTGAAGGAGGTTTAATTGATTTGGGAAAATTTAACTTTTCACTTTAATAGCTAGTTGATTAGTGGGCTTTTAGAACAGCCAGAATTTTTCTCTTATTCGAATTTGCATTTCTGTCCGCTGGTAAATTATCCTTATTCATCAAACCAGGATTTAGCGGAAGACCGTAGAAATCAAGGGATTGGGAAACATTCAGTCAATCAGTTCGGCACGACTGCCGATTTCACATTCGTAAATCTCATTGAATCCAATTTCTTCTATTTTTTCTTTTACTTCTGCTTCATGTTCTGAGGGGGTATTAAGGTATACTGAGGCGCCAGTGTCAATTGAGAAATGGACAGGTATGTCGTCTTCTTCTCGCCATTCTAGTACTTTGTTGATGATTCTCACTGTTTTTTCTTTCCAAAGCACCAGTTTTGCAGGTGTAGTCATGGTAACAGCATGAAGATTGAGAGTGTCGGTCTCCGCTAAATCTCCGATCGATTCTATATCTCTATTCTCCACGGCTTTTTCCATCTCCGAAACTTTATCCTCGATATAGTCTTTTCTGCAATCGAAGAGAGGAGATTTCACGGCTTCTCTGTGCGAGTTCTCCGTATATTCCTTTTCCCTTACAGGTATACACAATATTGACATTTCGAGGTCCTCTGGCCCTGCAAGTTGAAAAGAGTAAGACTCATCTGATGATTCTCCCGCTTTTAATTTTGATATTCCTCCAGTGAGAGACCTAGCAGCGGATCCCGATCCTAACCTGGCGATCCTTGAAAGATATTCTCTTGATTCTGAACTATCGAAGTCGAGATCAATCTTAGCGCCCTTTGCGGCTGCAAGTGTCAATGCTGCAAAACCTGAAGAAGAAGATCCGAAGCCTAACTTAGAAGGAAAACTGTTCTCGGACTTTACTTTTATACCATAATCTATGTTCGCGATTTCTCTGATTTTGTCTATCACTTTTTCGCATCTGCTCATCGCTTTTTCGTCGGCTTCTTTCCCATCTATAACCACCTTATCCTCTTTGCTGTCCGGCGTCCATTCGATTTCCGTTTCTGTTTTGAGTGGAGCTGTACAGACAGAAATTGACTCATGATAAGGGATTCTCGAGTCAAAGTCTTTCATCCCATGGTATTTGATTAATCCTTGGATAGGGTGAGCTATAGCTTTCGATTTCAATAGGTTTCCTCCCACGCTACTTCTATTTTTCTATCTTTTATTTTTGTACTTGCTAACCACTTTATTAGAATGAGCTTTCCTCTGTGGAGATATCAAAAATAATTTATTGTTTTAACTGAATGGGGATTTGAAGGAGGTGAACTATTTGACAGCGAATTTTAAAGACACTCTCAGATATTGGGCTAAAATGGTTGGTTATGTTTTCCTCCTTGCAGTTCTTACAGGTGTATTTGCAGGGCCGGGAGTCATGCTGATTTCGCCGACTTATCTGTCTGGAGCTTCCGTTGTTCCGGGAATTGGCCTTCTTTTGGTCGGTGTGATTGTTTTGATTTCTGGTTTGTTTGGCATTTTATACAAAGTGATTTCTGATGGTGTTGAAGAGGGGAAGAAGTGATTATAGCTTTGATTTGACCCGTTGGAAGGCCGTAGATAAAGCTTATACTTAACCTGGTAAAATATTCTACGATAGGAGGTGAGAATATGGCTGTTGATTTTAAAGAGACTATGAAGTATGGAGCTAAGATTTTGGGCTATGTGGTTCTCGTTGCACTTATTTCAGGTATTTTTGCAATTCCTGGGATGTTTCTATTGCCTGAAGAATCAGCTATGTTAGCTGCTTCTGAGCTTTCTGTGGAAATGGCTATAGGAGGAATTTTGTCCTTCATAGGTTTCCTTATATTTGTTTCAGGAATGTTCGGAATCCAGTACAAGATAATTTCTGACGGTGTTGAGACTGGCAGTGGCAACATTACAGAAGAGTCCGAAGATGTTATGGAGAAATCTGAAAGTACTAGTGAAGAACCTGAGGATATCACGGAAGATTCCGAAGATACTACAGAGGGGTCCGAATAATTTATCCTCTGATATGTGACATGGATTAGTCCAGTAGTATTAGATGGAGTTTAATCAACTTCGTCTATTTTTTCTTTTTTTCTGATTTGCCCGATGCATTTGAAATGTTATATCTTTCTATTTACGTTTTCAGAATGAATTTTTCCAAATATATTGGAATATTTTTTAATTATATCTATAAGCAAACTCTAATCTGGATTTCAGTAATTTTAGGGTGAAATTTTATACTTTGAGAGGAATAAAAGAGATTGGGGAGGTGTATATATGGATGAGAAAATCCTAGTTCCATTGGACGACTCGGATGAGTCTTGGAACGCATTTAGACATGCTCTTTTACAAGCGGAAGAGAACGATTTCGATAGATTTGTGGTTATCTACTCCGAGAAGAAAGCTGGCGATGAAGAATATCGCGAAGGGGAAGAGATTTTGGAAGAAGTCAAGAAGAAAGCTGCGGGTAAGGATATAGAAGTTGAAACCAAACTTTCGATAAGAGGTTATGACCCTGCTGAAGATATCGTTAGGTTCGCCGAAGAGGAGGGATTTGACAGGATAATAGTTGGACACAAAAGTGGCGGTCCTATCAAAGACGTTCTGTTAGGCAGTGTAGCAAAAGGCGTTGTGGAAAACGCCCATTGTGTCGTTTCAGTCGTTAGAGCCACTCCGTATTTTGAAAAGTCCGGAGAACGGATCAGACCTAGAACTATCGAGTCTTTGCTCGAGGAACATGAAGGTGTCGAAAAAGGTGCAGTAATTAGTGGAACCGATGCTGAAGGTTATGAGAAAATCGTTGCCTTTTTTGAACCAAGGGAGGGATATGAGCCTCAGGAAGAGATGATTATGGACTTCTTGAAAGGCTTTAGAGATGAAGGTATTCTTCCTAATTTTGCTGTTCCTGATGAGATAATAAGGTTGAAAACACTGCCAAGGACGAATATGGGTACGAGTAACAGGGATAAACTAAAATCGAAACATCTCTAAAACCTTTTCTTTTTTAATTATCTTATTCAGAGATACTTCGAATTTTAGTTTTCAACTTAAAGGTTAACAGTAGTATCTTATTATCTAAATTAAGGTGTTAAAGTGCCTAGTTTCGATGTCAAAAGAGCAATTCAGGATTTAAAAAATCTAAATTTCCCTAGATTTGTCGGGACAGACGGGGAAAAAGAAGCTAGAGAATATATAGAAGAACAGTTTGAAGAATCCGGACTGAAAGTTTCTGAAGAAGAGGTTAGGTACGCTTTATCAATCAAATTAATTACAAAATTAGGAATATTATTCCAGGCAATATTGTTCTTCTTGACAGGTTATTACGTAAGCGTCCATCCGGCAATATCCGGAACTCTTGCAACAATCTTACTGCTCTTTTTGATAGGCAGCACCCGATGGAGCAAATTCATTGGCCCCTTCAAAGGTGTAGGTCCCAAATACCACAGTAAAAATGTGATAGCTGAAAATGAGTCTACCGGCAGTGACAAAAAAGTGATACTGTTAGCTCATTACGATACCAAAAGTGAATTTTTACCGATGAGGGTTAGGATTACAGCTCTAACAATAAGCATTCTAGGAGGAATACTTTTCTCTATATTCACAATTATAGCAAGCTTAGGGGCATTGACCTCGACTTTTCTATTACCGGAGTCCATATTCCTCTACTCGGGCTTTTTACTGTTCGCAGTTACAATCCTATTAGTCTTCAACAAGACGGGGAACCGGTCGCCAGGGATTATGGACAATGCGAGCGGAGTGGCGGTCATGCTTGAACTGGCGAGGGCGCTCCAAGAAGACCAGTACCAAGATGTAGACCTAGAATTTGTAGCTACCACAGCCGAAGAAGTTGGCCTGGCAGGAGCGAGGAATTATCTCGGAAATCATAGAGACGAATTGGACGAAGAAAATACTTACATCATCAATCTCGATGTGGTCGGGAGAGGAGACTTACTGTACAATGCCTCGTATGGATTCCCAAGGATCAGGACGAGTAGAGATCTAAATGACATGATTAAAGAGATAGCGGAAGGAGAAGATTTCGACGTGGAAGGCGGATATTTCCCTACCGGGCTCGCAGCCGACCACATGCCGTTCGTAGAAAGGGGATTTAAAGCGACATGGTTGTATTCCGCAATGCCCACTGTTCACACAAAGAGAGACAATTTGGAAAATATCGATGAATCGACTCTAGAGAATGCAGGGATTATCGTGCAAGGCTTATTGAACAAGTTGGATGAGAACTCCGGATAAACGATTTCTATAACCCGATTTAGAATCCTTTTCACTCACAAGACCCTTCAGAACCGGCAGGTTCCAGATGGAGATAGACCGAATCGATCTTGCCTAGCTCTTTTATTTCCGTCTCCAGATCCTCTTCGATACGGTGTGCATCTTCAAAATCTAAATCGTTAGGTAAGTAAACCTTTACAGACATGTCTATTTTCGGCCCAACATAGTGAGCTTCCAAATCACGGCACGAAATCACTTTATCATGATCGTTCAGAATCCTTTCAATCTTTTCTATTTCTTTTTTCGGCGGTGAGGCCCCGGTTAGGTATTCAAAGTTTTTCTTACCTATCTCATAAGCAGTCCTGAAAATCCATATAGAAACGATGAGACCGAATAATGCATCTAGCCATAGAAGGCCGCAATACGCCCCCATGATCCCTGCTAAAGCTGTGAATGAAGCGAAAACATCGGCTTTTGCATCTTTTGCTGAAGATGTGAGTGCAGAAGAATCTAGGTTTTCACCTTCTCTGTCCAGATATTTTGAAAGCCAGAACTTTAGAACTATAGAGACAATCAGAGCTACAATGAAGAATGGGTTGAAATTAAACGTAGGATTATATAGCAAACTTAGTAGAGCTTGTCGTACAACCATCACACCTGTGCTTGCGATGGCTATAGAAACTAATAATGATAGAAATGGTTCTAATCTTTCGTGACCGTGAGGATGGCTTTTGTCTTTAGGTTTCAGTGCATATACCAGACCAATAAGAAACATGACCGAGTAGGCCAGGTCCCCTAACGAATTGAATGCATCTGCTCTCAGAGATACTGATGCAAATAAATAACTAGGAACGAACTTTAGCACGAATAATCCAAGATTGACTGAGATTAAAGCTATGCAGATTTGTATTATCTTTTTTCGTTTGTCTTTATTCATATCTTCATTTACGTGTAGAATGAAAATAAAAATTTTCTTTTAAAAAAAAATAAGAAGTTAGTCACTGAATTATCCCAGTAAAAATTTTCAAGACTCTTTGTGGCAAAGCCACCAATCAAAGCACTCAATTTCACCGTCTTCCTCTTGCTGTTTGCGCTTATCTATACCTTTTTCACTTCCAGCAGGGGGGAGAATAACTCTATCATCAACCAATTCGTTCTCTGGCCAGTTGGCTGGGATAGCAACGCCATCCTCTTCTGATTTCTGGAACCCTTTCACCATTCTAATGATTTCGTCCATGTTTCTACCTAATTCAGCCGGATAGTAAAGAATAGCTCTAACTGTTGCTTTTGGGTCCACGATAAAAACTGCTCTCACTGTAGAAGTTTCATTTTTTCCATGAATCAATCCAAGTTTATCTGCTACTTTACCTGTGCCGTCGGCTATTATTGGAAATTCTATTTCTTCACCGAGCTCATCTTTAATCCACTCAGTCCATTTGAGATGGCTGTGAACTTGGTCTATGCTAAGACCTATTAGTTCTGTGTTTAGCTCTTGAAATTGGTCATATCTCTTTTGAAAAGAGTAGAATTCTGTCGTACAGACTGGCGTAAAATCTCCTGGATGGGAGAAAAGTATGAACCATTTGCCTTCAAATTCTTCAGGTAGTTTCATTTCTCCGTGAGTTGTGTTTACCGTCATTTCGGGAAAATCGTCACCAATTAATGGTATTTTTCCATCTTCTTCCATTTTTAAATCACCTCTTATTTACACATGGTTTTCATTCTAAAAGTAATTTTTCAAAGGTTCAAGTGAAATTGTAAAATAATCTCCAATCTGTGCATAACTCGGTCGCTGATCGGTCATTTTTCTTATAATTTTTCAGAAAAAACTTTTTAAATTAGCAAATTTATCCAATATCAGATTATAGGGTTTAAGATGATTGAATATATCGTTATAGTACTGATAGCTATTTTGAGCGTTGGGATATATGGAAATTATAATGACTGGTCTCAATCAAACTATCTCAAATTCATTTTTTCAATACTTTTGAGTTTTGGAGCCGGGGCAATAGGATCTATCTTTACAATAAGTGGTTTGGAGCCTTGGTATGCCGGATTAGCTAAACCCAGTTTCGCTCCTTCAGGAGAAATAATCAGCATAATTTGGATACTACTTTACGCTGTAATGGGAATTTCACTTTATCTTATACTGACTCATGATTTAGGTGAAAAGAAAGTAAAAATTGCTATAGTAGCTTTCATGGTTCAGTTGGGTTTTAATGCATTATGGTCCTACCTATTTTTCGGATTACAGTCCCTTTTCTTAGGATTAGTAGGGATATTCGTACTGTGGGTGGCGATAGGTTTCACCATTTTCCTCTTCGATAGAGTGTCTAAAAATGCTGCTTATCTCTTACTCCCTTACATCCTTTGGGTTTCTATCGCCTTGGTTCTGAATATTTCTCTTTATATTCTGAACTGAAATGCTTCTGATTAAATTGTGATATTAATCTGTCGTTATCTAAGAATTAAAATTAGAAAAGTCAATAAATAGAATTTATCTTACTGAAAGCTATGTTGGTTAGAAGATCAGAATAAGAGATTCTCTTGTGGAAATAGACAAAATAGTGAAGGTGTCAGAATTGATTGAGTTATCTCAGATATTAGTTCTCTTGTTTGCTGGTTGGGGAGCGGGCACTGTAACTGGGTTGATTGGAGCTAGTGCAGTTGTGGTGGTAGTTCCGTTACTCCTGGTTCTCTTGGATATAGAAGCCTATCAAGCAATAGGTATTAGTTTGACCACAGATATCTTTGCTTCATTAACTGCTGCCCTAACTTTTTCAAGATACGGAAATATCAATCTAAAATCTGGAATACAGATAGCTGTTTTAGCCGTGATTGGTTCAATTGTCGGTAGCTGGTTCTCTGCATTTTTCCCTTCTACGGAGTTAGGTGGATTGACAGGTGTGGTGATATTTTTTGTTGGGATAAGTTTTCTAAAGAAACCGATTACTATTCGTGCTACTGAGTTCCGTGAAATGGTCGACCTATCTTATTTTAAGAAAAGAGAGATACTTTCCTCTGCTTTTTTCGGTCTTTTAATCGGGTTGATTTCAGGAATTTTTGGGGCTGGAGGGGGAGTGATGATTTTGATGATTTTGGTTTTTATCTTGGATTATGATATTCACACTGCTATAGGAACTTCCGTTTTGATAATGATGTTTACAGCTCTTTCAGGTGGTGTAGCCCATTTTGCTTTTGAATCTTTTTCACCTATAATGGCGTTATTTGCAGTTATAGGTGGAGTGTTAGGTGCTGGATCTGCAGCTATATTTGCTAACTTAGCTGATGAAGAGAAATTGGCAAGGATTGTAGGCGTAGCCTTTATCGCTCTGGGGGTTTTAACGGTTTTGAGTGAATTCATTGTTTAATTATGTATAGAATTAGTTCCCTTCTTAGTTTCTGATTTTAAGAACTGTATATGTAGTAAAAATCCAGTAAAATATATTCAGAATACTTCAAGTAGATAGTAGAAAAAAAATAATAAAATAAGAAGAGTTTTTAAAGAAAAAATTTTATTTTTTTACTTTATACATTATTTCTTTGCTGCTAGACGGACGTCTGTATCTCTGACAGTTTTTCTTCCAGCGTGTTCTGAGAGTTCAGCGGCTTCACTAGCTATTTCCAAACCTTTTTCTTCAATAATTTCAGCTAGTTCTTCAGCAGCACTTTCACTTACTCTTTGTGCTCCAGCTTTTCTAATGAGCCTGTCTACAGCAGCTATTGGTAATTCAGCCATATTTTCTACCTCCGTGTGTGTTTTATTGAGTCATTACTTATATTTATTCGTTTTTGAATCTTAATAGTCCTTCCAAATCTCATACTCCTATGAATATACCATGATTTTAATTAGTTTTGGTCAGGCAGGGTCTTTTTTACTAATTCCCATAGTACTCCTAAGATTTACTATATACATGTTAGATATTAAAAATAATACACATTAAGAGTAAGATAAAGTATATTAAGCTCTAATTAGAAGAAGGTTAAACAGGTAATTCATTAATTTTAGGTTTGATTTTGTTCAGTTTTTAATTTCTTCAAGGATTATGGCAGGACATAGGTTTTTTACTCCGTCTATCTCTCCGATTTTCTGGGACAGGATTTCGCTAAGGTGTGTATTGTCTCTGGCCCAAACTTCTGACATTATCATATGATCTCCCGTCGCGGTGTAGACCTTTTTGACTTCTTCAACTTCGGCTATCTTTTCACAAGCTTCCAGAAGTTTATCGGGTTCAACGTCAAGGCCCAATAGCGTGAGCGTGTTATATCCTATTTTTTCTGTATCTACATTGATTGTGTATTTTTTTATTATCTCGTTTTCTTCCAGGTTTTGTACTCTCTTTCTCACGGTTGCTTCTGAAACGTCGAGTTCTTCGGCTATATCTGTAAAAGGTCTTCTTGCATTTTCTCTCAGCATTTCTATAATCTTTTCATCTTTTTTATCCATCTAATACACCTTTCCGAAATTCGTACATAATTCTTTTATATTCGTAATTAATACTTGTTATTAACGAATAAAAGGGTATGTTTTGGGGAGGTGATAATATGCATAGAGAAATTAAAGATAATATTTACTGGACAGGCGCTATCGATTGGAAAGCGAGAGAATTTCATGGCTATCAGACTCGATTTGGCACCACTTATAACTCATATGTCATCAAGGATGAGAAAAATGCTCTAATTGACACCGTTAAAGAAGGATTCGAAAGCCAACTTCTTGAAAGGTTAGAGCACGCAGGAATAGATGACTTGGATTATATCATCGTAAATCATATAGAGATGGATCACGCCGGGTCTCTAGAAAAAGTTCTAGAAGAGTATCCTGACGTTCAGATTGTTACAAATAAACGGGCTAAGAAAGGACTAGTAGACGCATATGGAATGGATGTAGAAGATGTAAAAATAGTTGAAACCGGGGACGAGTTGACTTTAGGGGAGAAAACTCTTACCTTTTTGAAAACTACCATGGTTCATTGGCCGGACAGTATGGTAACCTACGCTGTGGAAGACAACGTCTTGTTCTCTAACGACGCATTTGGCCTACACTTTGCAAGTAAGAAACGTTTCGACGATGAGTTTGATGATCAAGAAATGGGTAAAATATTCAATGAGGCCGCTAAATATTACGCGAATATTGTTTTACCCTACGGTCGTCAAGTACAGGGAGTCTTGGATCAAGTGGAAGAACTAGGTCTCGAATTCGATATAATAGCTCCATCTCATGGGATTATCTGGAGAGAGAATATACCAGAAATTTTAGAGAGATATGACGCTTGGAGCTCCAATGAAGACCAGGAAAAAGTCATAATACTATATGATTCCATGTGGCACCATACTGAAGAAGCAGCTTTTACCATAGCCAAAGGTGTCGAAGAAAAAGACGTGGATTATAGAGTTTATAATCTGAGTGACTCTGATTGGACGGAAATAATGGCCGAAGTAATGATTTCTAAAGGACTTATTGTAGGATCTCCCACCCTAAACGGAGAAATCTATCCTGCTGTAGCCGGATTTTTAACCTATATGAAGGGTTTGAATCCTGTAGATAAGATCACAGCAGCATTCGGCAGTTACGGATGGAGCGGTGAAGCAGTGGGCAAAATAACTGATATTTTTGAGGAGTTGGACTACGAAATTGTTGATACTCATAAGTGGATATTCGACGCTGACCAAGAAGAGCTTTCCAGTTTGAAAACTTTAGGTGAAAACGTGGCTGAGGAGGTCATTGATTCTGATTGATGCTTTTAGCAATCTCTCAATTCGAACAAATTTTGAGATAGAAAAGTTTCAGAAAGGAGGTGATAATTATGAATTTTGAAGAATATTTAGAAGACTGGTTTAGTGATGAAACGGAAGAAGTAGGACTTTACATGGCTATGGCTCGACAAGCTGAGAGAGAAGGATACCCAAAAATAGCAGATCAATTTAGAGAGAACGCCATGGCCGAAGCAAAGCATGCAGGAATCGCAGCAGAACTGGCTGGAAAAGTAGGGACTACCAAAGAAAACTTAGAAAAGATGACAGAAGGTGAGGAAAACGCTAACGACGAAAGAATGGAATGGGCTGAGAAAAGAGATGATGAAGAAAAAGCATATCTGATTACGACGGCTAAAGACGAAAGTAGACACAAGAGTGCTTTGGAAGGTCTTAAGGATGAGTTGTAAACTCATTCATCCCTTTTTTCTTTTTATTTTAGAGAGATGTTTTATTTCTCGAGTTTTCTGGTGTTATTTTCCTATACTTATCAAGAATTGACATCAGTTCTTCTATTTTTAGAGGTGGAAAAATAATAATTTTCGCTTTAAAGGAAATTTTACGTAATGGGGGCTAATCCGGAATAAATAAGGAACTATTCTTCCTTTTATCACGATTGATAAATCTCTATACAGATTTATTAGTATTTAACCGCCTAATTTCTATATAATAGGAGTAAATGATGGGCAAAACTTACCCTCATCTTGAGTCTCTAGAAAATGAGGAATTGAAAGAGAGATTAAATCCAGCGGATGGCATCGGATTAATAATTAAAAAAAGTAATTTGTTAACTCAAGCTCGGTTAAACCCATTTAGTAAGTTCAAAAAACCTATTATCATGAATTAGAACTTGACTGTAAGGTGGGAAAATGAGGAGTATTAAAAACACTCGGAAACTCATATTCATTGTTTTAGTTGTCTCAACATTTCTTTTCTTACTTACAACCGGCGTTTCCTCTTCACAGAAAGTGGTTGGGGCGGACAATCTGGATTATCCGGATAACCCATTGGATCATTGGGGCTTAGAAAATGACCATACGGTAAGTAAGGGCGATAATATTGAAGGATATATTGAGTCCGATACAGTGATTCTGGTAGAGGAAAATTACAATGGAGACAATGAAAATTTCCCGATAGTCATCGATAAAGAAAACGTGACAATAATCTCGGAGTCCGGTCCGAATTCGGTAGAGATTAATGGGGGTAATTCTGAAAACGTTTTTAATTTGAAGGGGGGAAGTCGTTTCACATTAATAGGATTTGAGATTACGGGAGGTTCAAACCGGCTAGTTAGTATGAACAAAAATTCTTCAAACACTAAGTTTTTCCATAATCTTTTCTATGGTTCAGATTCATCTTACGGTATATTTTCCTTGTCAGAGAATCTAACGGTTGAAAATAATGTGTTTAATGGTTGCAATACAGGTATATTTACGTCTAGAAGTGGTCTCGAATTGGAGCGAAATACGTTTAAGAATCAAGGAGATTCTGAAGTGGAGGTGGTAGCGGAGAACGAGAATATTGACGATGTAAAAATTGATCTTAATGAATTTTCCGGAGTTGGGGATAAATCAATTGTTTTTGAAGCAGAAAATTCTGATTTGAAAAGTAGCATTTTGGTCGAAAATAACGATTTTTTAGATGGATTTGGACTTTCCGTTTTGGATAATGACGGTAATGGAGAGATAACTGAAAATGTTCGTGCTTTTTGGAACTGGTGGGGTACTAAATATCTTGTAGAAATTGAGAATAAAGTTTCAGAAAATGTAAATTTTGAAAGTTGGTATAATGCTCCTATCTCAGAAGATGGAGAGATTGTATCCGGTTATTTCAGAGTGGAAAATGTTTGGAGTTCTAATGATATAGTTGAGAATGAAAGCCTTGAAGTCAGTTTTAAAGTTTCTAAAGTGGGAGATCCAAGTAGTGAAAATTTGAAGCTTTTTGATTATGATTGGTCAGATGAAGTCCAAGATAATGATGAGGTTTCAGGTACAGAAGAAGGTTCTCTAACGTGGAAAACCAACTACGGTGATGGTGGCACTGGTAGGGTTAAGGTACAAAGCAAGTACGATTATGAGACCGAAGTGGTCGATATCGGAAAAGTTTCATATTTTGATGTTGAAAAGGAAAAGGACCTTTATTGGCTCGAAGATGAGCACAAGACCGTTTTACCAGTTCGAGTCTCCAATATTGGGAGTAGAGAGGATGACCAAGTAGTGAGAATATTCAGAGGGAGTGAAGAGGACGATAGGGGATACTGGCTAGATTCTAAAAACGTTAATCTCTCCGGAGAAGAAAACAAAGTAATTAACCTATCTTGGAACCCCTATCAGGAGAAAAATATCGAAAGTGTTTGCGTAGCAAGTGACAATGATGATTTTTGTATCAGCTTTGAGGAATCTCTCAATCTCCTAAAGGATAATTTCTATATGATGGATAACTATTCCAGACAATTGAACGGAGAATTCGAAGAATCTGTCGAGGTGAAGTCATGGAACTGGGTTATCGATGAAGTAGAGTACAATGAAAATGATGTAATAGGTCATACCTATCTTTATAGAGATACTGAGGACAACTTGATTCTAAACTCTCCATTCATAAAAAACGATAATATTGAATCAGGCACGGTGGAGATTAGAGTTTTGGCTGTATTTGAGAAGGCCGGAAGGGAATACTACAATTATGACCGAGTATCAGTTGAAGTTATCAACAAAGTGAGAGCGGAAGCAGGCGGACCTTATGAAGTACCTGAAGAGAACAAAATCAAATTAAATGGGAAAAAGAGCTCTGGCCCAATTGATTACGTTAACTGGGGCCTCGAAGAGTATCGAGAGGATATGTTCTTGATAGATGACAATTCTCGAGAGCCGGTATTTTATTCCCCATCAGTTTCAGAAAACAGAACGTTTGAGGTGCGGTTAGAAGTCACTAAAGGGGAGCGTGACCCTGTACAAGGGTATTACTACGACGAAGCCACAACTGAGATAAAGGTTTTTGATACCTCTTTAGATGCAATAATAGGTACGGAAGAAATAGAGTCGGGCATGGTGGAGAATCTAGAATCGGATAGTGAAGGAGTTATTTCAGAATATAATTGGGAAATTTTGAATGATCCTACGGGCGAGGCAGCACTGGTTGGAGAAAATTTGGAGAGTCCCACTTTTTACGCACCGGGGAATCTGGAAAACGATGTAGAAGTTAAAGTGGGTTTAACTATCACTAACGAATGGAAGACTGATAATGTAAGTAAAAATATTTTGATAAAAACCATTGAACCTTCATCCCCTGAGAATTTGTTGGTCGATAATGAGCGGTCGCCGCAGAGTCTGAAAAACTTGTCCCCTACGATTTCGGCTATTTACAAACATAAGAACCCCACCAGCTCGGCGAAAAATATGGAAGTCGTGATAGAGGAAAATGGTAGTAGTGAGAGGTGGGAGATAGAAAAGGAAGTAGATTTGAGTCTTAATGAAAGAGGCAACTTAAAATTTGGAGAGGTCTTAGCTCCCGATACATCGTACGGTTTGAAGGTTAGGTTTGAAGATAGTTCAGGTTGGGGGGACTGGGCGAGTGATAATTTCAAAACTGATGACTTTTTGGGATTGGATGTGGAAGAGGCGGCAAGATTTCTAGTTTCTGGTGCTCCCTTAGGAACTAAAGCTGAAACAGTAGAAGAAGCGTTGGAACAGGATTTGGATTCCACTATGGAAGTGATTAAACGTTTGTCGACTAGTGATCTAGCTCCTTTACTATCAAAGATGGCTTTATCCCCATATTCTCCTAGTCACTCTGCCACGATTTTGGAAGAATCTCTTCTTGAAAGATCCGTTGATATTGTGAAAAAGATGATTGAGGCAGAAAATTTTGAAGCTCTCGATAAAATCTTCTACTCTCCTGAACTTTCAAAGGATAAATTGGTACAAATCACAGAAGAGTTATCCGAAGAGGAGTTAGCGACACTTGAGAAAGAACTTTCTGGACCGACTAAGAGGAGAATACCTGCTTTATCCAGTAATGAATATTATATCACAATAGCAATATTCGTCGCTGCGATTATTGCGTTTGTCGGAAGCCTATTGGTGATTGGATATATCTTGATAACTCGAACTAGGAGAAGAATTTGGAACAACCTGATAAAAGATTTCCTATCAGGTGATGCTGATAAGGCCGCTGTATCTTCCAATTTATCACCCGAAAAAGAAGTCCAGAGAGCTCAGGATGCTATCGATAGGCTCGAGTTAGGGGAAAAAGTCGGTTTGGCGAAGAAGGACTCTAAAGTGGTACTGGTTAGAAAAAGTTAATGATATTTATTCTAAATCCTCTACCTTTTTGACGTATTTATCTATGTCGAATTTTCTTTCCAATCCGGAAGAACTCATGTATCTGACCTTACCATAAATCGGCCTTTCCTTCCAACCGTGGTCATGCTTTCCAAAACACCAAGCCACTCCAGTATACCCATTTGGGTCTCTACCGTCAAGTTCGTACTTATTATTCAGGGAAAGAGTGATTTCGTAAGCCTTTTCTGGTGAATCGGCCCATTCGAGAATTTTTTTACCCCAATACATCCTCATATACCCGTGCATCTTTCCTGTTTTGACCATCTCTTTTTGGGCAGCATTCCAATACGGGTCGTGAGTTTTAGCGTTTTCAAATTCTTCTAGAGAGTATATGTATTCCCTATCATCTTCTTTGTGTTCTAGGAGTGTTTCCTTCGCCCAGTCATGCAAACATTGGAATGAATCATAGTTACTGTTGTAATTTACAAAGTTTATCGCAAGTTCTCTTCTTATTATTAATTGTTCGAGATATTCCTCAGTTCCAGGTTTGTCTTTTTTCGATATCTTCAAGGCTATGTATAGTGGAGATATTTGTCCGAAATGAAGGTAAGGGCTTAGATTTGAAAGGTAGTTTTTGCTTGGGTCGTTAGAATGGTCCGGATATCCTGATAATTTGTTTTCGATGAATTGATCAAGAGCTTTTTTGGCTTCCTGTAATCCTCCAGTGTATACGTTTGAAGGATTGACTGAGTGATTTAAATCTAGATTTGAGATGATATCTTCGATATACTCTAGATTGATTGATTCGAAGTCGAGTTCTAGAGAACTATTTTTAACTTTTCGTCTTTTGATAGGTGAGAGAAAGTGATCTAACTTCTCTTTTATTTTAGGTCTGATAGTTCTAGCTGCGTACTCCTCTTTATCTGAAGCTTCTTCTACCGGTACTATTGCATCAGTTTCAACCTCTACCAGAGGACATTCTATATTTTCACTAGCGTTTTTTCTCCATGATCGACTTGTTTTCAGATAACCTTTATCTACTACTACAAGGGCAGCGTCCTCGCTTATATTTTGAATACCTTTATCGGGTCTTTCTATCCTTATTATGGTTTCAATATTCCTTTCCTCTAGAGATCTCACCGTCTCTTGCAATCCTTCTAACATGAACTGATAATGTCTCTCGTTAGCTTCAGGAAACTCATCTGTAATACCGAAGTAGACAATAATAGGAAGGTTGAGTTCGTTACCTCTCTTGATGGCATACTCTAAAGCATGATTGTACTCTTCTCTTTGAGATCTTTGCATCCAGTAAATTACATAGTCCCCATCGGTGTCTTCCGACTCGTTTAGTTTAGAAATACGACTTTTTTCCACCATGGTCACTCTTATTTAAATAGAAATTAGGATAAAAATTTAGGTAGTCCATTTTTAGTTCGCTATTTGAATATTGAGCTTTTCACGACAAGTCTACTCTTAAGAATAAACTATAGTCAGTACTTTTGAGGCCATTAGATACTATTTTGGACCAACAAACTGGTAGACCTTCTTAGGTTTTCCTCTTGTACCGTCCGGTATCTCTGATTCGTCTTTCTCCTCTATCAGACCTTTTTTATCGAGTTTCTTGACCAATCTCCAGACCGAAGATCTGCTCACAGGTGAGTCTTCAACCAGTTGAGGAATAGTAAACTCCTCTTTTTGAATCAGCCTTCGAACTATGACCAGATCTTTTACAGTCATATTTTCTAACCCCTGGTCGAGGAGCAGTTCGGCAGCATCTTTTTTCGTCCTCCTAGCCCCTTCCCAAGAGGCAAGGGTTATAAGTCCCATAGCGATACCTACACCTATGGAAAACATCCAAGGACCGTTCTCTTTTTGGGTGGGTTGATTATTTGATTGAATACCTGGTCCATCGTTGGTGTTATCTGGTTCAAATACCAAGGATACAGCTAGATATGATGCTCCAGTAGCGAATATTAAAACCAGGACGGCCAAGATTGCGCCAAAGTATTTTTTATTTAGTTTCATTTTATAGATAAAACAAACCTATTTACACTATTAAATTTTGTTTCACATGTGTTACAAAATTTACATACCCAAATATCTTCTTTAGTACCAAGGAGGTGTTAAATTTGAAAACAGAGAAATTATCATATGTGATAATACCTGCACTCGTCGTAGTGATAGGACTGACCGGGTTCTTCATTTCCGATGGTTCGAACGAATTAAATGAATCTAACCAGATAAGGGACATAGATTTTTACGGTGCACGGCCAGATAACTGGGAAAATATAGAAGACGATTTATTGAATTCGTTAGAAGGTAGAGAAGAAATAGATTTCGTGAATGAACTAGAGAATGCGGAAGCCCTTGTTTATGTACACAGATACTCGACTGGAGGTCCAACTGATTCTTCAGCCAAAGAGTATATAGTATTGGTTTCCTCCGTTGGCGCTGACGATTCGAGAACTGCTGTATTCAGGATGAGTTACGAAAATAAAGAAATTCTGGATTCCCACAAAGAAACCGTGCCGAAGTCGGAAAATCTGGATGTAAGTGATGTAATAGACACTATTGAGAACAAGGCAAGTGAACATGGATTTAAGTCATTTGAAAATATCACAGAAAACGACATACGAAAGATTGGACCAAACTATATTTACACCTATCCAGCAAGCGACTTCGGTGGAACGATAATAGTAAATGAGTATACCGGAGAACCAACCTTTTACGCCACTACGATTTGGATGGGTACCGGACAAGTGATTACACCAGAAGGGTTGTCCAAAAATACTTCAAAACCCGGTGGAGACAATATACAACCTGTCTAAATAAGTAAGTGGAAGTATCTTAATGACTTCCAAATAATTTAGAGGCCTTTCAGGCCCTCTTCTTTTTTATTTATTATTTTGAATGTAGACTTCTTTGATGAGATTGAACGTGTAGATTATAGGATCAATTTAAATATTTTCAATTTTCAGAATAATCCATTTGTAAAGTCATTTCTAAAATAGATTGATATCTTCTATATATGCGGACTTTCTGTCAGATGATTCAAAAATGATTTTAACTTTAACTGCTTCAATCCCTTCTATATTCTCAGAACTTTCGAGACTATTCCAATCCTTATCCAGTTCACGTTTAACCCACCACTTTACCGAATAATTTTCCAAGTTATAGTTCTCGATCGTAACTTGCTTTCCCCCCGACTGTTCATCTTTTCCGAATCTTTTAGAGAAAGTTCCAAAACCTGTTTCACCTGCTCTTATTTTGAACCAGTTATCCCTAGTTATGATCAAATTATCTTTCTTTCTTAGACTTAGGTCAGAAGCGATGAACCGTAGTTCTTCATTTTCCAAATTAACAGGATGTTCGAGTTCAACTTTGAAGCTTTCCACATCTGAATTTCCGCTTGCCCATCTCGTGATAACCTCTATTTCCTCTTGATTCTCAATGAAGTCAGCATAATAAACCGACCCTCTACCCAAAAAACCGCTGGTTCTAGGGTTGTGAAATATGTCGAAAATTGGCGGACCTATTTCTTCATACTCTCTGTAAGAACTTCCTTCTTCTCCGGATGTTTTTGTTGTGGGGTTTCCTTCCGGAAATGATATACTGTAAAATCTGGCTCCCCATCCGTGGGCAAAATCCGCAGCTGGCATATTTAGGAAGTAGCTTTCAGGCAATCGGTAAGGGGCGTGAAGCCTAGCTGAATTTGTTATTTTCTCTCCGGAAACAAATTTTCCGATGTTTTCAACGCCTGTTGTTCCGTCCGAGTCTCCAGGTTCGTCTTTCCATCTATAATCCGTGTGTATGTGCCCTGATATCTGTGCTGTGACGTCGTAATTATCCAGAAGGGTCATAAATTTGTTCGTTAAATGAATCCAGTTCTTATTTAGTCCATAATACCAAGTTCTTGAAAATGCGGTTGTTCCGCTTAGCGGAGTGTGATTTATGATAAAAACATTATTAGATTTTGAATATTTTTTTAGATGTTTCTCAACGAATTCGAACCTTTTTTGAGGAACAGTGCTGGCGAGATTATTATGGTCAAACTCAGGATTATGTTCTTCCGAGA
>CAZKND010000018.1:0-22900 GCA_964554215.1 Hadarchaeota archaeon (SeqCode) | reverse complement strand
ATAACCTACTTCGGATTCTTGCTGATTTATTGCAGCCCATTCCCCCTCAGAGAGCAATTGTTTCAGAGTAGGGTATAATATGTTGTTCTCTCGAAAAACCATATCCATTAGAGACTCAGAAAGTTCTCCTGCTGTTTCCTCTAGATCCTTTACAAGTTCTTTCGGATTTTCAGGTTTTCCGGAGACTAATCTCAGCATTTTTTTGGCTTTAGATATATTTTCGTTGTGTTTTCTCCAAAGCACTCTAGGGACTGCGTCTATTCCTCTTCTTTCTATATGTGGAAATATTATCATCTCTTGTCTCATATAATGAGTCTTGTCCATTTTCATGAACCCGCCAACGAGTTTTCCTAGCTCTTTAATTCGTTCCATTCTCTCCGCTTGGTCATCGGCTTCCTTTATAGAGCTCACTCTAAGATTCAGTAATTCAGCATCTTTGATTATCTGCTCATTCTCTTGGTAAAGAGTGTGGAGAGGATGCCCTTCTGGAATACCCTCTAAATCAAATTCATCCTCAACAGAATCTCTGAATACTTCTAAATGGATATCACACATCTCAGTGATTTCGGACGGGGTTATGCCTTCCTCCACCAACTCTTGCTCAATAGAAGGTATTTCTTGAGGGTCTACTTCGTCCAATAAATCCTTAAACTCTTGTTTAACTTTTTCAACGTCTTCATTTTCCTGTAACCTTCTCAGTAAATCTTTCAACTTCTCTTTTTTATCGGACATTGTATTCGAAAATATTTTCTCAAGCTTATTATTTCTTTTTCTTATCTTCGAACTCAGCAGTGAGGTAAAAAGTGGCTAGTACTCATCTAGACCCTAAATATCTTAGTATCTCGACCATGTGGCTATGAAAATCGCAGTGAATGCCGTCCACGCTAAATTCAGAGTTTTTAGTCACACCGTCAACGGCTCCTGACTCGACACAAGTCTTTATCATCTTTTTTTCAAAATTACCGTCGTGTAAGAGCTGTTGATCTGTAAGTCTAGATAAGGCAGCTATAATTCCATAAGCTCCCCAATTTGATACTCCGCTTGTAACTAAGGATCCTACTTCTGTGGTTGTAGCTATCCTTTCCCCATTCGCTATGCAATTCTTTACAGCATCATATACATTTCCCATACCTATTTCGTTTCCACCGTCTCCAATGCCTATTGTTGGTATCGATAGAGACGAGTGATGACATATCGTATTCCTCAAAAACATCATCACAAAATTTCTCTTTTCTATTTTTTTCAGTCGGGATAATCTTCACTTTTGCGTTTTCTAATCCCGTTAGATTCAATAACTCTTCTATGACCTCTTGGCAGAATTTTTCGACTAGAAAAACTGGTTCTGCATCGAATTTTTTCAATGCTTTTCCTAACATGACCGATCCAGGAGGACCGTCGGTTTCCGGTTTTTTCTGTGATGTTATTGGAAAACCGGTGGTGATTCCTACAGAGGTTCCCTTCTCTAGCTCTTCCTTCAATACTCTAGCAGAGTTTAAACAAAGAGGTATATCGCTGCCTGTGGCTTCACTTAGATTTTTAATCCCTCTGTTCCCTATGTCAAGATTTACAATGCGGTCGATTTCTTCAAAAATTCCCATTTCACGCCACCTGATATCTCGAGAAGAGAGTACTCAAACGTTTAAGCAAGGCGCCTAACAGCATCTCTTACCTCTTTAACTTCATCTTTCGGAAAGTCTTCGAATTCTAAATCATCCATAGCATTGGTTCGGATAGTAATTGTGGCATTTTTCAAGCCAGAATCTATGGAAATATCGGTAATTTCATTAACTTTTCTAGTTTGGGTACTAGAGCCAACAAATTTAGGTTGATAATGTACAACTTGGTTTTCTGTGACAACCAGACTAGCGGGATGGATAAGTGATTTAAATCTGGATTGTCTGGAATGGACAACAACTTTCTCGTCATTCCCAATAACTCCCTGTTCTCTCAATGTTTTTGCTGTTTCTTTCCCTTCTTTGTCTAACTTTGATGATTTTATTTTTTCGTCAGAATCTTTCGAGTCATTACTTTCAGAATCGGGTTCCGAGTCTAATTTATTACCACAATTAGAACAAAAGTTCGCAGAATCTTCAATCTCTTCTCCACATTTTGAACAATAAGGCAATCCCATCTCCCCCTCTTCTTGTTGGACATCTGAATATAATTTAAAAAAGTCTTTCGATTAGCTGTTATTTTTCTAATTTAAGCCGATAATTGCTATTATCTGCTTTATCGTGAATTAATTAGAGATTTAAGTTGTCTAACCAACTATCAACAATTATTCGGTGAAACGATAATTTTTTGGTATTTTCGTCCTAGTCTATATCAGAGATGGGTGTACCGTCACGTTCTCATCTTCAGTTATTTCAAATGACTCAAATTTTTCATTATACCTAGTTCTAACGACTAAGAGATTTTCCCCCTCTAAAGCTTCAGCATTAAATCGTCCGTTACTATCTGTCATACCTTGAATATAGTGAAATCCATATCTATCTGAAAGTCTCACCAAAGCACTATCAGTCCCACTAAATCTTAACCAAGGTTTTACTCTAATGTCGACTTGATGAAGAAGATCGGTATCCCTCAGAATTTTAGGCTGATTTATCTCCTCATCAGTCTCATCTTCTATCTCCGAAATAATCTCGTCGATAGCTCCGACCCAAACTTCTCTTTCCGGATAATTGAGTTCAGTACATCTAAGAACTCTTGAAAAGACGGAGCCGCAAAGTTCTTCAAGAATTTTTTCAGTGTCTTCAAGATTAAATTCTCCAGTCTCATATTCATTTGTCACAGAGTCCCGCCAATTTTCCAAATCTTGAAATAATCTGGAATATTGGTAACAAGATTCCGTATTGGTTTTCAACTTCAAAGATTTTTCAGAACTGACCTCTGAATCAATCTCGTTTTTTGCATCATCTTCACTGAATATTTTCTTTAACTTTTCTATTTTTCGATCAACAAAACTACATATATCTTTATAGCCCGAAACAAGAATCCCCCAATTAAACTATGTTGGTTTTGAGTCTTAAGGTTATTCCATTCTTGTAGATAGAAGAACAATTTTATTCCTTTCATTCCAAACTTCATGAGGGACCATGGTGATTCTATGAGCATGAAGGAGAAAATTTCGGAGTTAAGAGAAGAAGCTTATAGAAAAAATTCAGAAGAAATTTTGGAAAAAGTTAGAACTGATTTTGAAAATGGATTAAGTCATGACGAAGTTGAGACACGACTTCAAAGTTTTGGTTTGAATGAAATCAGTGAGGAAGAAGGTAGTGTCTGGAATATTTTATTCGATCAGTTTAGTGATCCTTTAATTCTTTTGCTTATTGGGGCTGCAGTTGTTTCCTTTTTGATTGGAAATTTTACGGATGGTTTTGGTATTTCGATTGCTGTCTTGATAGTCAGTAGTATGGGATTTGCTATTGAACATAAGTCAGAGAAATCTTTACAGGAGTTAAAAGATTTGACCTCTCTTGAAGCAAAAGTTCTGAGAAATGGAGAAGTAAAAGTAGTAGATTCAAAAGAACTAGTTCCCGGAGATATTTTGATTTTGAAACAGGGCGATAAAGTCCCTGCAGATGCTAGGATTGTCGAGGAGAGAGAGTTGTCTATGGATGAATCCACCTTAACTGGTGAATCTAAAACTGTATCTAAAAATTGTGAAGAGATGGAAGAAAAAGTTTCGATAATGGATAGAAGGAACATGGTTTTCTCAGGCACTCTCGTAGCTTCTGGGAATTGTAAAGCTGTGGTAGTGGGTACGGGTGAAGACACTGAGATAGGCACTATAACAAGTATTACATCCGATATAGAAGATGAGACCCCTCTCGAGAAAAACCTTCGAAATTTAGGTAGAAAAATTAGTAGATTAGCGATTGGAGTTTGTATACTGATTTTTGTCGTAGGTTTTATCCACGGGTTTGATCTATTACACTTGTTCACAATAGCCGTTAGTTTAGCTGTGGCGGCAATACCGGAAGGACTTCCAATCACTACTACTATTACCTTAGCTCTGGGTGTGAAAAAGATGGCTGAGAAGAAAGCTATCGTAAGGAAATTACCTTCAATAGAGACTCTTGGAAGCGTCTCTAAGATATTTTCGGATAAAACAGGCACCCTGACTGAAAATATGATGGCCGTAAGAATACTTTCTACTGTGGATAAAGAATATACCATTTCAGGTCCCGGCTCTTCTATCAAAGGTGAATTTGAATTGGAGGAGGACAGAGAAATAAATCCTCAAGAAAATGAACGACTTTCTCTAGCTTTGAAAATTGGTGCACTTTGTAATGAAGCAAAATTGAAGGAAGAGGATGGGTCTGTATCATTTGTTGGCGATCCCACTGAGGGTGCTTTGTTGGTGGCGGCCCGTAAGGCAGGATATAATCTTGAGAAGTTGAATGAAAAATACGTCGAAGTGAAGAAAGTTCCTTTTTCTTCTAAAAGACGGAGGATGGTGAGTGTTAGAGAAGAGGGAGATAAAAGGACAGCTTTTTGCAAAGGTGCTCCGGCTAAAATTTTAGATATAAGTTCATCTACCTATGGTTCGGGAGATCTTTCTGAAGAACTTAAAGAATCGATCCTCGAAAGATCTGAGGAATTAGCATCGAAAGGTATGAGGGTTCTTGCCTTGGCTAAAAAGGAGGTTGATGATGTAAGTGAAGAAAATCTCGAAGATGAATTTGAATTTGTTGGCTTCGTTGCTATGATCGATCCGGCTAGAGAAGGGGTCATGGAATCCGTTAGAAGATGTGAAAATGCAGGGATTAGTGTTTCGATGATTACTGGGGATAACGAAAATACTGCAAGAGCTATTGCGGAAGAAGTTGGAATTTTAGACGATGGTAAGGTTGTGACGGGTGACGAATTAGAGGAGATGGAGGAGGGAGAACTAGAGGATAGGATAAGTGATATTTCTATTTTTGCAAGGACAACTCCTGAACAAAAGTTGAAGATTTTGAGAGTCATGAAAAAGAGAGGTGATATTACAGCGATGACAGGAGACGGTGTTAATGATGTTCCAGCTTTAAAGATGGCTGATATCGGGATTGCTATGGGGGAGAGAGGAAGTGATGCTGCTAAAGAAGCTTCGGATATGACTTTGACTGATGATAGTTTTGAGACGATTACAGAGGCCATTAATTATGGTCGTAGTGTTTTCCAAAATATTCGGAAATTCTTGAGATTTCAACTCACCACTAGTATGGGAGCTATTATTGTTATTAGCGCTGCTACTTTCATCGATTTGAGAATTCTTCCTATGACCGCTGTTCAAATTTTGTGGATAAACGTAATCATGGACGGGCCACCTGCTATCTCTCTAGGATTGGAGCCACCCGGTCCAGATATTATGGATGGATCTCCACGAGACCCTGGGGAAAATATACTGACTAAGAGGATGATGGTTTGGATCGGGGTAATGGCAAGTGTTATGGGAATAGCTACCCTACTAATTTTTACCAGAACTATTGGCATTTCCACTCCAGGAAAGGCAAGAACGATAGCTTTCACAACTTTTGCTTTCTTTCAAGTTTTCAACGTGTTCAACTGTAGAGCTTTAGAGAAAAATTTTTGGAATGTGAAGACTAAGAATAAGTATCTTTTCGCTTCAGTTTTAGGGGTGATTTTGATACAGCTTGCTATCATTTATCTACCTCCTATACAATCCATTTTTGGAACGACAGCTCTGGGAATCGGAGATTGGGCAACCGTTCTAGGAACAGCAGCGGTCATACTACCAGCCAACATTCTGGTTCTTCCTATTTTGAATAAGTATTTCCACTAATATTCTTAATAATTCCTCAATTTCCACAAAACTTCTAAATGCTTTGAAATTATAATTGGGTTGATACAATGAAAGACAAGACGAGAGGATATATAGAGATAATACTTGGAGTAATATTTTTTGCTGCTGTTATCACAGTTGGAGCTGGCATAATATCGATTGTAGGGAAAAATTTTGCAAGAGTTTTGAGTTATTATATTTTTTCTGCTATGATTTCCAGTCTTATAGTCGGTTTTTTGAGCGGTATTCTTATTTCTACAGGATATGGTAGGACTTTAGATAATGAAGAGGACGTAGAAAAAGAAGAAAAGGGCGTCAGATGAACTTCAAGCCGAGAAAAAGATATTAAATTTTCTTGAGGTTTCTGATTATTTTTTCCGAAAAGAAGTTCCAATAGCTACGAGTAAACCAATCGCTATCAATACGAGGTTGGGTAATACTATCCCCAAAAACCTTGCACTACTTGTTAACCATCCCATTCTGGTTACCGAACTTCGAGTAGTTCCTACCAGCGGTTGATGTGTGAGGGTAATATAGTTATTTTCCTTATCCTTTACCATTGCTCTCCACCATTCGAATACATTATCGCTTATGTGACCAGTCACGCCGGTTCCGGTATCACTCATAAAGACAAAATTGAGATTTCCTCTCTTTATTCGATAATTTAGGTCTTCTTGAATAATATTCTTGTAATTATTTAGATCCCCTGTGAAAAATGGGTTGAAATCATGGTTTCCCGTCAGCGAATAAAGATTTTCCCATGGGATATCGGTATTTTCAAAATATTTTTTAAACCTTTTGAGATCATTTTCTGCTCCGTCGTCAACTAAATCTCCCAAAACCAGTGCCATATCTGGTTCGATATCCAAGTTGTTTACATCTCTAATCGTATTTTCGAAAAGTTCCCAATCCCTTTCATTGTTAGGTTGAACATCGCAAAAACTCCAAACAATCAAATTTTCTTCTCGATATCGAAAATTTTCATTAAGGTAAAAAGAAAACTTGTTTTCTAAGTTTTCGTTCCATTCTCCTGTGGAATGATTTCTAGATTTCACCGTCACTTTCTTTTTTCCATTTTCAAAAATCATGAAGAGAGATTCGGGCACTTTGATGATAGACCCATTATTAATGAAAGCAACTCCCCCTTGGTCGACTCTTACATTTTCTGCACTATGACGTGAGTGAACATGTCCAGAAAACCAAGCTGATACGTTACTGTCCTCCAATTCTTCTGTGAATCTTTGACTGTTAGCCATTTTAGAAACCCTGGGAAAAACCTCCCCCTTCCAAGCCACAAATATAGAGCCGAATGCTGCGACCAATAAAATCACTATTAGAACTATATAACTTATCTTTCTCAATTTATCACAATTATTTGATGATTACTATCACTATTAGTATTATTGAAAATAAATTGAATAATCAGAAAAACAGATCAGATTAAATCAAATAGATTAGAGTGTTAATTCATTCTTATCACAGTATTTACCCTTTTCATTCTCCCACTAAATCGTCCAGCCTATTTTTAATCTTTTTGATTTCTTCTTTCTCCAAAACTTCTGTCGGTTCTTCGATAACATCCATATCTTGAATCTCTTCAATCTCATTCAATTTCCCCTCTATTTCTTCTAATTTTTCTTTTAGTTCTTCTTTGAGGTTTTCTTCAAACAATCTAAATCCCCCTCTTAAGAAAACCACAATTTTTTGTCCGGAGTAACTCGAAAACTAGAGATGCAGAAAATTCCATAATTTGACTCTCTTTTTTAATACTTTGATTATTGAAATTAATTTTAGCTGACGCCTTATTTCCTAACCTCCTTTAAGGACATTAATTTAATTTTATTGAGTATTCTTTAATTGTTTTTTTAGCTTTAAATTGTTCTTTATTTTTAGTTTTGATTTTTATTTTTAATTTTGGACAAAATGTGGGGGGAAATTAGTAATTTTTGTAAAGTTAACATACTGTAAATCTTTAAGTTTAGAATCAGGTGAGTTATAAAGGTTCAAATAGAGATAAGTTATTTTAGTCTGGATATTCGAGTAATAAATGGGAGAAGCATTTTTTATGGGCAAAGTTTTCCTGGGGGGATGAGTTCTATTAGAAGTAAAGGGATAGGGTCTGCTGTAATTGTAATGATTGTGATTGTCATAGTAGTGGGGGGAGTCGGGGGATACTTGTTAATAGAGGAATATGGGAACGGAGGAGAATCAAAAGAATACGATGAGTTAGAACCTGGCGAACATCTATTGACTGAAAATATTGCTGAACTTGGGATTAAAACTTAGGAGATAGAAAAATCCTTCGAAAACGTCCAGAATTTCCGCACTATCTCTACCGATAATTTTGTAGTGCCTTCGAACGTTAGTAAAGATGAATTTCAAGATTCGGGCTTTTTAGAACATTATTCGATTAATGGTACGTATTCTGAGGTTTTGTTCACTTTGACTTGGGAGAATGAAATAGTGGAGGGGGAACCTCCGTCAGGTTTAGTCAAAAGGTTTCAAGAAGAATCGATTTCACTACATGAAAACGCTGTCATTTTTCCATATAATGAAGAGTGGGCTATAGGTAATAAGGAAGAGAGTGAATTTTATCGAATTCAAAAAGAGGGTACTTTCCTCTACGTTGAGAGATATGTGAAGAAGGGCGGATTGCCAAACGTTTCGGTTTATTGTAGACTCAATAAGTATTCAAATGTGGAGGATGCAGATAAAATCTATGAAACTATTAATGAAGGGAAAAGGGAAGGTTGGAAGAATATGGGATATAGTCCTGAGGAAAAAGCTAAGGATATGTTGGAAGGAAAAAGTTTCGAGCTAGCAGAAGAGTATTTCGTAAGATATTATGAGAATCATCTTGGAGCTGGAAGTCCTGCATTTGGAATATCTTTTAGAGAAAGAAACGTTGAGGGCGAAGTTTTTGTTTTGGGGAGATGTCGATAATATTATGGAGAAAACTGTAGAACTTACTGAAGTTTTGTGTAAACGTTTGGAAGAAGCTTGAATTCTGTTCGAAATAATTCTTATTATTATCTGTTTACACTATTCTTGAATTCAACTAATTTAGTAAGTTTAAATCTCTCAATAGCTCTTTTATGGCTGATGGAAAATTGAAAATTGAGGTTTGCTTTATTTGGCTTCTTATTTCAGTCAGGTTCTAGGTATTAGTTATGCATTGCAGGAAGCTCAGCTGGAGTAAAGTATATTTGCCGAATAGCAATGAAAATATGTTAAATCCGTAAAAAATTAGAATAGCAATATTTGGTAGAGTGTTCAGAAAATGAAAAAATCGTCAAATGAAAACAAAGAACATAAATTCAAAATGGTAAAACTTCAATCCGAAATTTCTAAAGGGAACTTCGCTTCCAAATTTGCTCTACCAGCTTCCATAATCGCTGTTTCTTTCGCGGCTATATTCGTTCGCTTTTCTGAAGCCCATCCAATATCGATTTCATTTCATCGAATGCTTTTTTCGACGCTTATTCTGTCTTTATTAGTTCCGTACTATTATGATGAAATTAGAGATATCACAAGAAAAAAGTGGATAGTTTTGATTTCTGCTGGGTTCTTTCTGGCCGCACATATGGCTACGTGGGTAGCTTCATTGGATTATACGTCTGTCGCTTCTTCAGTTGTACTTGTGACCTCTCACCCTTTGCTTGTTGCTTGGTTGTCCAGCAAATATTTGGAGGAAAAAACAACCGTCCGTAGTTATATAGGTATAATCATCGCTTTGACAGGAATTGCAATTATGATGATTTCGGACTTTAGCTATAGCAAATGGAGCTTAGTTGGTGATCTTCTAGCAATTTTTGCTATGTTCATGGCTGCAGGTTATATCATCCGTGGAAGACAGATCAGGCAGAAAATGTCCGTTATTCCTTATGCTTTCGTTGTCTATGGATTTTCAACCATATTTTTAGCGATTTTTTCCCTCCCGTTTTCGACATCTTTTCAGATTTATTCAATAAATGAGTATATTATATTCCTGGCACTTGCGATTGTGCCTACGATGTTTGGACATACGGTTTACAATTGGTCTTTGAAATATGTGAAGGCCAGAGTTGCTTCTGTCAGCTTACTTGGCGAACCTATCGGCGCCTCGATTTTAGCTTTCCTGATACTGCAGGAAGTTCCCCCTACCATAACGGTTGCAGGAGCGATAATAACCTTGATTGGGATATATTTCTGCCAAAGATATGATTAGAAAGCATATCAATCCTCTTCATCTACTATGAAACCCTAATTTTCTAAGGGATTGACCAACATTCAAATTCAAAATAATAGAGATGGTGATGAAGCCTCTGGCGGGCTTAAAACCTGAGGTTGTAAGCCTTTTTACGAATTTGAGTTTAGCTCCACAAAAAAAGACCCAGTTTTTTCATCATCTTGTGTATTTATCGTTATTTTATATTTTCCCTCTTCGTCTCTCGAAGTCTTAAATTCTACTGATATGGTTTCTTCTCCTTCAAGAGCAACTGTTTTAGAATTCTCAACTTCATTCTCCACTGAAAATTCTACTTCGCGTTCTCCTGTTTTAATTCCAATGTTTGTAACGTTTGCAAAAATATTCACATTTTCATCAGGGTTGACGTTATCTGGACTTACTTGGAGTTTACTAACTTTGAACTCAGCTTTTATTGGATCATCTATATCGTATGGAGCCCATGGGTCTCCGTACCTTCCAATCATTGCCCAAAGTCTTCCTTCTGAAAGATTAAAGAATGTTCTCGTTCCACTTATCAAATCGTTTTCTTCGTAGCGACCGTCAATGGTGTAAAGCCAGTTTGCCAGTTTCTTTCCCCCTTCGGTGTCAATAGGCATTCTGTGAAGCAAGTTTTCTGTGAGTTTTTCATATCTATACCGAGAGTCCTCTACGGGACGATCTGTGAGTGTCATCAAAGGATCTATGTAATGGTTTGCAGTCACCACAATATTTTCATTATTTTCTATTTGTTTGGGTATAATCTGAGCTAATCTTGAAAGACCCAATATGTGAGGATAATCATCACTCTCTCTAGCACTAGAAAGTCTTGATGAAATTTCTAATATTGTACCTCCTACGTTTTCACCTTCGCCTGCTCCGATTACGTATATCCAAGGGGCTCCACGTATAGAACCTTCTATGATTTCTTTTGCTTCGTGTCTTCCATCTGAATATTGAACAGCCTCTCTTGCGGCGAGAAGTGTACCTTTACCAGTCATTAAAGGAATTGAGTCAATCGAATAGATCATATCCATTCCGATACCAACTCCTTCTTCGTTCATTGCAGATGTGACCCCTACAAACCCTGGAGCGGTAACGCTAACGAACTTCTTACCATTCTCGGGGTCAAATTCCATCAGCAAAGCTACCCTGCTGAAAGGATCTCCAGGAAACATAAAATTTCGACCCATAAAGACATCCCCTTCTTCTTCAGTCCCGTTTCCATGTACCACAAACGCGTCACAAGAAATCGATTCATCTAATGAGGGGAAAGTGGTAATTAAAGGGGAATAAATGCTTAAGCCTACATCAAACCCTATATTGAGTAAAAGCACATCTTCATAATCTACATTGTATCCAGCAGCTTGCGCTCCGTCTGAGATTCCTTGCATCTCCTGCTTATATTCCTCTGGAATAAACATAGTGTTAGTTTTTGCTATGAGAGTTCCGATTTCATAAAAAGCTGGAATCAAAAATTCTGGAACATCATACGATTCAAGAATGGTTTTAGTATAATTATCGGTCATTCTTTTTACATTTTCAGCTAAGTGATAACCGTGCCAGTATCCCATTTGATAGGGGGTACCACTCAGTTTAACAAGTTGTTTTCCTTCTGCAACTTGAGTTCTCGTGAAAGTATCTTCGGGAATTTCTGAAGGGTTGTTTGTGGAGTCGGAGCCGAAACTCACATTCGTAATTCTAGGAGTAACCGAGAGTGCTATTAAGACGATTGTTAATATGGAAACAATTTTTATTTTATTCATTTTTTCACTTTTTTTTGGTTTTTGACTTGATGGTAGTGTCAGATTCGATTTAGGGAATTGTTTATTCAACTTCTATTTTTATTCCTCCAGCTTTATCCGCTACAAAATTGTAAATTATGGCGAATACCGCGCTACTTATAATCCCACCTACCGTTCCAGCAAGCATTCCTATAACCATAATTATTGCGCCATATCCTGCCGAACCGCCGAAAACACTAAAAGCTGCAATTGTTATTCCATAAATCAAACCGAATATGGCAGATATTATTGCCATGAGAATTACAAATGATTTGATTCCTAATCGGCGCAATTCTTTTTCAGGCATATTTTTCACCTGTCCCTAAAAACATCGTATCATCAACCTCAAAAGTCCAAAACCGTAATTTTCCCGATTGTAAAATTTTATTTCCTCCCTTAATTCCTAGAAAAGATACCTTTTTAGATATTTGTTAAATTATCCTTAGTAGCTTTTTAGTATTTTTTATTTATTCCCTAATCATCTGATTAGAAACAAACTCATCTAATGCCCTAACCATCTGGTTTATTGTGTTCCTTCCAAGAATTCTTACTTTACCTTAAATTTCACTGAATAGATTACCAATCCTGCTCAAACCGTTATTTCACCCAGTAAGGCAACTATCGAGAAAAGATGCAAAGAAAAAACCAATAGATAAGCCTCGGGCGGGAACCGAACCCGCGACCTCGCCCTTACCAAGGGCGCGCTCTACCACTGAGCCACCGAGGCACACATCTTCTTTTGTTAATCAGAATTTAAAACTTGTAAATATTTCTACTTTTTTGCTACTATCAAGTATCATCTCAACAATGTTCTTGAGGTTTTATCCTCTAAAATCGTTTTACTGAATCTTCACTTTATTCCGCGAATTCTCTTTTTTCTAAGAGTTCTTTAGCTTCTTCTTCAGAAATTTGTAGTTCTTCGGATATCTTCTCTATTTTTTCTTTTTTTGATTGGTCGGGATTGAAAACTTCACCCATTCTATCAATTAATTTTTCCTTCTTTTCGAATATTTAATTTGGGCAAAACTTGTGAAAAATAGAATTTTTAATTCGCAAATTTAAGGGAAATGATTTTATCAATAAGCTCATAATTTAACAAGGTACTTTGAAATTTAGTTTGATTGGTTGTGGAAATCTCGGTAGTTCCCTCATAAAGGGCATTGTCAGTTCCGATTTAGTCTCTCCTGAGGATATCACAGTGACAGACAAAAAGAGGGAGAATCTAGAAGAGGTTGAAAAGTTAGGAGTCAGGACGACGACTGACAATGAGGAAGCCGTAAAACGAAATGAAATGATAGTCTTAGCAATAAAACCCAACAAGGTAGGGGATGTACTGGAAAAGTTGAGGCTGACAGAGGAAAAACTAGTGGTCTCACTAGCCGCAGGAGTAACCACAGATTATCTTGAAGAACATACCGATGCAAGGATAATAAGAGTCATGCCAAACTTAGCTGGAAAGGTGGGGGAGATGGCTTCAGCTTATACTCTAGGATCAAAGTCCGAGCCAGAAGACGAAGAATCTGTAAAAGCAATATTAAACCATCTCGGCGAAACCGTGAAGGTGGAAGAAGAATTGATGGATCCAGTCACTGCACTTAGCGGTAGCGGACCTGCGTTCGTTTTCATGATGATCAAAGCCCTGAGAGATGCTGGGATTGAAATGGGGTTATCCGATGAGAATTCTTCTACACTAGCTGCTCAAACAGTTAAAGGAGCAGCTGAGATGGCTCTGGAATCCGAAAAATCATTAGAAGAATTTATTGATATGGTTTGTTCCCCTAAAGGTACTACTATAGAAGGTGTAAATGTTTTAGAGGATGAAAACGTTCTTGAAAGTTACAAGAAAGCTGTTAAAGCAGCTTTCCAAAGAGCAGAAGAACTATCTAAGGGAGAATCCTAATTACTCATCATCTTCAGCTTTTCTTAAACTATAAGATCCACATTCAGGACAAACAATACTCTTAGAACCTTCTAACTCTGACCTTTGAATTTCCCTTCCACAATCCACACAGTAATAATCCATTCTATTCTCCTCTTTAGATGTCTTACTCTATTCCTTCCTTATCAATTATATCAAGAAGTTCCGTCATATCTCTTATTGTGTAATCAGGTTGATAATTGGACTCTTTAATCGGTAAATCAGAACCATCTTCTTCCCTCACTACTGAGAGCAATCCAGCATTTTTAGCGCCCTTGACATCTAACTGCGGAACATTACCAACGTATAGAGAGTTACTTTGGTTTGAATCCAACTTTTCCAAAGCATAATCAAATATTTCTTTATTCGGTTTAGATAATCCAACTTCCCCTGAAATCACTATATTGTCAAAGTATTTTTCCAAACCAAAACTATCGATTTTGTCTCTTTGTACGTCCGCAGGACCATCAGTAATTAATCCCTTCTTCGCATCGATTTCCTTCAAAGCCTCCAAGGCATCAGGATAGACATAAGCGTTATCCAAAGATTTTTCGTGATATATTGACGCCAATCTTTCAGCTTTATCCTCATCATTAAGAATTTCTTTAAAGATTGGTACTCTATTCTCTATTTTATTATCATCAAGGACTTCGTTTATCGTTCCGTAGTACTCTTCGTCTCCAATCTCGTCCACTCCAGCTTCTTGAGTTGCCTCATTTCTGATCTCATGTTTATTTCGCTTTGCTCCTAAAATTGTACCATCCAAATCAAAAAGTACAGCCATGTTACTAACCTTCAAAAAGAAAAAAATTAAGAATCGTTCTTATCTTCTTCATCTTCTTTCTTTTCCTGAAATCTCTTCAAAGCTAGTTCCTGCGAGGAGAATCTTTCTTCTTCCTCTTCAACATCCATTTCTTCATCATTATCTATGATTTCCACCGGTCCTTCACTCTTGACTTTTTGATTGTTCACGTTTATTTCAGCGTTAGGATACTTCCTCCTTAATTGTTCGATTCTTTCTTCCGAGATGTCTCCTTGGACCTCTATCTGCGTTTTATTCCCCACTTTCTTTATTGTGATTCCTTGAGTCGTGGCGTCAAAATCGAAATTTCCACCGTTCATAGCCTTTTCAAACAATTTTCTGATCTTGTTAAAATCATCAAAAAATGGGTCTGATGGCATTATTTGTTCACCTTTCTAAATACACTATTTTAGCCTTCCCTTTTTAGGTTTAGTAACTTGAGTTCTAAATCATTCAGATCGATTAATAGAAGATTGTATATCCTGCTTGCTTATCGGGCCCTGTCTCATTATCTGAACATCCGAATCATCTAATTTCGCCACAGTAGAAGGTTCACCCTTCTTTAATTTACCATCGTCCAGAGCCAACTCCACCGAATTGTTTAATTGGTCAATAGCCTCCTCTGGGGTTATAGGATTTTTTTGACCTGTGATGTTTGCCGAAGTTGTAGTAATAGGTTTATTGAATCTTTCTATAAGTTCCAGAACTAGGGGGTGTTTAGGGATTCGGACACCGATTTTTCCGGTTTTTCCAGTCAAAAAGTTTGAGACGTAGGAGTTTGATTCTAATATTAGGGTGAGAGGACCTGGAAGCCGGTCTTTCATTACTCTTCTCTCATATTTACTAATGTTTCCTACTTTTTCAGCCATAGATAAGGAATCGACCGCAACCGATATCGGTCTATTAGATGGTCTAGATTTTGCTTCGTAAACTTTTTTCACAGCTTTATCGGATGTGGCGTCAGCTCCTAAGCCGTAAACAGTATCTGTGGGGTATATTATTAATCTTTTAGAGTTTAAAGCTTCTTTTGCTGCTTTTAGACACTTTTCCTTGTCCTTTTCAATTTTCAATCTATTGATCATATTTGCCCTATGATTCTTTGTCTATTTGTTGGAAATATTTTGAATTGAAAGCCTCATTATTGATCTTTCGCTTAGAATTTGTTCTCTATAATGAAATTATCGATATTCTCTCTGGAGGATTCCGGATTATTATCGGGATACCCTAACGGGGTCATTACGGTAACTTCAATGTCTTCCGGAACGTTCAAAATATTCCTAACCTTTTCATTATCAAAGGCTCCAATCGGAACCGTTCCTAGACCTAAAGCTCGAGCGGCGAGCATTAAGTTCTGCATAGCTAGGCCTGTATCAAACATAGCCCAATCTTTTTCGTCGAAAGGATCTCCATCGCTGTATCCTGAGAGGTTTTTCTTCGCACAACCAACTATCAACACAGGAGCTTGTGAGAGAGCCTCTTTTGCAGGATTGGATTCCGTTAGAGTTTCTGACAATTCTTCCTTGATTTCTTCATCTCTGATGACTATAAATCTCCAACATTGAGTATTTGCCCAACTAGGAGCCAGTATCGCTGCTTTTATCACTTCTCTAACCTTATTATTTTCCACATCTCGATCCTCATATTTTCTGATGCTTCTCCTCTTCTTGATTGTTTCAAATACATCCATTGTTTCACGACCTCATTGATTTTTCAATGATTAAACTTTTTTGAGAACCAATGATTATAAATTCTGTTAATCAACTTAAAAAGTGGTTAGAATGAGTATTTTAGAGATTAAAGATTTGAGTTTGGAAGTTGAAGGATCTAAAATTCTCAACAACCTAAATTTAGAAGTAAACGAAAGCAAAATATACGCTATTGTAGGGCCTAACGGAGCCGGAAAATCAAGTTTGGCTTTCACAATCATGGGGCTAAACGATTATACCGACTTTGAAGGCGACATATTATTCAAAGGAGAATCCGTGAAGGATTTATCTATTACAGAAAGGGCGAGAAAAGGTATAACTTTAGCTTGGCAAGAGCCTGCTAGGTTTGAGGGTTTGAAGGTTCGAAAATTTATCGAATCTGCTGCGGAAGATGAAAACTCGACATCTCCTGAAGACGCTCTGGATAAGGTGGGGATGGATCCGAAAGAATACTTGGACAGGCCTATGGATTCTGGTTTGAGTGGTGGCGAACGGAAAAAAATAGAACTTGCATCCATTCTAGCAATGGAACCGGAACTCGTCTTGTTGGACGAACCTGACTCCGGAATCGATGTAGCTTCATTGGAGAAGATATTCGATGTCATCAAAACGTTGAGGGACAATGGAACGACAGTATTTCTAATTACCCATAGTTCGTCAGCTCTGGAACATGCGGACTACGCATTTCTCATGTGTGATGGAGACATAGTTGACCAAGGTCCGGTTTCAACCGTGGCTAAATATTTCGAAGAAGAGTGCTTCAATTGTGAGGCTTTTTCAAATCAAGATATGGCGGAGGAGAAGAAGGTGGATAAGAAAGAGACCGTTACAAAAGAGTGATATCAAAAATTCAATCTAAGAGGATAATTAAAAATGGAAATAGAGAAAATTTATGAAGCGGCTGAGATAGAAGGGGCCATTTCAGATCCCGACGTTGCGCATCTAGTCATAAATAAGGACGAGGTCGTAGGATTACAAGGTTTACCAGGTCTAAGTGTTGAGACAGAAGGAATAGAAAACGGCGTTGATATCTCGATTAATCTTGAAGAAGGCACAGTGATAGAAGACCCAGTCCATTTATGTTTCGGCGTTACTGACGAAGAAGCGGTTCAAAACATTGAGATGGATATAAACATCGAAAAAAATGCCGAAATAGGGATATTGGCCCATTGTGTATTCCCTCAAGCTAGAGATGTAGAACACATTATGAATGCAGACATAAGGATCGGCCCCGGTGCAAATTACACTTATCTTGAGAAACATATCCATAGTCCAGAAGGTGGGATCAAAGTGGTCCCTAAGGCAGACATTTTATTGGAGGAAGGGGCAAGGTTCAGAACCGATTTTGAACTTTTAGAAGGTAGGGTAGGAATGATTGATATAGACTATGAGACCACAGCCAAAAAGGACAGTGTTCTGGAAATGATGGCTAAAATAGATGGTCAAGGAAATGACGAGATCAACATCAGTGAAAAAGGGAACTTAGAAGGTGAAAACTCCAAAGGTGTTCTAACAACTCGTGTTGCGTTAAGAGACGAAGCAGAAGCTGAAGTTTATAACAAGCTTAAGGCAGATGCTCCGAACGCTCGAGGTCATGTTGATTGTAAGGAGATTATCCAAGGGGATGGTAGGGCAAAAGCCATACCTATTGTGGATGTTCAACACCCAGAAGCTCATGTTACCCATGAAGCTGCTATAGGAAGTGTGGATACAAAGCAATTACAGACTCTTATGGCAAGGGGTTTATCAGAAGATGAGAGTTCTGATTTGATAATAGATGGTTTGCTAAGTTAGAAAGTCTCAATATTCTCAAAAACATTATAACTTTTAACCAGTAATACAGTTTGAGGATTGAAAATGATAGAGACTTTAGGTAAAATCGGATTAGTGATTCTTGTTATAGTGTTGACAATAGCTTTACTTCACTATGGCACTAAGATGAAGATGGTAAATGAATGAAAGACTAACCTAATTGATTTTATCTCTCTGAAAAATTTTTCAAAGACACAGTTGAACTATTTAGAATTAGAAATCAATTTTCGTCCCAAAGTTCTTCCTTTTGGTAAATATTTTCCGTTTCGTGTTTTAGAATCCGTTGAATTAACGGGTATTCTAAACTTTGGTTCTCCCACGTGAACCATAGATGGTATCTTCTCTCATTTTCAACGGTTAAGTAGCCGGTTTTTAGAGCAATATTTTCGTAACCATGTTCGGCAGCGATAGTGAAAGTGAGAGCTGCATAATGGCGACAGGAAGCTTCTTCGGGTAACCAATTCTCAATCTTTCTGGAGATGTTTTCTGGATGTTCATTTTCAGATATATTCGCATTTTTTTCAATAGTGTCGGTTATACCTGTGTATCCCTTTATCCTCTCTCTCAATTGGAATTTTATGAGTTCATATGTAGAAACATCATTGGATTCTTCACCGTTGGAGCTACTATCATTTTCTAATTTATCTACAGCTTCATACGAAACTGCGCCGATAAGGAATCCTAAGAATAATCCGGCAACTAATCCTATAGCTATCCCCTTTTTTGAACTCTCTTTCATAATAACCAAATAGAACTTTATTACCTACTTAAATAAATTCGAGCCCAGAAGAATTCTGAATGATAATTTGCAAAATCCATATCCATAAAAACTTAATTCCTGCAAAAATAGAAAGAATGTTTAGAGTGAACAGAAATAGGAAAGGTGAGACATCTGAAGTCATCTGATATCAAAAGGATATTATGGACACTTTTGGGAGTTATTATAGCCTGGTTTCTTTTTGAAAGAACTAGTAATCCTCTAGGAGCTATTTTTGTCATCCTTATAGCAATCCCGTCTGTAAATAAATTAATAAATTACATTTTTGGTGGATCCTCGAGGAAAATTCCCGATATATTGATAATAGTTCTAGCGATTATGGGGCTAATTATAGTGTATCTCTAATTCGCGTGTATAAACTGTTTTAATTTGCTGATTTCCAAAATTATTTCAAATCGAGATCAAATAGGTATACGGCGGATGATAAATGAAAGACTATGCTATGTCAAGCATTTTAATTGCGGTGGTTTTGCTAACATTATTTGCGGTGGGTGGGATAGGAATATACTTAGTTCAAAATAATCAAACCGAAAACGATCTCTATGAAAATTTGAAAGGACCTATCGAGCAACAAATAACGGCAATTAATGAAAACGATGCTGAGGCTTTTCAGGACTCCTACTGTGAGAATGAATTTTCAATATCAAGGGGTGAAAAAATTGTGAGAAATTACAAAGTTGTGATTTTAGATAACTATAGAGTTTTAGAAGAGAATTATAGTGAAAAGTTAAACAGTGAATACAAACTAGTTCAGGTTGATTTAGAAATATTTCAGGAAAACAAAGAGCCCTACACTATAACCAGTAATTTTACGATTGTTAAAGAACATAAAGAATGGAAAATTACTCGTAGATCAGTTAACGGGTGTACGACATGCAATTAAGTTTAGTCAGAGAACAAAATACTAACTTGATTCAAAAATTGAACATCGAATACTAAATCTAGTTTAAAATAAAAAAAGAAAAAGAGATCAGCCTGAAAGCCAACCCCCTTCAACAAACATTGTTTCTCCTGTGACAAAATCTGATTCTTCCGAGGCAAGATATACTGCGGCAGAAGCAATATCTTTCGGTTCGCCAAATCTCCCAATTGGAGTGTTCGCTAACATTTGTTCGCTTACTTCTTCATCTTCCAATAGGTCTTCTGTCATTGCCGTCTTTATCACTCCGGGAGCAATAGCGTTTACATTAATCCCTCTGGGACTTAGTTCAAGGGCTAATGCTCGAGTCATTGCTATAATACCTCCTTTAGAGGCAGAATAGGCTGCAGAGTTAGGATAACCAACTTTTCCAGCTATCGAAGTTACGTTTATAATTTTACCCTTGTCTTCTTTCACCATCTCTTGAGCCACACTCCGTGTCATCAAAAAAGTACCTTTCAAGTTGACATCAAGGACTTTATCCCATTCGTCTATTTCCATCTCAGTTATCGGTTTCTGGATGTATACCCCAGCGTTATTAACGAGGATATCTATTTCATCGTATTCTTCCAGGGTTCTTTCTACGAGTTCACTTACATCTTCTTTCTTGGAGACATCAGTTCTTACGAAAATTGCTTCCCTGTTGGAATCTTCAATTTCCTCAACAACTTTTTCTCCACCCTCTGTATCAATATCAGAGACAACTACATTAGCTCCCTCTTTAGCAAATCTCTTCGCTATACCTCTGCCAATACCTGAACCAGCTCCTGTCACAATTGCAGTTTTTTCTTCTAATTTTCCCATAAAAGTACCCCCAGTTAAAATAGTCGGTTCTATGTGTTAATAGTTTGGTTCCGAAATCATCTACTAAACCTCATCATAATCCTATTTGGCTCTAGATATGCAAGATTCATGCGATAAATCCGAAGGGCCGGTTGGTTTATACAAAGGATTACAAAAATTAGTGTTGACGATGTAAAAATTAGGATATATTTTGGTTTCACCAGAATTACCTATTCAACTATAAGTATAACATGAAAATTGTACTATCAGAATAGATTTCAGAATTTATCACGTTGGCTTTAACTTATCCCCCTCGTAAATAATCTCATCACGTAAATCTCCCAACTTTTCCTCAAGTTTGTACTCTTCATTATTTATATTCTGAACAGCATCATTATACGTGTCTCTGTCTATATTACCATCAGACAATCTCTGAGCTAAATCACTTTTATTCTGATCTAATTCTTTTAATTTTTCTATAATCCTCTTGAATTCGGAATATTTCTTCTCCAATTCATTCAGAGCTCTCTGAGCCTTTACTAGATTGCCTTCCGCAATCATGTCTTCCACTTCTCTAGTATCTAAGCTAGATTCTTCCGCCAAGAGTCTACTAACCTCGTCTTTCAAATGCTCAGGGTCCTTTTCTGCACTAACTCCTGAGGGTTCTTCTAAGTTCTCGTGCTCAATTCTCTTATTCTCAGGATGGAGAGCATATTCAGCGGCATTTCTCACGCCCTCTTCAGGATCATTTTGTGCCAAATCATTCAAATCGTCATCATAAGGTATTACCGAATCTGGGAATTGCTTAGCGATATTTCCAATAGTCCAAGCTGCATTCCGACGAACCGATTCATCTTCGTGATTCAGCAATTCTGCTATCTTATCTTTGAAGGCTTTAACCGGACCAGGATATTGTTTAGATATCTCTTTAAGTGTTTTAGAAGTTGCCTTAGGTATCGTATCCAACATTTCAGCGATATCACTAACGTATATCTTAACTTCTTCAGGAAACTCATAAGCAATATTTTTTAAGGGTAGTACGGCCGACCTGCGTGCCCACTTATAGTCATCGTTCAATAAATCAGCCACATCATCGACGTGAGGTTTCACCTTTTCAGGAGAGTCAGAGGCAATTTCAGAAAGAGCCAAAGCCGCGTTTGCTCGAGCATCCCTATCGTCGCTCTTCAACAAACCTACCATTTCGTCAATATCAAAACTAGTTTTCTTTGCATTTTTCCAAAGTAGTTCTTCTGATTCTTCCCTATCGCTTTTTCCGAATAATCCCATGGCCCCCGTTAAAAAGGTAAACCAGTCATATGTTTTTAAGCTTTCTATCTTTTTAATAAAAGCTGAAAATAGAAAAGAAGAGCCTTGATGCAGTCTTGAAAACTAAAGAAACGATTAAATAGATAACGAAATACATCAATGAAATAACTTTGAGTTATTTCAGAGGTATTAATCAGAGAACAGTAGTAGTAACTAATGGCTTTAAAGTATTTTGATTCAGAAAGTACTCAGAGACCGGTGAAGGTACATAAATTTATTAATTAAGACCACTTGAGAAGCTTTGTAGCGGTGAAGTCAATGAGCGGAGATGAGTATTGGTATCACGATTCGGGCCTTAGAAATGTTTTCGAAAATTATGGATCTAAACTTATGGGAAGAATGAAGGGTCTTTTCGTATCCCCGGAAATTGTCTCCGGAGATCTAGAACAGGTTACCTCTCAAATTTTTTCAAATATTGATGGAAACAAAGCGTTTCTGATTTCTGGTGGTACAACCCAAAAGTACGCAAAAGAGGTTCAGGATAAACTAGTTGAAGCTGGGTGGGATTATAAACTTTGGACTTCGGAAAAGTCAGAAGCACCTCTACAGGATGTAATGAAATGTGCTGAGGAGATGCGAGAATACGAGCCTGACTTAATAATTCCTGTGGGCGGAGGTTCAAGAATAGACTTGGCAAAAATGGCTTGGATCAAGTATGAAAAACCGCATAAAGATCTTGGAAATGTATCTCCTTTGGTTCCTATAGGTTTAAGGGAAAAAGCAAAAATGGCTATATTCCCAACTACCGCAGGAACTGGTTCAGAAGTGACATTGGCTGCAGTAGGAGCTGATGATTCCTATGATCCTCCTAGAAAATTGGAAGTTGCCTCTCTGGAGATAGTCCCGGACTATGCGGGTTTAGTTCCAAGGTTTACGGCAGGCATGCCCCCACACATTACAGCTGGTACTGGATTAGATGCTTTGACTCACGCTTATGATGCTTATTTCAGTTCTTTGTCAAGAGATATTACTGATTTTTTGTCGATTAAGGCTTTGAAGTGGATCTTTGAATGGTTACCGAAAGCTTACAAAAATCCTGACGATATGGAAGCCAGAGAAATGATGTTGAAGGCTTCGACT
>CAZKND010000017.1:0-23051 GCA_964554215.1 Hadarchaeota archaeon (SeqCode) | reverse complement strand
AAACCAAACAAGAACGAGGGCCCGTGGTCTAGTGGCTATGACGTCACCTTTACGAGGTGAAAATCGAGGGTTCGAATCCCTCCGGGCCCATCTATTTCTTTGCTTGTATGGAAATCGTGAGATTTGGAAATATTTTATCTGGTTCGGGCGGTTTTATTTGGAGGGTTTGTTTTGGTTCTCTTTTCTTCTGAGTTTGTTTATGGTGGAAATAGGGAATTGGAATGATGACATAAGCCCTCCACCTGTAGAAAAGTTTGGCAAGGGTCGTTTCATTTCAGTTATGAGTTCTTTCCATACGACTTTCTTTTCTATTTCACCCTCTTCCGCTACGAAGGCAAGCCTATATATTGAGTATATTCCGATCAGGAAAGAAAATAAAAATACAAAGTCGAGGCCTTGAAAATGCAGTGTTTGAACTCCGAGGCTTTTAGTTGGAGTTGAGAGATTTAGAGTAAAGGATAATTTGTAAAGTCTGAAGAAGTTTGCGGCTATTCCTCCCACTATAGGTCCGATTCCTATGGCTAGATTAGATATAAGGCTGCTTGAAGCTAGGTAGGGGGTTGCTTCTCCTTTCGGAGCTAGTTTTAATCCGATGTTTCCTGAAGCCAGGTTTACTCCTGCTAGAGATATACCCATTAATATGTGTATTGTTATCAGAATTGGGATTGTTAGGGCGTACTTTTCAGGCATGGTGGTGAACCCCCACATGAGGACGCTTACAAAAAATAGAGGTCCGCATACTCCTAATACGGACTTATTGCTGTAAAGGTCGGAAAATTTACCCCAGATCTGAAAGAAGAAGATGTTTACAATTTGGGTTAATACTGTTAGAGCTATAACCACGGTCATACTGTAATTCAAAGTCTGCAGTATATAGACTGTGAAGAAAGGCATCGCTAGAAAAATTGCGAAGTTCCAGGATCCTAAAAATAGAGCGAGTTTTTTGAAATTTTCATTCTTGAATGGTTTTGATATGCTCTTGAGGAGATTTGATTTAGCTTCGCTTTGGTACATTGGAGGCTCATAGGTCTTAAAGAGGAATAACAGTCCGATTATGCCGATTCCAAAACCAAGTGTGAACAATATGGAATAACCATACATCGAAGCAGTTCCGGTATAAGCTCCGTCCCACCATCCGATAAAAGCCCCTGCTAATAGACTCAAAGGTATACTCAGAGCTATACTATAACTCCATCGCTTTGAGAAAAAAGAACCCAGTCTGTCTTGGGGAATTAGGTCCCTCATCCAAGAATTCCAAGCAGTTGATCCTACTGCACCTAATGCACCCCTTAGAAATGTGAATGCAATGAGTAAAGTCAATCCTATTGCTGGAGAGAATAGGAATGGAATAAGAGCAATTAAAATGAGACAAAATCTGCTCGCGAAGGAGAAATATGCACTGATTTTCTTTCTGTTCCGATATTTTTCCACTATGTAAATGGAGGGGAGTTGAATAAGTTGGGCTAGTGGTGGGAGTGCTGCTAATAATCCGATTACGAAAAGAGGGGCATTCAGTTTTAATGCGAATCCAACTAGGAATATTCCTTCTGTGAGGGTGATCATAGCTCTGGTAGTTAATCCGTCGAGAAGAACATTTTTGAGACCGGTTTCTATATCCTTTTCTTGCCGCTCTTCTTCTGAATCTTCTTTTCGTTTTTTATTATCCATAATTTTTTCATTCATTATTTTTAGGAGATATCTTATTTTTGATTTTTTGTTCCCCTTGAATTTGACATGGAGAGAATAAACTGATGTTCAGTGTGGATAACTAATGATTCTGTGTTAGATAGGTGTTAAATGAGAAGAAAAGTATATCTAATTGTGAGTGAGGGGGGACTCTTACTTTTAGAGGGGGTTAAATATTGAAAGTTTTATTTGTAGATGATGATTCTTCCATTTTAGACCAGGCTAAAATATTTCTTGAAGATGAAGAAGAGCGTCTTGATATAGAGACGGTTGCTTCTGCTGATAAGGGATTGGAACTTTTGGAGGAGGAAAATTTTGACGCTGTTGTTTCGGATTATCAAATGTCTGGGATGGACGGGCTTGAGTTTCTGGAGATATTGAGAGAAGATAGAAATAGTGATATTCCTTTCATCCTCTTCACCGGCAAGGGTCGTGAGGAAGTGGCGATGAGAGCCCTTAACTTAGGGGCAGATAGGTATTTGGAGAAGGGTGGGAACCCTAGGTCGCAGTATGGTGTTTTAGCTGATGCGATTTTGCAAGAGGTTCACCATCGGATGTCGGAGAAGGACATGCAAGAGAGTGAAGAGAGATATAGGCGTTTATTTGAGATGGCTCAGGATGGAATGATCATTTTAGATGCTGATTCAGGTAAGATAAAAGATGCTAATCCATATATTCAGGATTTGACGGGTTATTCGAAAGAAGAACTGGTTGGAAAAGAACTTTGGCAGATTGGCACTTTCGAGAATGTTGTCGAGAATAAGAAGAGGTTTGATGAGTTAGTTGAGGATGGATTTATTCGTTATAAGGATTTGCCACTTGAGTCGAAGGGAGGAGATGAGAAAACGGTGGAGTTCGTCAGCAATACTTACCAAGCGGGTGGGGACAAGGTGGTGCAGTGTAATATTAGGGACGTTTCTAAACGGAAGGAGAAAGAAGAAGAGCTACTAAAGTCCGAAAAAAAATTTAGGAAAAGTTTTGAGGCTTCTCCCGATCCTGTTTTCTTACTTGATGAAGATGGTGTATTCGTAGATGTGAATAAGTCTGCTTTGAAAAAATTGGGATTTGATAAGGATGAGATAGTGGGTTCTTCTCTGTGGGATAACCCTATTTTTCCTCAGGAAACTATAGAAAAGACTACTGAGAATTTTGAGAGGAGAAAGGAAGGGGAAGATGTTCCGCCTTATACCGTTGAATTGGAGGACAAGGGTGGACAGCGGATGATTGTTGAAATTAATGTAGGAAAATTTGGAGAGGATGGTTTTGAAGGCGAAATAGTGATCGGCCGAGATATAACCAAACAGAAGGAAAAAGAAGAGGAGCTTCGAAAAGAGAGGAAAAGATTCCTAAAAATATTCAACAATGCAAACGATGCTATTTACGTGCATGAACTGGATGAGGAGGGGATGCCGAGTAAATTTATAGAGGTCAATGATGTGGCCTGTGAAATGCTTGGGTATTCGAGAGAAGAGCTTCTGGAGATGTCTCCTAAGGATATAGATACTTCGGAAAAAGCTGATGGGATCCCTGAAGTAATGGAAGAATTGCTTGAGGAGGGAGAGATACATTTTGATATGTATCATGGAGCAAAGGACGGTACAGAGATACCGGTTGAGATCAATTCCCACCTCTTTGAACTTGAAGGGGATAAGAAAATTATCTCTGTGGCTAGAGATATAACAGAACGAAAGAAAGTAGAAGAGGAACTGAGGAGAGAAAAGGAGAGAGCTCAAAGATATCTGGAAACTGCTGAAGTGATGATGGTCAGTATAAATTCTCAGGGGGAGGTTATACAAGCTAATAGAAAGGCTTCCGAAGTTTTAGTTATGATAAGAAAGAGATTATAGGAAAGGATTGGTTTGAAAATTTTGTACCTGAAGACCAAAGGGGAGAAGTTAGAGAGGTACATGAGGAATTTGAGAAGGGGGAACATTCTGAGTACCATGAGAATTCTGTCTTGACTAAATCTGGAGAAGTTAGGACAATACTTTGGCATAACTCCACTCTGAGAGATAAAGAAGGGAATGCCATTGGGACTTTGAGCTCCGGGGTTGATATTACGGAGCGGAAGGAAGCTGAGGAGGAACTGAGGGAGAGTGAGGAAAGATATAGAGAGTTGTTTGAAAGTGTTGGAGTTGCGATTGTTGTTCATGGGCCTGGTGGTGAAATAAGGTCTGTGAATCCTTTTGCTGAAAAGGCTCTTGGTTTGAAAGAAGAGGAATTGAAAGAAAAAGACTTGGAATACTGGGAAGGAAAGTTTTATAATCAGAATAGAGAGCAGATGGGAATTGACGATTTACCTATTTCGAAAGCTGTTCACTCTGGGCAACCTGTCGAAGAACAAGTATTTGGAATCTCTGTGGAGGATACAGGGGAAATAGAATGGTATATTCTCACCGCAGTTCCTCATTTTGATAGGGATGGTGAGATCAAAAGGGTTGTTGTCTCTTTTAAGGACATTTCCAAACAGAAGAGATTGCAAGATAGAAAAGATTTTTTGAACACATTGCTAAGACAGGATCTGAAAAACAAGTACCAGGTTATCCACGGATACTACGAACTACTTGACGAAGAAGCGGATATTTCAGAAGAATATAAAGAGTACTTGAAAATGAGCATGGAAGCTAGCAGAAAGGCGGATGAACTTTTGGGTTTGGTGAAAAAACTCGAAAAAATAGAGGGAAGTGAAGTTACCGATGAAAAGGATATTGTTAAAGTTTTGGAGTTTGTTGTTGATACCGTATCAGATTTAGATAAGGAAGGGGAATTAGATATAGAAGAGGACTATTTTGAGTCTGTTAGTAAGGTGAAAGGAGATTATTCGTTATACACTCTTTTTACGCAGCTTTTAATGACCAGAATTCGAATAGGGGAATCTAGCGAAATCAAAATTAGTGTTAAGGAGGGGGAAAATGAGGTTTTGGTGGAAATTGAGGACAATGGTAAACCTTTGACTGAGGATGTGAAAGACCTACTCGAGAGAAGGATTTACAAAGCAGACACTTCAGGGATTGGTGGGGTTAGATATTATATAGCTGGAGAGATTGCAAGGCACAATAATTCGAAAATTGAGGTTAGAGATTCGGAAATGGGTGGCGCAAAATTTGGCATGAGGTTTAGGAGGGCTTAAAGGAAACACTTATCCTGTTTAACGAACTAATGATAAATGGGGGGAATAATATTAACGATTCTAAGGGGATTAATGTTAGAAAAACTGGAATAGGAGGGCTTGATGAATCTCTTGAAGGGGGGATTCCTGAAGGGCATGTAGTTCTCTTAACAGGACAATCGGGTACAGGCAAGACTGTATTGTCGATGCAGTGGCTTTTTGGAGGGTGGGAAAAATATCAGCACCCCGGTATATATGTTTCGGTTACGGAACCTTTCACCAAAGCTATCAAAAACATACGCTCTATGAGTTTTTTTGATAAATCTTCTCTGGAGTCTGGGAACCTACGTTTTACAGATCTTAGAAGCATGATGGATTTGATGGATTTTGGAGCTACAGAGGGGGAGGTAAACAGAGATGAAGTCGATGAGCTTGTGGAGAAGATTGAGGAGTTGGTAGATGAGACAGGAGCGCGAAGAATGGTAATTGATTCAATAACTGCAGTTGGATATATGATTGACAATACTGAGCTCTTTAGATACTTCATATTTAGACTCGGCACCGTGCTAAGTGGTAAGGGTTGCACCGTGTTTCTTACCTCGGAATCCAGGAATGGCACCACTCCGTTTAACGTGGAGGACTTTATTTCTGATGGAATTTTGGACCTTACTTATACTCAGGGTGAGCAGAGTGTAATTCGGGAGATGAAAATAAGGAAGATGCGGGGCATTGACTTCCGGAGTGGGAGTGTATTTTTTGACATCAGTGCCGAGGGCTTTACTGTTTATCCGAAGATTCCGGTAGAACGGAGAATCTCAAAAACAGACTTTCAGAAAAGAAAAAATACAGGTATTGAGAAACTTGATGAAATGCTAAAAGGAGGATATCCCGAAGGTCATATTATTCTGCTCACTGGAAATTCAGGGACAGGTAAAACGACTTTCTGCATGCAGTATCTAGCAGAAGGGGTAGAAAATGGGGAGAACTGTGTTCATGTAAATCTAGAGGAACCATTGACTCAAGTAAAGAAGACTGCAGAGGCTCACGGATGGGATTTTGACAGTTATGAAGAGGACGGGTTGCTCCATTTTGTCACACCTAATTTGATAGACACTTATCCGGATAAATTTCTTTACCAGATTTTAAATATAGTAGACGAGACTGATGCGGATAGACTTGTTTTGGATTCAATTTCATCGCTTCCTTCAGCAGGGCTAAGTGATGAAAAATTGAGACAAATTCTCTTACAATTGAACTCCGCATTGAAAGCTCGTGGGGTCACGGCTTTAATGACTCATTTAGTGAGCGGACTCTTCAGTCAGGACCCGGACCAGATGCTAGGGTCGACACAGGCAAGCGATCTTCGATTGAGTTCCCTTTGTGATGGGATAATAATGCTTAGATACGTTGAAAGGGAGAAAAAGGTCGGAAAAGCGATACATATTCTAAAAATGAGAGGTTGTGACCACGATAAGTATGTTAGAGAGTTGAAGATTACCGATGAGGGTATTAGTATTGGAGAAATATTTGGTGAGGGAGAAAAATGACTAGTGAAGAGACAAGGGTTTTTATCTTTTATTCGAGTAAAACCGAGCCAGAACTTTTGTCGTTCTATGCGGATGGATTAGCCTATCTGAAAGATCAGGATATTGAACTGGAAGTAGTCGATGTCTCCGAAAGTTCTGAGAAGGTTAAGGAATTCAATGTAGAATCCACTCCAACCGTTATTATAGCTAATGAGGGGGAAGTGGTGGAAAGACACGAGGTCGTTAGCTATCTAGATGGGGTTCTGGACAGAGAAGAGCTGAAGAGTATAGTTGAAGATTCTTAATTTGAGATTTTTACGGGCTTTTGTTATTTTTACAGTGTTATTCCTATTTTATCTCTTTATTAGATAAATGGCTGTATTTATGTCCTTTTTAGACCTATGTCGAATCTAGCACCGGATAGATCTGAATCTTTTATTTTAATTTCTCCATCGTAAATCTCAAGAAGGGTTTTAACTAAGAACATTCCGAGTCCCGTTCCTCTTTCTTCGTCCGTTGTGTACCCTTTTTTAAACACTTGAGTTTTTTGATCATCAGATAGTCCTTTTCCATTATCTTCAATTATACATGTGATTTCGTCGTCATTGACTTTTTCTCGAACACGGATAAGGTCTCCCTCTGAATGGCTAATAGCATTTTCTAAGATGTTGGAAAATACTTGGATTAAAAGACTTCCTCCTTTAACCTTGTGCTCTTCTTTTGGTAAATCCTCTTCAATTTTTACTCCTTCTTGTTTTCCTATCTTTCTAGCTTTTTGTATTGCATCTCTCAAAACTGACTCAATTTTTAGCTTTTTTGTTTGTTCTTCTTGAGCTTCTCTCAAGTTTCTAACTTTTTCAATTATCTCAATTCCTTCCTTAGTGCCTTGTTCTGCCATTGAGAGATATTCTTCACAATTGTCGGGTAAATCAAAGTCTTTGAGCAGGTCATGATATCCTTGCATTATTTGGAGTTTGTTTCTAAGATCGTGGCGTAGGATAGAATGGATAAGTTCTTCTCTCTCTTCCACCTTTTTACGATCGCTTATATCTCTAAAAACACAGTAAGCCACGTCTTTATTTTTGAATTTGATATGAGAACCACTGATTTCTACTGGAATTTCATTACCTTCTCTATCAATTACAAGAGACTCTTTCACGGATGTTTTGGTTTCGCTGGAGATAATATCATCGTATTTTTCAGCTTCTCTTTGAGGTCTAAATTCGGAGAAATCCTCGTTGATAATAACATCTCGTGGCATTTGGAAAAGATCTTCAGCTTTACTATTTGCATCAATTATTTTTTGAGTCTCGTGATCAATCAAAAGAATTGTGTCGGGTGAAGCTTCAGTCATATTTCGGTACTTTTTAATACCTTCAGAAAGCTGATTTTTGGTTTCAATTAAATCTTCTTCGATCTCTTTTCTTTCCAATGCACTGGCGATAACCCCTCCAGATATCCTCAGCAAATTAATGAATTCGTCAGATAGTTTTCCTTCTTTAACCCAATCTAAGCCTAAATATCCTTTAAGGGAGTTTTTGGATACCATAGGAATAACAATCAATGATTCTATATTTTGTTCTTGCAAAATTTCTTTTTCTGCTTTAGCTTCAGTAGGTAGATCAGAAACTTTTGGAATTGGAATATTTTCGAAATTTTTTAACTTCTCCATCCACCAGGGGAAAGTGTCTGTAGAGATATTTTGAAGATTGTCTTTTTGCGGATCTATACCTTCAGCACACCACTCATGAGTATTGCTCATCTTTTCCAAATCATTGTAGAATTGGAAGATATAACTACGATCAGCATCTAAAAATTCTCCAATTATTTTTAAACCCTGATTTATACGTTCGTTGACCTCTCCAACATCAGCATTCATCAAATTTATAGAAAAATTAGTTATGATTCTCTCTAATTTTTCTCGATTCCTTATTTCCTTTTCGATTTCCTTCTGCTCAGTAATGTCTGTAAGAATTCCTTGAATGCCGATAGTCTCCCCCTCCTCAATTATCGGATTTGCATTAGTTTTCATCCAGCGGACATCTCCATCTTTGGTAATGTATCGATACTCACTCGATTTTTTCTCCCCTGATAACGCTTCTCCAAATCTTTCAATACGACCATTTTCATCATCAGGGTAAACAAATTCTATAAAAGATTTTCCAGCTAACTCGGAGGGAGAATAACCACTTATCTCTTCAACATTTGGAGAAACATACTCTATCTCAGAATTTTCGTTTAGAACGTAGACTATCTCGTTCATGTTTTCAATAATGGAGCGATATTTCTCCTTGCTTTCTCTTAACTTTTCTCTGTCTCCTTTTTCTTCAGTAATCTCTTGAAACTCTCTTAGAAAGTAAGAGTCAATCACTTCTTCGATCATCTCCGTTTTTCCTTCCAGTTTCCTACTCTTCTCCATCCACTCGATTTCGTGAATAACAGCCTCAGCTAAAACACTATACTGCAACTTCTTATTTTCAAACCTTGGAAGATACCTATCCGCGCCATGATTAAGGGCTTCTATTGCAGCCTCCTCCTGATACTCTTCGGCAAAAATAATAAATGGGATATTGCTGTTTCTCCCGCTTCTTACTTTTTCTAAAAATTTGAGACCATTCATTTCAGAAAATTGATAATTCGATACTACAGCATCATAATCCTTTTCATCCATCAATTCCAGAGCCCTCTTTGGGCCATCTGCCGTTTCTACATCGAATTCTTCAACTTCCCTTTCTAGGGATGCTGAAGCCTTCTCCGAAAAGGAATAATCATTATCCACAAACAAAATTCTCAATTCTTAACCCCCTAAAATAAGAGTCTCCCCTTATTGCAATTAAAGTATATTTTTTCTTCCATTTAACACCCTTCTAAAGACGTGGATAGAAGAGAAAATTTGGATTTGTATGCTTTATTCTTCGTCCTCTTTTGTTTGACGGTCGTTGAAATGCCAGTAGTATAATGAGGTAGCTCCCACTAGGAACCAGAAGACGTTTAGGAATGAGCCTAGAGTCGAGGTGAATATGAGGGGTAACCAGGTTAATGTGCCTCCTACATGCATTCCGAAGACGAAGCTGGTCAGTACGGACCGTAGTTTACCGACGATGAGATAACTAGCTACCAGGAGGATTCCCAAGTAAAGCAGTTCTCCGAGGATCATCCCTCCGATAGACCCTACCATCGGTTCAAAGAAGGGATTTGCTTCGTATCCTGCATTTGTAGTTATTCCATAGACTGTAAGAATGAAATCTATCAGGACCACTATCAGGATAAAATGGAAATCTCTCTGCTTCAGAAGTACCTTAGGGCTTCTGCTAGTGTCTATAAAGTCCATGTTTAGAAAATGGGGTAGATTGTTGTTAAATATTCTTAATACTAGTGATTCAGTCCTTTTTCGTCTAACCTTGTTTGTTTACTAGTTGTGATTTTCTAACCATTCTATGACGTCTTGAATGACTTCGTCCTTATTCGTCTCATTCAGGAGTTCATGTCTGGCTCCTTCGTAGAATTTGTAAGAAAGGTCCTTGACCCCAGCTTCTTTGAAGAGGTCATGAGCTTCCCTTACTCCGTCTTCAAAATCACCTACTGGATCTTTGCTTCCGGATATCAGCAAAATTGGCAAATCTTTTGGCACTTTTTCCACGTTCTCCATCCGGTTTACTTTCTCCAGACCGGTGAACAAGTCGATGAAGAACTGCGCGGAAGCCGGATTTCCACAGTATGGGTCTTCCATATATCGATCCACCTCGGAATCGTCCCGAGTCAACCAGTCGAAATCGGTCCTGGTCGGGTTGAAGTTATTGTTATACTGTCCGAATATCAGATTGTTCAAGAACGTACACTCGGAATCTTTAGCCCCGAAGAAGGATTTTATTTTCGCGATAGTTATCATAATACTGCTTAACGGTCCAGGATCTCCTGAAGTACCAGAGAGTATCACACCTTTCAACTCGTCACCATATTTGGAGATGAAATCTCTTGAAAGGAGAGACCCCATACTGTGACCGAAAAGGAATATAGGAAGTTCAGGATGGTTCTCCTTTATCCTGTCTGTCAGGTTTTGCATATCTTCTACTACTAGTTTCCAACCGTTCTCATCTGCGAAATGTCCTAAATTATCTATGTCCCCAGCTGTCTTGCCATGGCCCCTATGATCATTTGCATAGACGACATAGTTCAAATCGACTAAACGTTCGGCGAATTCTTCGTACCTTCCCCCGTGTTCCGCCATCCCGTGTGCAATTTGGACGGCACCCTTTGCCTCACTTACATCTTCTGGTGACCATTTGTAGACGAAAATAGGTTTACCGTTTGATTCCAATCTGAAACTTTCTGACTTCATAAGCATTTAATACTTCTACGGCTTTTTCTTAAAATCTATCTGCTGAGTGTTGACCCAGTTTAAAGTCGGTTCGAGAATTAATCCGATTAATTAAGGAATGTAAATAGAAAAATAAGGGGTATGATTGGAAAGGTTTTGAGAGGGAGATAATGACTGAATTTAACCGTCGTATATATCAGAGTCCTCGTGAAATGATTCGGGAAATCCTTGATCTAATGTCGAGATACGGAGAAATCCGCCCATTGATACACGAAAAAACTTTCAGTCCCGCTTTTCGAGAAAGGTTAATGTTGATAGTTACTGAAGTCAACGAATGCCGTTATTGTTCTTATGCCCACGCTCAGATGGCATTGGAAGAAGGTATTTCTAAAGAAGAGATAAGGTTGCTAAAACAGGGTACTCTTTCGAAATTTCCGGACGAGCAGATGCCTGCATTTCTTTACGCTCAACATTGGGCCGAAACCGATGGAGACCCGGATGATTCGGCTCGAGAGCGAGTGGTTGAGGAGTACGGGGAGATGGTTGTGGATCAGATAGAGGTAGCGATGGAGATGATTCGTACCGCGAACTTGCTTGGGAATACGTTTGATTATATCATATACAGGATTTCTTTTGGAAGATTGAATCCCGCGAAGTTCATGGATAGGTTATTGGATGCTTTCTTGAGGTAAATTTGAGATTTCTATTTGGCTGAAAGGTAGCCACAGACGGATTGAAAATATTTATAATCGTGTCTTTGGTAAAAAGGAATTAATCATAGTGGTTAAGCATGGGAAAAAATTGGAAATTTTTGGTATTTTTCTCTATCATACTCCTCGCTTTTTCTACCTTTGCTAATTTGGGTCTCATTACAGAAAGTCATGCCATGCCGGAGAGTGGGACCGATTCTGAAAATCTTCTTTCGGGAGAAAATGTTCAACCGATAAATCCTGACAAAGATATGACTCCCCCTGAAAATGAGGCTTCTCTTCATTTCACGAGCGTTCCTGACCTCTTTAACTGGAATATTTATTATCCTCAGCCCGGTTGGGAAGATTCGATGGATTGGTTTTTGGGAAGGATGGATAACGAAGGCGATTTCATGTTGAACGCTGGCGACATTATGGACGCTCGCTGGTGGGAAGACAAAGACCAAGTCCGGTCGAAGACCCAAAAATGGTGGGGTGCTTATGATAAGAGATTCGAAGATAAAGGTATTGAGTTGTATATAGCCCCTGGGGACCATGAGTATGGAGACGACAAAGGATTGTTGAAGATGGATCTCGCTCCGGTCTATGCTGAACAGTTCGATTCGGTATTTGATTTGCCGGAGAATGGTCCAGAGTTTTTGGGTACAAAGGGTCTTTCTTATTCTTTTACTAGGGAGAATTTGGCTGTCATCACGGTGAATACTTTCGAGAATTCGGGTGATCATATCTCTATGAGCGTGTCGGATAAGCAGGTTGAATGGTTGGAAAATCGGCTTGAGGGGTATCAAGATAAGGAGTTCATCATTGTCCAAGGTCATGGTCCGGTTGTCGGACCGGTTGAGAGCAAGAGTAGCAGTGGGTACATGTTGGAAGAAGGTGTCGAGAGTGATTTTTGGAAGACGATGGTCGAACATGATGTGGATGTTTATCTTTGCGGTGAACATCATAGGATAACCGCTAGCAAGCGTGACGGAATTTGGCAGATCGTTCACGGAGCTTTGTGGGGTTCTCACACCAATGTAAACTACTTGCGTGGCAGTGTTTATCAGGACGAGCTAAAATTGGAACTGTTCAGATTCCCCGTTGAGTACAGTGGAGACACTTTAGAGAATCATCCTAATCGGTGGTTTGGTAGCGGTCCGAAAGAGAACGTTACAATTCCGGAAAACGTGAAAGAGAACGGTCCGAATTCAGTAGGTGAACTAGTCCTCCAAACTAGTGAAAATGGTAATCAAACTGTGAAAGCCACGGGTGAATTCGTTAAGAGCGAAGTTCCAAAAGATTCGTCAGACCGGAGCACTATTTACGCATTGATAGGTGCTGTTTTTGTCATACTCGTCGTGTTGAAGTGGCGTTTTTGGTAACTATTTTTCCATTAGAGTATCCCTAGTAATCCCGCTATGGTTATCGTAACTCCCGCTCCGAAAAGACACCCTGACATTTTTCCCATAGAGGTCGGGAAAGGTTTTCTTGCTTCTTCGATACCTTTTTCCCGAAGCCAAGAAGCTACTTTTCCCTCTATCAGACCGCCCCATGCGTCGGTGATGGCGTCACCTGCTCCGGCCCCTACGACAGCTCCTAGGACACCGGCGAACGAAGCTCCGGCGAGTGAGGTTACTGTCATAAATCCAGTGTCGAACGCGCCAAAGGCGATATCGGCTCCTACTGATGCCAAAGATTTGTTGTAAAACTTCAGGGCTGCTAATGGTGCCAATCCGAGGCCCAGAAGCACGGGGCCGGCTAAAGAAACGAGATCTTTTGAAGCGATAGGATATAGAGAAAATATTATTACGAGGCTGAGAACTAGACACCATGTGAAAGCTCTTACTAGACCACTTTCCTTTGTTTTTTCTCTGGTTTCTTTGGGCATCACATAATGATAAGTTCTATTTTTTAAAATGGGTTCTGCAAATTTTAGCAATGGGGTGATTACTAGACTAAACTTTTCAGTGTTGAAGTTTAATTAAAGGTCAAAAACCTGTCTGAGGATTTTCTGATGAATAAGGGAGGTTCCAAGAAAGATAATTTAGAGGGTTCTGTTTCGAATCCTTGGGCTAAAACAGAAGAAGATATTTTAGAAAAGTATGGGGTTTCACCTGAGGAGGGATTGAGTGGAGGGGAGGTCGAAGAACGACTTAGACAGTTCGGTTACAACAAGTTGAAGGAAACTTCTACGAGAAGCAAGTGGGATATTCTTGTAGAGCAGGTTAAGAGCTTTCTTGTTATCTTACTTACGGTGGCGGCTGTAATCTCTTTCCTTTCTGGAGCAGTTATTGAAGGAGTTTCAATTGCAGCTGTTTTGATTATTAATACTATCATTGGTTTCGTGACTGAATCCAAAGCTGTTCAGTCTATGGAGTCTTTGAAGGAGATGACGAAGATCGATACGCATGTGAGGAGGGATGGAGAGGTGAAGGAGATCTCTGCAGAGGAAATCGTACCAGGAGATATCGTCGTTTTGCAAGCTGGTGATCTAGTCCCTGCCGATTTGAGAATCGTTGAATCTTCAAAACTTCAAGCCGGTGAGTCATCTCTAACCGGAGAATCTGTTCCTGTGAGTAAAGATTCTGAAAAGGTCGATGTTGAAGCCCCTTTGGCCGAGAGAAGCAGCATGTTGTACAAAGGAACTCATATAACCAGGGGAACTGTTGAGGGTGTGGTAGTTTCGACCGGTGCAGATACGGAACTGGGGAAGATATCTGAGTCCATTGAAGAGGCTGAGGGAGAAGAGACGCCTCTCGAGAAAAAGTTGAACAAATTAGCGCAAAAATTGGTCCCCTTGCTTTTAGGTATAGCTGCGGTTGTAGGTGTTGCAGGGATTATCAGGGGAATGGACCTCTTTTTGATGATTGAGACCTCGATTGCTCTCGCTGTTGCGGCTGTGCCGGAAGGATTGCCGATAGTGGCGACTTTGGCCCTGGCTAGAGGGATGTGGAGGATGGCCGATAACAATGCTCTGGTGAATAGATTATCTTCGGTTGAGACTCTTGGTTCGACCAATATTATCTGTACGGATAAGACGGGTACTCTCACTGAGAATAGGATGACTGTTTCTAAGTATGAGATGGAATCGGGAGAGGTGGATATAACCGGTAAGGGGCTCGAAGTTGAGGGTGATTTTCTTAGAGAGGAAAAAGAGTTGGATGTTCGGGATAACGAGGTTTTGAGAGAATCGCTTGAAGTGGGAGTTCTCTGTAATAATGCTTCTTATGAGGAAGAAGATGGCGAAAAAGAGATAATGGGAGATCCTATGGAGGTCTCCTTGCTCATAGCCGGGTTGAAAACCGGTATAGGCAGGGAAGATTTGCTAGAGTCGATGCCTGAAGCTAAGGAGGTTTCTTTTGATCCGGAAGTTAAGATGATGGCTACTTATCATCAAACAGATTCCGAATATAAAGTTGCGGTTAAGGGGGCTCCTGAAGCTGTTATTGAAAAGTGTTCTAAGATTCGAACTAGAGATGGAGAAAAAGAGCTTGGTGAGGAGGGAAGAAAACGCTGGTTGGATAAGAACGATCAGATGGCGGAGGACGGGTTAAGAATTCTCGCTTTGGCGACGAAAGAGGTTTCGAGCACCGATGGTGACCCTTATACTGATCTGACTTTTTTGGGCCTTGTGGCTATGAACGACCCGCCACGAGAAGATGTTAAACCGGCCATTGACGAGCTTCAGAATGCTGGGATCAGAGTGATTATGGCGACTGGTGACCATGCGGCCGTTGGGAGGGATATTGGTTATAGAGTAGGTTTGTTCGATACGAGAGATGTTGAGATAATTCAAGGGTCTGAGTTGAAGGATTTGGAGAAGTTGTCGGGAGAAGAACGAGAAAAGGTTATCGAGGCTCCCGTTTTTGCTAGGGTGAGTCCGGAGAACAAGTTGGATTTGATCGAGATCCATCAGGATAATGGGTCAATCGTGGCTATGATTGGAGATGGGGTAAATGACGCTCCTGCATTGAAGAAGGCGGATATTGGGATAACTATGGGTGAGAAAGGTACTCAGGTGGCTAAAGAGGCTGCTGATATAGTTCTTCAGGACGATAATTTTTCCACGATTACGAAGGCGGTGGAGCAGGGCCGAGTAATTTTCAGCAATATTCGAAAGTTTGTGATTTATTTGTTGTCTGGGAATATAAGCCAGTTGTTAGCTATATTTATCGCTTCTTTGATGGGTATTCCTTTGCCTTTGCTCCCGTTGCAGATTTTGTTTTTGAATGTGGTGAATGATGTCTTCCCGGCCTTTGCTCTTGGCGTTGGGAGTGGTGGGGATAATGTGATGGATTCTTCTCCTAGAGACCCGCAGGAGGGTATTATCACGGGGTATAACTGGAAAGAGATAGGTTTCTACGGAGTTTTGATAGCTGCGGCAACTTTGGGAGCGTTTTATCTCGGATATTTGGAGTTCGGAACCTTTGATAGTAGCAGGGTGGTCACTATCTCGTTCTTGACTCTTGCGTTCGCCAGGTTGTGGCACGTATTTAATATGAGGTCTGAGGGTTCGGATGTTTTGAGGAATGAGGTCACTTCGAACAAATACGTTTGGGGAGCTATAGGTTTGTGCACTGGTCTTCTGTTGACGGCTACTTATCTGCCAGGGTTTTCCACTGAGATTTTGAAGACTGTGGGGATTGGTTTGAAGGAATGGTCTATCATCTTGCCGATGAGTGTTTTGCCTTTGATAGTTGTTCAGGTGTGGAAGGAGTTCAAAAAGTTGAAAAGTGAATAGGTTATGAAGCGTTAACACTTTCCGGTGTTAGGTCATCCTTTCTGAGTTTTTTCCTTGTCTCTATTTATCCAGAAATAGATCAGTATTCCTCCGACGATTGCGTTTAGCAGTGGGGCTAAGATTATCATCTCGCCGTAAAATGTGTGGCTGGTTGTTAGGTAGTAAACGATATCTGCAGGCACATCCATTATTCTTAGAAGACCTACGAATGGGACGAATATAGAGAGACGTTTAGGATAGGCAAAGGCGATCCATTGAACAGCTGCGAAAAACAGCCAGATCATGCCCGTTCTTTGAAGCATGAAATAACCACCTGCTGACGGTGAGTGCATTAGAGCCATATAGGATAGCGGCATCAGCAGAGCGAATAGGCCGAGGAAGGTGTCGAATACGGCTAGTGGCCCTGTGATTATCCGTGTGTATTTGATGTCCAGATTTTCTATGTTCAAGGTATCCTATTTCTATAGAATCACTTCGGTCTAAAATAAGTAAGGAGTTTTTTCAAGCTCTAAGGATTTGAAATCATTCTTTCCGGATTTTGGAAGGTATCCTATCAAAACAAATAATAAGGAAATAATCCTAACGTGGATTAGCCTAAGTGTGATATCGTGAAGGTTCTTATCTTAGCTGGAGGATATGCGACTAGACTTTGGCCAATCACCAAAGAGAGGGCCAAACCGTTGTTGCCTTTGGCCGGAAAACCTATTTTGGACAATATTTTGGATGAGATCGAGCAGATAGACGAAGTCGATAAGGCTTACGTGGCTACGAATGAGAGGTTTGAGGATTCTTTCGATGAGTATTTGGATCAAAGGGAGGAGGATATCTACGAGCTCGTTATTGAGAGTCAGGAAGCTGAAGATGAGAAGTATGGTGCTGTCGGTGGGATAATAAATGTTATTGAGAAGAAGGAGTCCGACGATTATCTTGTGATTGGTGGGGATAATTATTACTCGTTCGATATTTCTGATTTCATAGATTTTGCTAAGGAGAAGGATTCTATTGCGAACGCTTGTTACAAGGTGGAGGATTTGGAAGAGGCTAAGAATTATGGGATTGTTGGTTTTGATGATGATCAAAAGGTGACGGATTTCCAAGAGAAGCCGGAGAATCCGAAGTCTCGTATGGCTTCCACGGCTTGCTATTTCTATCCTGAGGAAAAACTGTCTGTTTTCGATGAGTATGTCGAATATTGGGACGGTAGGATCCCTGAGGAGCAGTATTTGGACGAACCTGGCAGATTTTTGCAATGGTCGGTTGAAGAGTATGAGGTTTATGCTTATTCGTTTGAGGGTGAATGGGTTGATATCGGAACAAGAGCAGGTTATTTGAGAGCTGAAAGGGAGATTCGAGAAGGCAATATAATTGAGGGAGAGGTGGAAGATTCGGATATTGGTGAAAATGTTACGATACTTCCAGGTGCGGAAGTTGTTGATTCCGAGATAGAGAATTCCATAATTTTTGGCGGTTGTGAGATTGAAGATTCCATCATTCAAGATTCTATAGTGGGAGACGATACCGAAATAGAGAGTAAGGACTTGAGAAAAGGTTTGATTAAAGAGATGGATTGAAAATTTATTGACGATAATCTTTGATTATTTTGAAATCTTCAAGAATTTATTTCGTACAAAAGTAGGAGAATAAAAAATGGCTGCATCTGATGAGACTGAGGGTTCGGAAAGTTTTGACACTTTGAACAAGGTTGGAGATATTTTCGAAAAATATTCTCCCGATAAGAGTTCATTGATTCCTCTTCTGCAGGAAACTCAGGAAAGGCTCGGATATGTTCCCAGAGATGTGATAGAAGAGATAGCTGATTTTTTGAATGTCCCGATCAGCAAAGTTTATGGGGTCGCCACTTTTTACGCTCAGTTCAGATTTGAACCGCTTGGAGACCATGTGGTGAAAGCTTGTCACGGTACGGCTTGCCATGTTAGTGGTGCTGAGAAAATCACTGAAACTATTGAGGAAGAGCTGGGGATAGAGACCGGTGAGACTACAGAAGATGGTAAGTTCACTCTGCAGAGAGTTGCCTGTTTAGGGTGTTGTAGTCTGGCACCTGTGATAATGGTTGATGGGAAAACTCACGGTAACTTGACTCGAGATAAGACGAAAGAAGTGATAGAGAGATATAGGAATGGTGAAGAGTGATGATTTCAATTTTGGAGAGGTGTAAACATGGTTAAGATGAAGGTTGGCTACGCTTCTTGTGGTATTGCGGCGGGTGCTAGTGAGGTTTACGAGGCTTTGGAGGAAAGTTTGGAAGAGCACGATGTCGATGTGGATTTGGACCAGGTCGGCTGTATAGGGATGTGTCACAATGAACCTATTGTGGAGGTTGAAGATGAGGAGGGGAATTACAAGTATGGAAATATTGAAGAGGACGACGTTGACACTCTGGTTGAGAAACATTTGATAGAAGGAAATCCTTATGAAGATAAGTTGATATCTTGGCCGGGGGAACAGTATGACTATTTTTCGAAACAGAAGAAGGTTGTTCTCAGAAACAGTGGAATAATCGATCCCGAAAGCATTGAGGAGTATATTGAGAGGGATGGTTACGAAGCTTTGGAGAAAGCTCTTGAAATGGATCCGGATGATATCATTCAGGAGGTAAAGGATAGCAATCTTAGAGGGAGGGGAGGCGCTGGTTTCCCAACTGGAAAGAAGTGGGAGTTTGTCAAAGGTTCTGAAGGTGATGAGAAGTATTTGGTCTGCAATGCTGATGAGGGTGATCCGGGAGCTTTCATGGACCGTTCATTGTTGGAAGGCGATCCACATGCCGTTCTTGAAGGGATGATCATAGGTGCTTACGCTACAGGTGCGACTCATGGTTATATCTATTGCAGGGCTGAGTACCCGTTGGCTTTGGAGAGGTTGGAGATAGCTATTGAAAAGGCCAAGGAGGAAGGTTTTCTCGGTGAAGACATTCTAGGTTCGGGCTTTTCTTTCGACATTCAGATAAAGGAAGGTGCTGGTGCGTTTGTTTGTGGTGAGGAGACGGCTTTGATGAATTCTATTGAAGGTGAGAGAGGGATGCCTGATCCTAGGCCGCCTTTCCCTGCTCAGAGCGGTCTTTTCGGAGAACCTACTAATATAAATAACGTGGAGACTTGGGCGAATATCCCTTGGATAATCAGGAATGGGGCTGAAGAATTCAGTTCTATAGGGACCGATGCCAGTGGAGGTACCAAGGTCTTCGCTCTGGCTGGCAAGGTGGAGCGTGGAGGTCTGGTCGAGGTTCCGATTGGGACGACTCTTGAGGAGATCATTTTTGAGATAGGTGAAGGGATCGAGGGTGATAATGAGTTCAAGGCGGTACAGCTCGGAGGTCCTTCGGGAGGTTGTTTGCCTTCGGACTATCTTGACACTCCTGTCGACTATGAGACTTTGACGGAGGCCGGTGCTATCATGGGTTCCGGTGGTATGATTGTGATGGATGAGGATGACTGCATGGTCAATGTGGCTCAGTATTTCTTGGATTTTGTCCAGGAGGAGTCTTGCGGTAAGTGCACGTTCTGTCGTGTAGGCACTAAGCGGCTTTTGGAGATGTTGGAAGAATTCTCGAAAGGTGAAGGGTCTATGGATGATTTGGATAAGTTGAAGGAGATGGCGGACAAGATCAAAAAATATTCCCTGTGCGGACTTGGACAGACGGCTCCCAATCCGGTTTTGACTACTTTGAGGTATTTTGAAGATGAGTACGTTGCTCATATAGAGGAGCAGAATTGTCCGGCAAATGTCTGTAGGGATTTGATAACTTACGAGATCACTGACGAATGTATTGGATGCACGCAGTGTGCTCAGGAGTGTCCTGTCGACGCTATTTCCGGAGAGAACGGTTCTCAACATGAGATTGATCAGGAGATTTGCACTACTTGTGGGACTTGTAAAGAGGTATGTCCCGTTGATGCTGTGGAGGTAGATTAGATGAGTGAAAAGATTACGATAACGATAGACGGTGAGGAGTACGAGACCGAGAAAGGTAAGTACGTCCTTGACGTTTGCAAGGAGAACGATATTTTCGTTCCGAACCTTTGTGAGATAGATTACATCGACGAACCTTTCGGCGGTTGCAGGCTTTGTCTCTCCGAAATAGAAACCGATAGAGGGACCGAGGTCACGACTAGTTGTGACACGCCGGTGCAGGACGGTATGGTGGTTACCACTGACACGGAAGAGGTCAAGAAAGGTCGGAAGATGGCTCTCGAGCTGTTGTTGTCGGAACATACGGGAGACTGTGTTGCTCCGTGTTCTTTGAAGTGTCCGGCGAGCATGGATTGTCAAGGATATCTCGCCCACATTGCGAACGGGAGGCCTAGCGAGGCTACCAAGCTGGTTAAGGAAAGTTCTCCTCTGGCGATATCTCTGGGACGTGCATGTTTCGCTCCTTGTGAAGATGGGTGTCGGAGAGAATTGGTGGAAGAAGTTATCTCTATCAGACAGCTCAAGATGTACGCGGCTGAAAAAGATATGGATGCAGGTGCTTGGACCCCTGAAATCCCTGAGAGCACTGGAAAGGAAGTCGCTGTCGTAGGTGGAGGGCCTGCAGGTTTGACAGCTGCTTATTATTTGAAGTTGGAAGGGCATGATGTGAAGATTTTCGATATGATGCCGGAGTTGGGGGGCATGATGAGGTATGGTATTCCTAATTATAGACTTCCGAATGAATTGTTGGATAAGGAAATCGAGTGGATTTTAGATTTAGGAATTGAGACGGAAACGGAGTCCGAGATGGGTGAAGACTTCGCTCTTGAAGAGTTGAGAGATGATTACGATGCTGTTTTTGTCGGGACTGGAGCTTGGGAGAGTTGGATCATTCCGATAGACGGAAAAGAATTGCCAGGAGTCATGGGGGGTATAGACTTCCTCGTAGATGATCGACTGGGTAAGGACATCGAACTTGGTGAGAAGGTGGTAGTTGTGGGTTGTGGAAACACGGCTATGGATGTCGCCAGGACCGCTGTAAGGAAGGGTAAAGATGTGACGGTTGCTTATAGAAGGACTGAGCAACAAGCACCGGCTAACGAGGAAGAGATAGAGGAAGCCAAAGAAGAGGGTGTGAACTTCGAATTTCTCCTAAGTCCGAAAGAGATTCAGGGAAGTGAGGAAGACGGTATAGACAAGGTAAACTGTTCACGGATGGAGTTGGGACAACCGGACGAGTCCGGCAGACCTAAACCTATTGAGGTCCCGGGAGAGTCTTCCGAATTGGAAGCTGATTCGGTCATTCTCGCGATAGGCCAACAACCGGATCTCGATGTTTTGGAGGAGCAGGGTCTTGAACAGGAGGACCGCACTTTAGGTTCTAATGATAAGTTCCAGACTAATTATGAAGATGTTTTCACCGCTGGCGACGCATCTATGGGTGCTTCTTCGATTGTTGAGAGCACTGGCCAGGCGCGTGAAGCTGCTTATGCACTTGATGCTTACCTAAAGGGTGAATTGGAGGATTATGACGTACCTGAAGATTTCGAGATGCCTTACGATTATGTACATCAGGCGAAGGTAACTGAGGATGATTTGGCCGATTATACGGATAAGCCTCGTAAGGAGATGCCTATGAGAGGTCCTGATGAGAGGATAGAAGATTTCGAGCCTATCGAATTAGGTTTTTCTGATGAGGATGCGGAGGCGGATGCGGAGAGGTGTTTGGAATGTGGCTGTTTGGATAGGTATGATTGTTTGTTGAGAGAGTATGCTGAGGAGCTTGGAGCCGAACAAGATGAATATAAAGGTGATAAATATCAGTACGATGTTGATGAATCCCATCAAAGGGTGGTCAGAGAGTCCGATAAGTGTATCCTTTGCGGTTCTTGTGTTAGGACGACCGAAGAGGTCCATGGAGAAGGCACGGTGCAATTTGTTGAGAGAGGATTGAAAACTGTAGTACAGCCTGCTTTCGGAGATCCGCTAAGCGAGGTGGATAGCGAACTGATAGGTGACTTGGCCGAAGCTTGTCCGACTGGTGCTTTCGAAGAGAAGATAAAGGATACCAAACCTGGGCCTCATGAAACTGTGAATGCAGGTGAGACTTATTGTGTGGGCTGTGGTTTGACCTGTCCTGTTGAGATTCGTGCGGTTAATGGCCGACCGGTCATGGTAAAATCGGTTGAGGACCCTGTTTATGAGGGGCATTTGTGTGATATAGGTAAGTTCGATACTATGGTGGAGGGAGATAGACCTTCTTATGATGAGGATAAGTTCGATGAGGCGGGAGATATCCTGAGCGGTTCCGATGCGGATATTGTGGTTTCTCAAAGCGTGACTCTGGAAGAGGCGGAGAAATTGGAGCGACTCGCGGAAAAGACTGGAGGTGACATGATTGTTAAAGGTGATTTCGATGGTTCTAATGTCGGTGCTGAAGAATTGCTCTCTTCCGATGAGATATTCGTTGAGGAGGGAGTTTATGATATGAGTCCGATATTCAAGAGTTTTGTTAACAGGGCGAAGGAGGACGGTGCGGAGGTAGTTGAGAGTTTGGAGGATCTTGAAGATGGAGTTGCGATTATTACGGAGGATTCTTCTGAGTCTCCGGAGAGGAGGATAGTTGCACATGAGGGTGCTAACGCTGAAGGACTTGTGGAGACCGGTTCGACGAGTCTAGGAGATGCTTCAGATGTCGTCATTGTCTATGGTAGAGAAGTGGAAGATATATCTGAGGATAAGACTGTTGTTCAGTTGACTTCCGAAAAGAATCAGGTAAGCGATATGGCTGAGGTAGTGATACCGTTGAGGTCTTGGCTGGAGAAAGAGGGTAGTGTGGTCAATTGCTTTGGAGAAGAGGTAAGTCTTGAATCTGTAAAGGCTACGGTTTTCCCGAGGAATGAAGACATTATTGAAAAGGTTGCTGAGTCTTTCTAGTTGTGTGAACTAGTTCTTTGTTTGGGGTTTCGTTAGGAAGGATTAGATTCGACATTTGCTTACGGAAGTTTATTAAAAGAAAAGTGAAACGTGATAAAAGATACCGAGTAGAAAA
>CAZKND010000016.1:5433-24008 GCA_964554215.1 Hadarchaeota archaeon (SeqCode) | reverse complement strand
CATCCAAATATATTCAGTCGTCTCAAGCGGCATAAGCTCACAAAGTAAATTAGTAAAGGACCTAATTAATTCTTATTATTTTTCAACAACTTCTTCCAACGCATCAAGCATCTCTTCTATGTTTTCGAACGGAACGTGACCCATGTTTCCAATTCTGAAGGTCTCATCTTGCAAATCACCGTAACCTTTCGCCAACTCAAATCCTTTATCCTGCATTTCTTTGTATATCTCGAAACCGGTCTTGTGTTCAGGAGCATTTACACAAGTTACCGTAGGACTCCTATAACCCTCTTCAGGGAACAAGGACAAGCCTAAATCTTTAACCCCCTCTCTAATTCTCTTATTTCTTTCCTGATACATCTCAAAGTGTTCCTCCTTACCTTTCTCCTTTATGAGTTCCAATCTCTTGTTCAAAGCTAGAACTTGAGGTATTGGAGGGGTCGAAGGGGTACCGCTTTTTCTATCATTGTAATCCTTATATTTAGCCAAATCAAAGTACCATCCTTTCTCATCCATCTGTTTAGACTTCTCAAGAGCCTCTTCACTAACACTAGCAAAGGCCAATCCTGGTGGAATGCCTAAACACTTTTGCGAACTTGCAAAGCATACATCCAAATCCCACTCATCAGCTTTCAATCTAGCACCACCAACCGCAGTAACAGCATCTACAAGCAACAATTTACCATGATCTTTGACCACTTCCGCCAACTCAGGTAAAGGATTCAAAAGCCCAACACTAGTATCATTATAAGTAATTGAGACTGCTTCTACATCTGGATTGGAGGACAATTTTTCATCTAACATATCCGGCTTGGTAGCTACACCTTTCTCTGTCTTCAAAATTTCAACATCAGCGCCACAAGCTCTTCCCATTTCCGCAAATCTTTCACCGAAAGCACCATTTACCGTCACCAACATCTTATCATCTACACAATTCCTGATACTGCTCTCCATAACACCAGAACCAGAACTGGGAAACAACAGGACTTCACCTTCAGTACCCATAAAGTCCTTCAATCGGCTTATCGTATCTTGCTGTAATTTTCTATATCTCTCACTTCTATGGCTAAACATCTGAGTACTCATTTCATCCAAAATCTCTTGGCGGCAAGCCACAGGTCCAACTGTAAAAAGTTTCATTCTTTTTCACCAAATTCAATCATTATTGTACAAAATTATACTTAAGTACTTTGGGGTGTCCTACCCTTCACCCTCCAAATATTCCTGGACCATCTTTAGAGCACAAAGATCAGAACACATGCTACAAGCATCAGGATCAACCTCAGTAGGTCTACCCTCCCTCATATCCTTAGCCTTATCCGAATCCAAAGCCATCTCAAACTGTTTCTCCCAATCAAAATCCCTCCTAGCCTCCGACATCTTCTCGTCCTCATCCCTATCCAAACCATTAGCCAAGTCTGCAGCATGAGCCGCCAACTTAGAAGCTATCACCCCATCCTTGACATCCTGCTTACTCGGCAAACAAAGATGTTCAGACGGAGTCACATAACACAAATAATCAGCACCTTTCCAAGCAGCCATAGCACCTCCAATAGCCCCTACAATATGATCATAACCCGGGGCAATATCAGTTACAAGCGGACCAAGCACATAGAAAGGAGCCTCATTACAAACTTCCTTCTGAAGCTTGACATTGGCCTCAACATGATCAAGAGGTAAATGACCAGGGCCCTCTACCATCGCTTGTACATCCGCATCTCTAGATTTCTCAACCAACTCGCCAAGAGTCAAAAGTTCCCGAAACTGGGCATCATCTGAGGCATCAGAGATACATCCGGGGCGTAACCCATCACCCAGACTTAGAGTTAAATCATACTCTTGAGCTATTTCCAGCAGATAATCAAATTCATCGTATAAAGGATTCTCTTCTCCATTGTGCAAAATCCAAGCAGCTAAAAAGGAACCTCCTCGACTGACAAAATCCATCAATCTACCCCTCTCTTTCAAAGTCTCAATGGCCTCCCTAGTTACACCGCAATGTACAGTCACATAGTCCATTCCATCCTCCGCGTGTCTCCTTATCGAATTAAAAATATCATCGGAGCTCATTTCTATAACATCATCTTTCCTACGCGTAGATTTCACCGCAGCATGATAAATAGGAACAGAACCTACAGGTACATCCAAAGAAGAAATAATCTTTTTCCGAATACCGTCCAAATCGCCACCAGTGCTCAAATCCATCACCGTATCTGCACCGTTCTCTACAGCAATTTTGGCTTTTTCGACCTCCTCATCAGAGTCATGGAAATCCGGGGAAGTACCTACATTAGCGTTTATCTTCGTCCTAAGTCCATTGCCAATACCTATAGGATTAATTTCTTCTTTCTTGGCATTCTTAGGTATCACAACTCTCCCAGAAGCAACCTCTTTGATGAGCCTTTCCAAACCAATCTCTTCATTATCCGCCACTTCCTCCATCTCTTCAGTGGCTCTACCTTTTTTCGCCTCACGAACTTGTAACATAATATAGAACTTAAAGAACCAAATTAAATAACTCTGAGGTAAAAACAAAATATACATGGCACCTATAGGAATCATCAGCGACTTTGGTAATGAAGACCCATATATAGCATCAATAAAAGGAAAAATCCTCTCAATCAACTCTGAAGTAAAAATCGTCGATATATCAAATGAAATCCCACAGTATTGCATAAAAAACGCCTCCTTCGTGCTATCAGAAGCAGCTAAAACATTCCCAGAAGGATCAACATTTATCGCAATGATAAAAACCGAAAGTACAGACAGAAAAAATTACATTTTTCTCCAAACAGAAACGGGTTTAAACTTTGTCGGACCCAATAATGGGGCCCTCACTCTAATAGACCAGAAATTCAACATCCAAGAAAAAAGGCAGATCTCAAACGAAGACTTGATGAAAGTAGAAAATACAACAAATTTTCCCGAAAGAGACATAATAGCACCCATAGCAGCCCGTATAGCTGAAGGAATGAAAAAATCAAACCTAGGACCGAAAATTGAAGACATAGAACTGCTGGACATAGTGGCTCCAAAGATGAAAAACGAAAAAATCAAAGGAGAAATACTGAATATAGATCATTTTGGAAATTTAATATCAAACATACCTGGCGATCTAGTAAAAGAAATCGGAACTTTCGGAGAAAAACTCGATATATCGATTAACGATTCCAAATTATCTGTCCCATTCTTGAGATCTTTTGAAGAAACTGAAAAAGGAAAAAAACTTTGCTACATAGGAACTTCCGGAAACCTAGAGATAGCAAAAACACAAGAGAGCCTAGCTCAAGAGATAAATACTGAAATAACTGATGAACCCAAGATAGAAGTGAGAAAAGAACGATAAATAACCAAGGAGCAGAACATGTCTGAAAAGGGTCTCATAATAGGAAGGTTCCAACCCCTACACAAAGGGCATTTCTCCGTTTTTCAAAAAATCACCGAAGAATGCGACTCAATTATGGTTGGAATAGGAAGTGCTCAAGCAAAAAGAGAAAGCAAAAACCCACTCTCAGGGGGGGAAAGAATAACCATGATCAAAAGGACCCTAGACAGATACAACATGGGGCCATATGAAATCTATCCAATCCCAGATATCGAATGTTATCCAGCTTGGCCCTATTACGTAAAAACTATCCTACCTGAATTTGACTACCTTTATGCACACTCTAAAAACGTCTTAAGGCTTTTTGAAAAGACTAGAACAAAGATAAGAAAAGTAGAAAAGTTCAATAAAGAAGAATGGTCAGCGACAAAAATCAGACAAAGAATCCGGCAAGGGGAAGAATGGAAAAACTTAGTTCCGAACGAAGTCGCAAAATATTTGGAGATGATTAATATTAAGGAAAGATTGAAGCCCACTATAGAAACAAAAGAAGAAACTGAAAAAAAAGTCGCCCACCTACTAACAAAAAAAGAGAAAACTATTGCTACAGCTGAATCCTGTACAGCAGGTTATATAGCACACAAACTAACGAACACACCTGGTTCTACAGCCTACTTCGAAGAAGGATATATAACTTACACCAGCGACGCGAAAATAGAAAATCTTGACGTTAAAAAAGAAACCATAGAGAAAGAAGGTGCAGTTAGCTCGAAAACTGCTGAAGAAATGGCCGAAAACGTTAGAAAAAAAGCTAACACCGACATTGGACTAGCCACTACCGGAATATTAGGACCTGGAGGAAACCATTCGGATACACCAATCGGAACTGTCTTCGTAGGTTTAGCTGATGATAAAGGAACTTATGTCAAAAAGTTCAACTTTTCGGGCAATAGATGGGACGTCAAACAGCAAACAGGTGAAAAGGCCCTCGAATTAGTAATCGAATACCTAAATGAAGAATAAAAGTATTAGCGATAAGTTCAGAAATTGTCAAACAAGTATTTCTCCAACTCAACTTTTCCGTCCTCTACTGGTATTCCTTCATCTTCAAGGAGCTTTTTTTTCAACTTTTTTCCTTTTGAATAACCACCTATCTCACCGTTAGATTTCACCACTCTATGACAAGGTATAACTATAGGCATAGGATTTCTTCTCAAAGCATTTCCAACTGCCCTATACGACCCTGACTTTCCCATGGCCTGAGCTATCTGCTTATAAGTGGAAACTTTACCTTCAGGGATTTTAGAAACCAACTCCAAGACTTTCTCACTAAAATCCATATGTCCATGATTATCTCAATTCTCTTAACTTGAAAAATTAAATGTTAAATTAGAAATATTTGCTCAACAATTTGAAAGTGAAAATATGCTAAAGATAGATGGCTCTATGGGGGAAGGCGGAGGATCCGTCTTAAGGCTCTCTATAGCACTCGCATCTGTAAAAAATGAACCGATAGAAATCCGAAATATTAGAGCAAATCGCTCCACTCCCGGACTAAAGAATCAACACCTCGCAGCCGTAAAATGTCTAAAAAAACTGACTGACGCCGATGTTGAAGGTTTAAAGAAAAACTCGGAGAAAATATTATTCAATCCGAACAAAATCCAGAGAAAAAACGTAAAGACCGACATAGGTACAGCCGGAAGCACCACTTTAATAATGCAAACAGTTATGATACCCGCAACCTTTGCAACAGAATCAGTGAATATCCAACTTACAGGTGGGACAGACAATCCATTCGCGCCACCGATAGATTATCTCAAAAATGTTAAAATCCCTATACTCAAAAAAATCGGTTATCGCGCCGGAGTCAAACTAGACAGAAGAGGGCACTACCCCAAGGGCGGAGGAATGATAAGAGCAACAATAAATCCCGTAAAATCACTGACCTCATTAAGGCTTAAGAAAAGAGGTAAAATTCAAAAAATATTTGGCAAAGCCCACACCGTAAAATTACCCGACCACATTGCAAAGAGAGAGGCCAAATCAGCGAAGAAATTGCTAAACGAAAGAGGTTACGAAACTGAAATAGAAACAGAAACTCAAGAAAAACCCGAAAAAAACCAACAGAGTCCAGGTACAGGTATTGTCCTTTGGGCCAAAACGGAACAGGGGGCAATCCTAGGTTCTAACTGTCTAGGTGAAAAGGGAAAACCTGCAGAAGAAGTCGGAGAAGAAGCTGCAGAAAAATTGATTCAACAAATAGAAACCGAAAAAGCGTTTGACCCTCATATGACGGACCAAATAATTCCTTATCTATCTTTAGGGCACGGAAAATCAAAGATAGGTTCCACGAAACTGACATCTCACACCATGACCAATATTGAACTGATCAAAAAGGTTATTGGAGCTAAAATAACGGTCGACGGAGAACAGGGACATCCGGGCAATATAACGATAGAGGGTGTAGGAATTTCAAGAAGTAACCAAGGCTAAAATTTTCTCCTTTTAAGAAATCAGAAACACAAGAATCTGTGGGTTTTGAACAACAACATAAAAATAATAATTCTGATAGTAGCAGCCATCTGGCACATTGGAATAACTGTCATTCTCCGTATAAAGAACACAGATCAGCCTAAAATTACTTTCAAAGAACTTCTCAGACTAGCAGAATCAGACTTGCTTAAGCACCTTGACAGAAAATTGGAAGAACTGTCAGAAGAAGAACGGCAAAAAGTTCCTTACAAAAAATGGTCCGAAAAAATTCGATTCTTGAAAAAAGAAATGAAGAGAAGAGAGGATTAGATTGCTAGAAGAGACTCTTAAATCTATTGAAGAGTTCATAAAACTATCTCCTAAAAATTTAGAAAGAAGTAAAGAACTAAGCAAGAAGATTATACTAAAATCACACGAATTAGAGAAATACTTCGAGAAAAAAGAGGCTGAAGAAAAATACTCAAAAATAATAAAAAAACTCGAAAAATCTTCTCAAAAACTAACCGAAGATATAAGAAAATCAAATTTTTCCAACCTAGAACCCGAATGGAAACAGTTGGCCATTCAAGACTTCTTAAAACTAAAAACCAATGTCATTGAACTCCAAGAAATCCTACAGAAAAATAAAAAGATTATAGAAAAACAGAGGGAGAAAGAAAAGTACGGCTTTGAAACAAAGAACTTACTAAATAGACTTGAAAACGACGAATATATAAGTAAAAGTACTCGTTCTAAAATTTCTAAATTATTAAACGACCTTTCTGACAAAGAAATCGAAAATAAAATAGAAGAGAACAAAAGCCACCTTAATCGTATTTCAAAACTATTTGTCATGAAAAAAGAGGTAAAAAATGATTTCTAATAAAGAAAAAATAGAAGAGGTTCAAGGAAAGCACGGAAAGTGGATTAACGAGCTAAAAGAAGAATTTAAAAAAATTAAAAATGACTTAGAGGTTCTAGAAAAAAAGATTTCTTCCTTCGAAAAAGAAGCAGCAGAGCTCCGTAAGCAAAACAGAGAATTAAAGTCTGAAATAGATCGGATATCTGCCCCCATGGAAAGAACAAACATCACTACAACCGGGAGGGATGAAGATTAATCCTCAAGTAATTTCCTCAGGAGAAAAAAGAACTCTAAAATTTGATTGCGAAAATTGTACACAAACTCCCGAAATCAGTAAAAACTCCAAATGTTTGAAAGAAGTTATCGAAAAACTGAGCGAGAATGCAAAGATAAACTCTCTTGTCCTGAACGGAAAATACGTTCACGAATATACGAGTGAAAATTTAGAACTTTTGAAAGAATTCTCCAAAGCAATAGAGACTTCTAAATATTTGATAAAAAAGAACATCACCCCTATAGATTGCCAGAAATGTAAAAATGAAAGGGAAGAAAAAATTGCAGAAATCTGGTCAAAAATGAAAAAATCACCTAAAGAAGGGTTCGAAAATCTAAAACAGTTCAAACACGAAAACGCCAAAGAAATCTCTTCCGGAGCCAAAAAATGTCAAAAATGCAAAAGAGAATTCAAAAATAAGAGCATAGATCCGGCCCACAAACTACTCTCGGAATCCAAACTGATAGAAAAACTTGAAACATCAAAAAAAGATATCAAAAATCTATTAAACCCCGCTATCCGACCCAGATTTCTAAGATCAAAAATCAAAAAGAAAACACCAAAGGGTGTGAAACTAGAAGAAGCCTACAAGGTCGGGGAAACCGAAGTAAGAATCTACTACCGGCCCGAGAAATTAGAATACATCTACTTTTTCATTCCACCTGAATACAAACTATCCACAAAAGAGATTGAAATTCTATTAAAAGTAAGAAAAGACCTCCTAGAAAAGGAAGGATCACTAAAACCAGATATCGCAAGAGAACAAATTCGAAAAAGTAGCAAAAGCAAAATCATCGAAACTGCTCTAGAAAAAAACATAGACCTCAAAGAAGAAAGAATAGAAAAACTCTCAGAAATAATCACCAAATACACAGCAGGATTCGGACTAATCGAAACACTGCTCCAAGATAAAAAAATTCAAGATATCTATGTAGACGCTCCCGTAGGAAAAAATCCAATATATGTACACCATCAGAACTACGAAGAATGTTTCACCAACGCCTACCTCACACCAGAAGATGCAGAAATTTTAACATCTCGCTTCAGAGCCATAAGTGGACGCCCCTTCTCAAAATCTTCACCATCACTCGACCTAAACTGGAAAAACATTCGAATCGCAGCTATAGACGAACCACTAAGTCCGAAAGGACTGGCATTAGCCGTGCGAAGACACAAATCAACACCCTGGACACTCCCACTATTCATAAAGAAAAATTTCATGACGCCAAAAGCAGCGGCCCTACTGAGCCTAATGATCGACTCACAAGCCTCAATCCTGATCACAGGTAGCCGAGGGGCCGGAAAGACCTCACTGCTGAGCGCGCTGCTATTGGAAATACTACCCAAATACAGAATCCTCTGCCTGGAAGACACTGCAGAACTTCCGATCCAAAAACTTCGTGACCTGGGATACAAAGCGCAACGTCTGCAAATAAAATCCTCAGTCTCAAAATCGGATGTGGAAATAGATGCGGAAAGAGCACTCCGAACCGCACTCAGACTGGGAGAATCCGTACTCGCTATCGGAGAGGTAAGAGGGCCTGAAACGAAAGCTTTGTACGAAGCTATGAGGGTTGGAGCAGCGGGAAACGCTGTACTAGGCACTATTCACGGTTCTTCTACGAGGGATGTTTTCGAGAGGGTGGTTTATGACTTAGACATTCCACCAAGCTCTTTCAAAGCAACAGACCTCATCGCTGTCGCCAGACCTATCCGGGAGAAAGGAAGTGTGGACCGAGAAAGGAGATTAACACAGATAACCGAGGTCGGAGATAATTGGAAAGAAAATCCCGTAAAAGAGAATGGTTTCAACGATTTGATGTCTTATAATTCGAGAAGCGGAGAGATAGAGTCTACAGATATCCTAGAGAAGAAAGGTTCAGAACTTTTCGAGATGATTTCGAAAAAGTGGGATACGGATAAAGATAAGATATTCAAAAATTTTGAAACTAGAATGAAAATATTTGACCATTTAGTGAAAAACTCAGAATCAAAACAGGAGGATGTATTGAAAGCGAAATTCGTGCTTAAATCCAATATTAAGTTCCATAAAATTCTGGAAGAGGGTATAAAATCCGGGGAGGTAGACTTCGAAGAGATATATATGAAGTGGAAAGAGTGGTTCAGCAGGGTGGAATAATGGACTTTGACAAATTTTACCTCCGGTTCTGTAAATTGGGAGGTAAGTTTGAAAGCCTAAAAGAGGTCCAAACCCCTTCAAAAGAGCTTTGCGAAAACTTGAAAAAGACCGAACTGGACCTATCGGAAAAAGAGGTAGTGGCCTCAGCCTATCTGGCCGCGATTTTAGCGTCCCTAACGATACTGATAGTCCTAATAGGGATGTTCATGACCCGTTTCTCCATAATGATTTTGATAATCTTAGGGCCGAGTCCGTTATTCCTCTATTACGCAATAGGATGGTATCCAAAATGGAAAGCTGAAAAAGGTAAGAGCACTAGTCTCGGAAGAATTCCTCAGCTCATCTGCTATCTCTCAGCTGCACTAAGATTTAATCCCAATCTTGAAAACGCCATCACTTTATTGACCAACAAAAAAGAAAATTTTGGAAAAGATCTTCACAGAGAGCTTTGGAAAACATATTTAGCCAACAACAACAGCGTTGAAGATGCGCTCACCGAATTCGGCAATAAGTTAGACGATGAAGACGAAGGTATCAAAAGGTCAATAGATTTGATTAAAAGTTCAATATCAGAGCAGAAATATGAAAGTAGGAAAAATATACTCAATAGGTCTGTAAAAATATGTTTTGAAGAGATACAGGACAAAGTGGAATCGTTCGCTTCCGGTCTCCAACTCCCTACGACAGTTATCTATGGGGTCGGAGTTCTGCTACCGTTGGTTCTTCTGGCAGTTCTCCCCATTATTTCCTCTACCGGAATGAAAATAACCGGTCTTGAGATAGGTTTGCTCTATTGCTTTATAATCCCAATCGGAGTATTCGGCCTTCAGAAAAAGACATTGAGCAAGAGACCTGTAACGTTCTCAAATCCTAAAACAAATTTTCATTACAAAAAAACACAAACTTACAGCATCACATTCCTAACACTCTCCTCACCAATTATAGTGGGGCTATTACTGAAAGTTCCAAACAGTCTTTTGATATTGTTAATCCTATGGAGTATAGGTGGTGGAATCTCCGTTTTTTGCTACCTTAGTTCTAAGAAAGCTTATGAGATTAGAGAAAAAAACAAGAAACTCGAAAAAGAGTTCAGCGCCTCTCTAACACAGTTAGCAAGCCAATTAAAAAGCGGACACCCCCCTGAAAAAGCATTTCAGATGACTGCAAAGATAACGGAAGGAAGTGAAATATCCAAAATATTGAGAAAAACTTCCAAAAATTTGAGAGCCGGAGGGATGAACCTTAAAAATTCTCTTTTCGACCCTACTCAAGGTAGTCTTAAACAAGTAGAATCCCAAACGGTCCGAACTACTTTTGAAATAATGGTGAACTTTCTGTCCCACAATCCGAAAGCCGCAGGAAACGCCGTCTCTCAAATAGGTAAACATCTGAAAAAACTATCTAAGGTAGAGAAAAAAGCCAGAAGAAGTTTACAAGAGATAGCAAACTCAATGAAATCAGTGACCTTGTTCTTCGCACCACTTATAGCCTCCATAACTGTAAGGCTACAACAATTACTCCTAAATAAAACTCAAGGACTACCTCTTTTCGGAGCAGGAGTTCAAGTATCTTCCCACATATTTCTAGGAGTATTAGGAATATACATAATAGCCCTAACTTTGATCCTAACAGATTACATAGTCAAAATCGAACAAGGAAACGATGAAGTAATTAGAAGAATGAACATCGCAAAGACTTTGCCAATATCTTTGACCGTATTTACATTTGGATTTATAATCGGTGGACAGCTAATATCAATAATCTCTGTGTAAAATCCACAAACCTTAATTTAATTACCGAATTAGGTTTAACAGAACTGAGCGACCGTAGTCCAGTGGCTTAAGACACCGGCTTGCCATGCCGGTAACGCGGGTTCAAATCCCGCCGGTCGCACCATATCAATTTTTCAAGTAAAGAAAGAGTCACATAAAGCAAAATTTTATGGTAATTGGTATTAATGAATAAACACGTTTTTTAATTGGGCCTAAAATGGGAGAGGAAGCAAAAAATTTTGAAAAAAAAGAATATAATGAACTGATTAACGGAATGAAAGATGCCGTTTTTATACACGACCTCGAAGGAAACTTCCTAACAGTAAATGACGAAGCCGTAAACCGGTTAGGATATTCAAGAGAAGAACTGTTAGATTTGAAACCTCAAGATATCGACGGTCCAAAAAATTCGGAAAAGGTAAAAGAAAGAATTAAAGATGTTGAGGAAGAAGAAACTCTCGTCTTTGAAACCGTTCACATAACAAAAGACGGTAAAGAAATCCCTGTAGAAATCAACTCAAGTCTTATTACCTATCAAGGAAAACCGGCTGTCCTTAGCGTTGCTAGAGATATTAGTAATCGAAAAGAGATGGAAGAAAAACTACATCTAACTGATTTTTCCTTAAATCACGCTAGTCTTGAAGTTTACTGGATTACTCCAGAAGGAAAGTTTGTCTATGCAAATGAAACCACTAGCAACAGACTGGAGTACTCCAGGGAAGAGTTAAAAAATATGCACGTCTGGGATATAGATCCTGATCATGGCGAGGAAATCAGAGAAGAACGATGGGAGAAGCTTAAAGAAGAAAAAACAATGACTTTTGAATCCGAACACGAAACAAAGAGTGGCGAAGTCTACCCCGTTGAGATAACAAATCATTACATAGAGTTTAGAGGAGAAGAATACGAATTTGCTTTCGCAAAAGACATCACAGGGCTTAAAAAAGCAAAGAAAAGAAATGACTTCTTAAATACATTACTAAGGCAGGACCTTGGAGCCCAATACCAAATCGTTCAAGGATATTTACAACTTCTCAAAGATGAATTGGACATTTCTAAAAAACATGAAGAATACTTAGAAAAAAGCATAAAATCAAGCAAAAAAGCAGATGAAATTTTAACACTGGCTAAAAAGCTTGAAGAAATAGAAGAAACCGACTGGACCGATGAAAAAGATATTACCAAAGATATGAATTCTGCTATAGAAAATATTTCAGACTTGATTGAGGAAAAAGGGATTGAAATAGAAAAAGACTATCCCAAAAACATCAGTAAAGTGAGAGGGGACTACTCCCTAAATACACTCCTCACACACCTTCTGATCACAAGAATCCAGCTCGGAAAATGCAATAGAATCAGAATTGTTGCTGAGAAAAAAGAGGAAAACATCTTATTGAGGATTGAAGATGATGGAAAACAGTTGCCTAAAGAAGTCAAAAAAATATTCACAGGAGAGATCTACACAGGGGAAACAAGTGGAATTGGAGGGGTCCGATACTACATGCTTAGAGAAATCGCAAAACACAACAAAGCCAAAATTGAAGTCAAGGACTCCGATCTAGATGGGGCCTGCTTCAATATTCAACTGGAGAAAGCTTAAATAATCTATCCAGTCTATCTAGTCCGAACGGGTTTTCAAGTTATTCCAGAATTTCCGAAGGGCTAACTAACCGAAAAAATTGTTAGACAATATTTCAAAAAGCCGTTCTTCCTGTGAATCCTCTATTGGTCGATCCTTGTGAGTCTCCTTCAACTCTTTGAAGGTTTCGATCCAAATTTTCTTTTCTATCTCCTAACTCCATATTCATCATATTACTATCCTCTAAATCGTCAATCTCCGTGGTCAATTTATTTATCTCATCTGTCACTTCCTTAACCCTCTCAATTTCTTTCCCCAACTTTTCCAATTCATCCTTTAGACCTTGAGGAACAGTTCCTTTCAAGATTCACCAACACCCTACGAACTGACAAAAATTTTCATGTTTATTTTCCATCATGCTAGTTCTATATATCTAAAGTGAACGTTAAGGACCCTTTTGGAAAAAAAAGGAGAACGAATAGAGTTCATTCCCGATCTAGAGGAAAAATTCTCACATATCGATAATCAGAACCGATAACTTCAAAATCTAATTTTCACTTTCATTTTTATACATCGTCGAGAACACTTTCTTAAAAGACCGATATGTTTCTCGACTCCATGTACAAAAGCCCTGATGGAAGTTCTTTGAATGTAAAATATTTCTCATCTCAACAATTGTCTCTTCATCATCCCTCAAAACAAATCCATAGGGAAGATTACTATACTTTCTAAAGGAACCGCTAAGCAAACTTTTCAATTCATCAATCTCATCATCCGGAAAATTTTTCATAATCTGTTTAACCTCTAAAAACTCCCTTTCAGACAAAATTGCCTTAAACTCTATTCCATCACCGCAATCCAATAATTCCTTTAATATTCTGCGATCAGCCAGAATATCAGCAAATCTTATTTCTTCTTCCGCATCCCTTATCGTATCAACTATCTCATCAATAAATCCATCATATGTCGAAATACTCTTTGAATAATCCTCCTTTTCCTTATGAATAGTTTCACCCTCAAAATCCGCCACAGTAAATCCTAAATCCGATAAAGATTCAACAATTTCACTTCCAAATTCTGTTAAGACATAAGCATCGCCTTTCTTGCTTATAAGATTCAGATCTCTCAAAAGCCTCAACCTAGAATAGTATTGCTTCTTAGATAAGCCAAACTCCTCCCAAACTTTCCTTTTTGACCGAAGCTCCGACTCTGCAGCAGTTAAAATCTTCAAAGCTCCATCCTGAGAAAGAGCTGAAAGAACTTCTCTAAATCGTTTCTTCGCCCCTCTTGAAATCTCAGCACCACCCTCCTTTCCGTTCTCTCCTCCTAAAAAGGACCTCAGAATTTCAAGATTTTGGGATTTGCCTTTTACTCTTCTCATATTCGAAAATTCAGATTCTTGTTCCATTCCGAAGTCCAAACTGACCGTTTTCTCTTCCTTTTCGTAACCGGTCACCGAAGAAAATTCAGCAAAAGATGGATCCTCAACTTGCGCTAGAGAATCTCCATTAACTTCAAGATTAACGTTTTCTATATTCTTGATAACATTAATCGATGTTTCTTCTTTAACGCTGATCGCAAGTTTATCATTCGTCATGGTCGCACTTCCACGCTCGTTTCTAGCTAGGTCTACGCTAGGCAACTCTTTATGACAATTGGGACAATGAGAATTCCTCAACAAATCTTCATAAGGAATTTTCTCACCACAAAGGCATATATAATGAGGTTCAAGAGGCTGACCACAAATCCAACATTTCTCTTCATCTAATCTTTTAGATGGTTTTCTTACCGCATCGCAAGACTGACATACATACTGAAATGACAAATAATCCACCTAAATTTTCAAATAATATTTGTAGATAATTACTATTAAATTAATTTGATTTCGCTAGGATGATCAAACAAATTTTCAACCGGTTGGAAATCCAAAGAAATTCGAAGCTTCACTATTACTAGCTAAGATAACGGAGAAAAACTTCTCAAAAGGCAAATATTTGAGAAAAGGGCCTAATCAGATAATACCTTAATCAGAAACCTCGGAAAAATTTACTTCAAAATCAGTATCTCCTCTATCTAATTCTCTTCTCAACTTCTTCCTCCTCCAAATGTAGTAAAAAATCAAAACCGGAAGTATAAGAAATGAAATAATCGCTAAAACGAGTTTAATATTTCTAAATGGAATAAGCCAAATTCCAAACATTGCTAGAAGAAAAATCGCACTAATCTGCCTTATCCTACTATCATAATCATTTAATCTGATTATTTTCTTAGCCTCTTCTCCAAACAGTTCCAATCCACAGGACGAGCAGATTTCTTCACCCTCACCAAATTCTCTTCCACACCGGGGGCATTCGGACATATTAATTATTTCCTTTTCCAATTATTAGAATCCTAATTACTCAAAAACGTTGAAAATCAAATCACTCTTTATTTTTCTATCGGAAGAAAATCGGAAGTAGATGTAAAATATTTTTATTTCACAATTCTAACCTGAAATGGGGCGAGGTGAATCTAAGTTTTGCCAAAATGCTGTGTTTGTGACAGAGAGGGTACAGAACTTGCCCAAGGGTTTTGGTGGTGCCAAAAACACTACGAAGTTATGGAGGAAGAATTAAAGGAAAAAAATACAAAATCCACAGATTTAGGCTTGGAATGGGTCTGAAAAACGCAAAAGATAACCATTATAAAACAATAAATTCAATAAATTCCTTTAATTTAATTAAAGACATAAAGAAGATTATCAATATCCAAAAATGTATAATGAAATACTCCCAGTCAATTATATTCCTACTACTATTCACACCTCAATAGATTACTGACTGATTTAAAGGAAGCTCAAAAAATTAGACATAAGGACAATGAAAAAAATACAAAAGAAACTGAAAAAAAATAATTCTGAACTCATTGAGTCATTCATCGAATTACAAGACCAATCCGAAAACTACGAAATTTGGGTACCTTATTTCCATCAAGGTATAGTGGGATTCATAGATTTAGTAATCAAGAACGAAAATGAAACCTCGCTATTCAAATTCATTAAAAAGACCAAGAATATAGAAGAAGCCATCAAAAGCTTAAAGCTAGAACAATCAGTATATCCAAAAAGTCAAAGCACTCACTCCAAAACTATACACTCTTATCTTGTGATAGAAGACAGAGAAAAAAATAGAAAAGACATACTCACTCGAGAAAAACTTGTAAAAAATCAACCTTTCGAACTATTGTTCCTAGACAGAGAAAGAAAACGAATCGAATCCATATTCGAACTAAGAGATAATCTTCCAAGACTCTTTCAAACAAAAAATATCCGATTAGAAGAAAGCGCTTTAGATGCCCTAACAATAAATCCCAACCATTCCGAAATAGAGAGAGGTTTACTAAATCTAGAAGATCCGCCACAAGTAATCACAAAGCGCTTCGTCAGAAAAATGCAAAGATATCTAAAATTAAACAAAAAACCCCCAAAAAACGTGGAAAAATTAAAACAATCAAAAAGAGATCAGAAGGAAACGTACCCTACTAATACTTCAAAAGATGATTTAAAAAACACACACAGATCCTAGAAAATATTAATTTTTTTCTCTAGACTCCAATAAGCTATCAGCTAAATCGATGATATACTTTTTATCCTCCAACTTTTCTAACCAACTAGAAGGAATTGCCTCAAACCCAAAATAAGCCCCACTTATAGCTCCTGTCATTGCACCTATAGTATCAGCGTCACCACCTAAACTCACAGCGTAAGTAACAGAATCCTCAAAACTATTACTCTCAGACAAAAAGGAGTACAGAGCGGTAGGAACAGAATGAAGAGCCTCAAAACCATTTCCTAATTTGTTTATCACTTCCTCTTTCTTCGGATTCCCATCCAATAATTCTCCAATTTTATCTAACTTTTCTAAATACTCTTCCTCATCTATATACCGTCTAATATCTTCTAAAAATGCCGAAGTATCGATTTCCGACGAGCTCTTCCTATTCACTGCCAAAGCCACAGAGTAAGATTGCAAGACAGAACCCTCAATCCCCAATCTGTGAATATGAGTTATACGACTGCAATCAGTAGCTAAAGACTTTAACCCGTCTAATTGGTCATGGTAAAATAACCCAACTGGAGCTGTACGCATTGAAGAACCGTTGCCATAAGACCCCTCACCACCGTAAAGAGATGAAGCCGGTTCACTCCACTTTTGCCCTCTTTCTATGGCTCTTATAACCTTAGTAGATCCGGGGCCATATCTCCTGGCAGGATTAAAGTTTTCAACCAGTCTTTCTCCAAAGAATTTGCCGTCGAATCCACCCTTTTCAGCCAACATCTCTGCTAAACTTACCATTTGCTGAGTATCGTCAGTATATCTCAACAATTCTTTCTCTTTGGCCAACTGCTCTATCTCGTCTTGACTACTGATACCTCTGCTCTCTCTTGACCTGCCAATGGCGTCACCTATGGCTGTGCCTAGCATAGCTCCTCGAAAAAAGTTTCGAAGGCTCATCTTATTCCTCAAGTGAGACTAAAGGTATGATTTCTTCTTTAACAAAGTCTATAAATTCGGACGGCTCTAGTTTACTGAAAAGTACTGTCACTGAATTTCTAGTGACACCTACGGTAATTCCTTTTTCTTCCACCTCAAACACTGCATACCAAATCTTCCCGTGGTCCAAATATTCTTGATATAGCGAACTATCGGCGACAGAAGGACCGTACAAGGCCAACTTTCCAACATCCGGTTTATCCACATTATCAAAGTACAGAACTTTGGTTGCTCTTGGATTACTCTCGTGTAGCTCTTTCAATGTTTCCTCTGCTATCTTAGCTTCAACTACCTTCCCCGCGCTTAGAAATATCGCTTCGCTTAACTCATTAGCTATCCTGTTTGCCTTTGGTTTATCCGCTAATATTGTTAGAAATATTTCACCTTTCGTTTCCTGAAATACAAGTCTCGTCTCCTCCGTTTTTGGAACTTCAATCTCGCCATCTCTATGATAAATTGATACCAGTTCATCTTTCGTGTAGAGACCAGTTAACGTATCATCTTCACTTTCCAAATCTGTGACTTCTTTAATCAACATTCCTTGCTCGTGATCCATATCTTCATAAGGCTCCTCTTCACGGAAATCCTTCAACTTTCTAGCTACGATTCCTAAATCAGTATCCTCCGCGAGCCGAAACACCTTAGCTGTGCTTACCATGATATCGCCTTGTTCTTTTTCAAGTTTTCAGTGTTAAACCTCTTTGCTTTCACTGACCGATTTTAAAAATAAAGAATTAATCGGGTTTTAAAGTAAGGAAAAAGAACGAAAAACAAGGAAGCTTAGATAAGATGCCGGAAAGCGAAAATACCACAACTCGCATAAAGGAAATAATCCTTGAAAACTTCATGAGTTATGAATACGCAAGGATACCTTTCGAACCAGGTCTTAACCTAATTAGCGGACCGAACGGAGCTGGAAAATCTTCCATTCTACTAGCTCTATCAGTAGCATTAGGACAATCACATACCGAAAGATCCAGAAAATTGAGCGACCTAATTAGACGGGGCGAGGAAATGGCCAGAGTTAGTGTAGTATTCGACAATTCCCCTAAAGACGGAACCAGGCCAATTCCAGAGGTGGATTCTGACTCTTACGTTCTCTCCCGGTACCTAAAGGATGATGGAAATTATTGGCATGAAGCGAATTACGAATCAGTCACAAAAGAGGAGGTCAAACACATACTCTCACAACTTTCCATCAACCCAGATAATGTACTCATCGTAATGCAACAAGGTATGATCAACGTTTTCAGTTCTATCGACCCTCAAGAAAGGCTAAAAAAAGTCGAAGAAGCCGTGGGGCTCAGTAATTACAGGGAAAAAATTGTTGAAGCCAGAGAAAATCTTTCTCACAAATTGAGTGAAGAAGAATCAATCAATTCTATGCTTGAAGAAGCTCAAGAAACGTTGGAACATTGGGAAGAGGAATACAATCGTTATCAGAAAAAGCAAGAATTGGAAGAAAAGAAAAATCAGCTGGAGAGAGAGTACGCTTGGTCAAAATGGTGGAACAAGAAGGAAAAAGTGGATAAAATAGAATCTAAACTTGACAGCAAGAAAAACCGATTGGAAGAGATAGAAAGAGACCTAGAAAAAACCGAACAAAAAGAAGAAGA
>CAZKND010000016.1:0-5423 GCA_964554215.1 Hadarchaeota archaeon (SeqCode) | reverse complement strand
ACGAAATTAAAGAAGATTGAGCAAGATTTTGAAAACCTCTACAGAGATCTAATAAGAGAAGAGAAAGCTAAAACTGAAGCTGAAACTAAAATAGAACTTTTTGACGAATTAAAAGAAGAATACGATTCCTTATCGGAAAAAATACCGGATGATATTGATAATCTCAAAGATAAAATTGAAGAGAAAGAGAACAAAAAAGAAGATACCGAGAATTCTATCGCGGATAAAAAACAAGAAAGAGACAAAAATAGAGAGAAATACACCGACCACAAAACAAGAAAAGCTCTTCTAAGCTTTAAACGGGAAATAATAGAAGAAGAAATATCTGATTTGGAAGAAGATTTAGAAGAGAGTGAAAAAGAGCTTAGAGACTTAGAGTTAGAAGCTAAAGAAAAGGGAGAAAAAATACAAACTGAGCGAAACTCTCGAGATATTTTAGAAGATATCAAAGTGAACAATGCTCAACTTTCCAACTTAGACGATGTTTCAGAAGATTCAGAGAAAATGTACAAAGATCACAAAGAACTGATGGAAGAACTTGAAGAAAAAGCAGAAGAAGCAGAAGAAAATCGGAAAAGAGCCTTAAACGAGCTGGAAACGAGGAAAGAGAAATGGAGAAACAAATTGCAAGAACTATTGAAAAAAGTCAGAGAAACCTACAGAACTATTCTAGAAAGAGTGAACGCCATCGGAGACGTCCGAATTATTAATCCTCAAGACATAGACGAAGCCGGACTCGAACTCACAGTTGGATTTAGAGGTACAGAACCACAAACTCTCGATGCCTACACGCAGAGTGGAGGGGAAAGGTCAACCTCAATCATGTGTTTCCTCTTAGCTTTACAGCAACACATAAAATCACCAATTAGGGCCATGGACGAATTTGAACTCCACATGGACCCCAGAAATAGACAGATGATGATGAAAGAGCTCCTTAATATGATGGAAGAGAGTGAAAATCAATATATAGTCATCACACCAGGAAGATTAGTAGAGATAGAAGATGTTCCTAACGTAATAGCAGTGCAAAATGCTGCTGGGTCCTCAGAAGTCAAGGTGGCTAGTTAATGGCTTCTACAGATGATAGAGAAGAACTGATAGAAAGAATTCTTGATTTAGCAGATTCAGTCAACGATAGAGAAGCAGACCCCTTCGAAGTCGATATAGATGATTTCATTGAAAGACTAAATGATGTTTTTTCAGAAGTAGATAACCCGGATGAACTCCTACTTGATATCGAAGCAATGCAAGGACTATCAGAAATAGTTTCACAACAAGAAGATTGGATACGTCATAAATCATCTCTTCTCCACTTTGACCCTATGGTGGTCACCATGAAAGTCAGAGACTCCTCAAAAAAACAACTGGCTAATGTCCTAATCAATTCATGGCACCCCACAACAGAAATGGAGGCTTTAAGCGCTCCTGGAGTCAAAGAAGCGATGGAATATTGGCGGAACTTAGAGCCTTTATCGGAAAGGGGAGCAGAATTAGAAACTGAAGAAACACTGCCGGACGAAATAGACAAAGAAGAACTTTCAGAATTCGGATTTGAATCAAAGGACGATTTCGATGAGAGAATAGAGGAAAAATGGGAAGAGCTTAAAGAAGTTTCAGACGAAGATAATAGAATTCCTTACTGGGACTTTGTTGATGAGGACAACTTCAGAGACACCATAAAAAACGCTTGGTTCACAAGTTTTCTGATAAGTTATGGATACGCTACTATAGAACTAAACCCTTTAGAAGGTGAAAAAAAATTAGAAGCTCGGGAAGAAAGGAACACTCCAAACGAAGAAACAGGGACTTCAGTTCCCATATCACTATCCTATAAGGACTGGAAAGAGAGGAGAGAAGAAAATGAGTGAGAATAATGATGAAAATGAAAAGGCCATGAGAGACAAGATCGAAAGAGCTGCTCAGCTCATACTTTTCAAGAGACACCGAGAGCCAGGGGCAAAATCTTGGGAATTAAAACAAACGCTAGGGAAAAGATATCCCAAAATAGTAGAAATGCTCGACCAAGAACTGCAAAAATTCGGACTCACAATAAAAGAAATAGACGAAGGCGACGACAAACCCACCCGATACTACGCCACTATGGAAGGTAATCCCCGATTATCCGACAGAACATTCGGATGGAGAATAGACGACATGGCAGCACTCACCATCATACTCTCATATATACAGTCGAAAAGAGGAAAAGCCCCAGTGAACGAAGTAAAAGAACTACTACAAGAAAAACTACCTCAATGGAGAGTTGAAAAAAACCTAAAACAATTCAGCAAAATGGGCTACATCTCAGAAGACGAAGGTATGCTCTATATGGACTGGAGAGCCAGAGCTGAAATAGACCAAAAAGAAATGCTCAACGAACTCTTACAGCGAGGGCCACCTGCTGAAGACGATGAGAACAAAAAAGAATAAATCATCACTATCAAGGTGAAGAATCCCTATAACTACTCAACAATGACTTCTTCTCCTCATCAATCACCATATCCAAAAAATCATCGTTAATCTCACTCTCACTTTCCAAAATCTTTTCCGCGCCAGAATATGTCATCCCCTTACCCATCAAAGCGGCCGCTGCCGGCTTGCCGTATTCCTCAATTAATTTCGAAGTTTTCTTTACCTCCTGCCAAATATTCTTATCCTCCCCTCTGCTGGAACCGTTCTTAACCCTCGAAAGAGCTCTCCTAACCGAACCCAATTCTTCTCCCACCATACCGAGCTTTTTCGAACCACAATTGGGACAAGTTGGAGGCTCGGACAGTTCGTGAACTTCCCTCACTTCGGACCATTCCTTACATTCTGCGCATGCAAAAGTTCGTTCCTTGCTCAACAGTCTCGCCCTGACCGACCCCAAAATCAGTCTTCTCATCCTTTTCGGTGAAACGGGTTCGAACTTCAAAGACTTCTCCTCCCACGCCGGTTCGGCCATAGGTGAAGGGTCGGCCCTAAGGCCTAAAGATTTCAACTGGATATCCCCCGACTCCACCTTTTTCAATATTTCCAAAGCCTTGGAAAGGTCCAAATCTTTTCTCACAACCTCTTTGAAAGTCTCTTCATAGACTGGAGTGTCTTTCAATCCTTCAACCATCTGATCCACTTCAGAAGATGTCATATCCGTATCTTTCTCAATCGCTCCCATCCTCCTACCTATCTGGATGATACGCCACTTGAAGAAACGGCTCTCCTCTATAACCTCCTCCAAAGTATCTCTGAAATCAGTCCCCATCTCCCCATTGAAAATCGCCCTGATCTCCCTCGGCCTCAATCTGTCGGACCTAACTAAAATCCTATAAGGATCTATCGTTACGGCCACAGTTTCACCTAACTCGTCCGCGGCCCTTCTTGCGATATATCTGGCAAGGGTACGATTTACCAGAGTTCCAAAACAGGAATGGATCACAACAGTGTCTTCTGACTTCTCCAGAACAATTTTCTCATGTGTAGGAATTTCTAAATCATCTTCAAACTGTTTCTCGACCGGTTTCAAAGACTTCTCCACAGTCCTCTGATCCAAATCCCAATCTTTCGATATCTCTTCAAAGGCTTCTACCGAGTTTTTACCTGACTCTAGAAGATTTTCCAATTCCTCTCGAAGACCTCCGACCTCTTGAGCAATCGAAAACGGAACTGGAATCTCCTCACCTACCCAAGAGGGAACTGCACCAACAGGGTCGTCCACAGGCTTGACAAATACTTTATCTTTAAAAACCTGAACGATTTTCCAGATAGATCCACCCATAACAAATTTAGCTCCAGGTTCACCATATTCCGCCACAAAAGGCTCGTCCAAAACACCAACAGCCTCATCCGAAGTATCATCAACAACAGCATACTGTTTCATTTCAGGTATCATGGAAAGCTTTCCGAAAAAATAATCAAAAACACGGTCGCCCTTGCTGGGCCTGGAAAAAACTTCCTCATCTTCACGAAGCCATGCTAGACTTCGATTCATATTCTCCATATACTTCAAAACTTCAAGAACATCCTCTTTCTCCAGATTTCTAAATGGGTATGCTCTTTTCAAAAGATTATAGACATCCTCCACTTGCCATTCCGGAGCGGCAACCAGCATCCCTACTAATTCGTGGGTTAAAACATCCAAAGGCTTCTCCGGAATCTTAACCGGTTCGAGTTCTTTCCTTCTGGACCTATCAACTATAATTGAAGACTCAACTCCATCAGTAGAATCCTTGACAATGATACGTCCCTTCGATTTCTTCGTTATTTTATGTCCACTCCTACCTATTCTCTGTAATAATCGAGCGACTTGTCGAGGTGAATTGTACTGAATAACCAGATCAACCAACCCAATATCAATCCCCAATTCCATAGAAGAAGTGCAAATAACCCCTTTCAAATCACCAGTTTTCAGTTCTTTCTCAGTCTGACGCCTAGCATATGTTGAAAGAGAACCGTGATGAACACTAACTGGAAAATCAATATCCCACATCTTGAACCGACTGGACAAAACTTCAGACATGGGGCGAGTATTAGTAAAAATCAAGGTAGTATCATGGTCCTCAATCAATTCCCTCATTTTTCTAACACGAGCAGCGACCTCAGGATATGTGTAAATCTCGGAAGACAAAACCTCATCAGAATCGGTTACATCCGGATATAAAACATCCAAATCATTTTCCCTAGCCATAGAAACATCTACAACTTCACAATCTCGACCTTCACCAACTAAGAATTTACCCACCTCTTCAGGGGATCCTACTGTCGCGGATAACCCTACAACCTGAAAATCACCGGCCTTCATTCTCCGCATTCTCTCCAAAGACAAGGAAAGCTGAGCCCCTCGTTTATTACCCGCTAACTCATGGACCTCATCAACCACAATCCACTCCACATTTGTCGCATGCTTACTGAGTCTTTTTCCGGTCAAAAGTAGTTGAAAGGTTTCCGGAGTCGTAACCAAAACGTCTGGTGGGCTTAGAGCCTGTTGCCTACGCTCCCTCTTCGAGGTATCACCATGCCTCACTGAAACCTTCAAATCTAAATTCTTACACCACCACTTCAATCTCTGCAATATATCTCGATTTAGAGCCCTCAAAGGAGTTATATAAATCAGCTTTATACCCTCCCTCTGCTGATTTCTCAAAACCTTATCCAGAATCGGTAAAATTGCCGCTTCAGTCTTTCCAGTACCAGCAGGGGCAATTAGAAGAGCATTTTCATCATCCATTATTGGAGGAATACCCTCTCTTTGAGGAAGTGTAGGTTCTTCAAAGCCCTTTTCCTCCAAAAGATTTCGTAGAGGTTTAACCAGTTGACTAAAAACCGTTTCTCCTTTCTTTTTTTTCATGCTGAAGTCGGCATACGTGATCCTCCTCGGTCTCGTGGTCTCGGAGATGTGCACCCGGGCGCGGACCTGCGATGTCGATGTAAACGCTCGTAAAACGTGTTCC
>CAZKND010000015.1:0-24426 GCA_964554215.1 Hadarchaeota archaeon (SeqCode) | reverse complement strand
CAATTCGAGGATTATCAGTGTCACCCATATACTTACAAGCATTAGAGATGAAATTCGAAAAAATTTGATAAATCCTCTTTTCCTCAAAATAGAATGTCGGCAAATCATCCGCAATATCTACTTCAATATTTTTCTCATCCAAATCATCTCTAAGATCATCGGCTACTTCTTCAGCACTTTCACTTAAATCAACATCTTGTTTCGGAGGTTCCTTACGTCCAACCCTTGAAAGCCGAAGTAAATCATTCAAAAATCCATCAATCTTATCTATATTTGCACTGATACGATCTAAATAGTGCTTTCCTTCTTCACCCAACTCCTCCCCATATTCCTCCTCTAAAAGTTCGGCAAACCCCTCAAGAGAAACCAATGGCGTTCTCAAATCATGAGAAACCGTATAAACAAATGTCTTTAACTCTTCAGTTTTCTTTTCTAATTCTTTCCTCCAATGTTCTCTCATAAAATCTTTAATATTATCCGTCAAACCATCAAGAATTTCATTTATCCGAGTTGAAGGTATTATTGCCTTTGTTATCGGATTATAGATAATCCTTTCAACAATGTCTCCCGACTTACCTTCTAAATCTGCCTCGACCTCCATGAAAAGTTTGGTCTCATCGTCACTTACTTCCTCACACTTAAGACGAGTTCTCATCTCAAATATTTCGTTTTTAGTGACTGTTCTAGTATACTTCTCCTTTTCATTTACTTCAACAGTTTCTGCCTCTGCGATATTCATCTGGCCAGGCAGATTAAAGAGAGGTAAAAAATTACCGCGAACTTCCAGCTTATTATCATTATGCTTTTCTATGATTTCGACTTTAGGTATCTTAGTCACTATATTCTCCAAATCTTTAATCCAATCCCAAACATAATCCAAAGGAACATCAAGAGTGGTATTAGCTGTCTCTCTTATCATCTAATCAATCTCCATATCAGAATTCTAAACAATGCTTTTATTATTTCTGGAATTGCATTTTGAACCACTCTAAAAAATAACAAAAAGGTTTTACTGGTATTATCAACAAATAAAACAGAAAGAAAGTAATATTCCTTGCTAGATTATTGCCTGTATCAAATAAAAATTCTATATAATTGTGAGAAAAAATGAATAATGAAAAAATACTCCTTATTTTTGTAGTGGTCGTATCTCTAAGCCTATTCCTTACTAATACTTCCAGAGGATTACAAACTGAAGATAAGATTACAGACACAGAAATAGAAATGAAGATAGAAAACGACGGCACCTATGAACTCAAATCAAACGTTTCTCTAGAGAACATGCCAACAGAGATGATAATGGTTGAGAATCTGGATTTGCAAACCAATATAGAAAACATAGAGGAAGACAAAATAAGAATAAAAACCGACTCGAAAATAGAATTTGACAATATTTTAGGACTATATTTATTAAATGAATCTCTAAAATCAGCGATACCGGGAGACATTAGCGATTACATACCTCAAAACTTAAGAGGACTAATTGGAGGGATTATCGATTTAGAAAAACTAGACAAAAACCCCGTTCGAATCTTAAACCTCATGAACTCATCATTTGTTATTTCCGCAGTCAATTCTAACTTTTTAAGCAAACTAGAGGGTAAAACCGTCGAAAATCTACTAAAAGAATATAATTTAGAGGGAGACATACCCCCCAGTCTAAAAAACTACATACCTAACGCGAAAATCGAGGAAATCAAAATTACAAATTACAATTGGAAAGAGCCAATTCTGAATATAGGGCTTAACATTGAACTATCAGAAGGTACAGAAAATATTCAAAAATTCATGAAAGCCATACCTCTAAAAATAGATCTATCCTATCTTTCCTCATATCTCCTATCCGAAGAGAGCATAAACAATCTAGAAGCGGAAGTAGACATAGGAGTTGATTCAAAAGCAACTCTTCCAGGATACAAAAAAGGAGAAATTTGGTCAATAAAACCACCTTCTGAAGTAAACCAGATGTTAGAAGATATAGGAATATGGGAAAGAGAAGGCGGTGTAAACTTTAAACTAAAAACTCCTGAAACAGCAGAGGTTCATAACTTGCCGAAAAATTATGAAAAACTGGATGATAACACCTATCAATGGTCCGGAAAAGATGGGAAAAAAGCTATTAGGTCGATTATGGAAAATGAATCTCTCGAAATAGAACTAGAAGAAGAATCAGGAGGGATATCTCCCAAAAATCCACTTCTATGGGTTGGAATCTTTGCAATAATAGCAATAATTGCACTCATTGCGATAATAACCATAAGAAAATAAGTTATTTCTTTACAATCCGTAACTAGTAACGAACACTAAAATTTGAAAACTCATCTTTATATTCTTCCCATTCTATCTCTACATCTTTCACCTTAGCAGCACTTGAACCTCTATGACAAAAATCAATCATCTCTTCGACCTTCTCTTCCTCCCCCTCAAAAACAGCTTCTACTCGACCGTCTCTCAAATTTTTTACCCATCCCTTAACTCCTCTTTTTTCAGCTTCTTTTCTTGTAGTGGCTCTAAAAAACACACCCTGAACTCTTCCACTAACAAAAACGTGAGCTCTTTTCTTCATGCTATCATTACAAGATTCTTGTTTTCAAATTTAATTTTTATCCAGAAGCTCAAAAACAACCCTAAAAACTAACAAGATTAACCGGAAAAGCAATACAAGGGATAGTTTTGGCTGATAGCGGAACCCATAAGAAAGGAGAAATCACTTTCTCCGAGCTTTTGAAAAACTTCAAGAAAGATCTAGGTGAAGAAATCGGAGCAATCTCAAGCTTCATCGGAGTTGTAAGAAAGAAATCCAAAAAGGACGGAAAGGTAAAAAAACTGCATTACGAAAGTGCAGAAAACGTAGAGCAAGAGTTAAAGGAAGTAGCAGAAGAAGTAGAAAGAGATATCGACGGAGTATCAAAAATACACATTCATCATATTATAGATGATTTAGAACCTGGTGAAGAAATAATCTACGTATTAGTAAACGGAGCACATAGAGACGAAGCTTTCCAAGCACTTCCAACCGTTATGGACAAAGTGAAAAGCGAAGTTAGAATTTGGAAGAAGGAAATTACCGAAGACGATGACTATTGGATCCACGAAGCAGATGAATAAACTTATTTATTATCCTCCAGCCACCGGGGGGAATATAGCCACAGTGTCCCCATCATCCAAAGCCGTTTCAGTACCTTCTAACATCTCAATCTTTCTCCCATTAACCATTACAATTACATAATCCTCCAATTCGGAATCTTCATCTTCTAAAAAAATCTCAGACCCTAATTCAGAATATTCTTCTCTTATTTTCCCAAGAATATCCTCTACGTTCTCTGCTTCCATAGTAACCTTTTTCTGACCTACTATCTCTCTAAAACTGGCAAAAAACTTCACTTCTACAGTCATTTTTATTACCCCAGTACACTTGAGTTTCTTCTAATTTTAAAACATTAACATTAAATAGAGCACAAATTATCTCTAATAACAAATTATGAAAATAAAGCAGACTTTCCATTTAACTAAGTAATATTAATAAGAAAAAGCTTCTAAATTGAAATGCAGAACAAAAAAATAAAAAGAGGTGGTGGATTTGTCAAGTATTTTTCCAAAATGTCCTGTCTGTGAGGAAGGCGAATTAGTACCTTTCTCCTTCCAAGAAGACGTATTCGAGAAATGGAAATGCACAGAATGTGAATACGTACTACAAAAGAAGTAAAATTAGGATAAATTTCAGAATGCAGTCACTAAATCTGCTAATGGAAGAATTCTAAATTAGAATAGAGAGCAGTGTATGCTAATTTCAAAATATTGGAGACAATTAAACTTAATCATCTTGATTTTTGTCTCTAACTATTGGCTTTGCTAGATGTCTACGAGCTCTCGGAGGAACTTCATATAGTTTCTCCTCCAATTTCCTATCCTTCTCTATTTTTTCACTAGAACCGGGAGGCAACTCCGTACCACATTTTTCACAATAATAACCCTTATCCTTACCCGTAGACTTCATCTGTTTTCCACAACCTCCACAGGTGGGATTAACTTCTCTCTTAACAGGAGTTAAATCCATTATTTCAATTTTCTCAAGATTTATAGTGAGAGGATGTTCCGACTTCTCCTTTACTCCACCATAAACTCTAACTCTATCCCCTATCACCAACCTCCTAATAACCTTTCTAAATTCTCTAGTAGGTTCAAAAGCAGCACACCTAATCTCATCGTCTCGATCCTCAATAGAAAAGAAAACATGACCCCCATCAATCGTCTCTGGCGAATCAGAAACTGTTCCTTCCACAATTACTGACTCATAAGGTTCTACTCCCCCAATAGACTTAGACTGCAAATGTTCATCAGTTCCTTGATTTGTCTTAAAAAGAGCCATCCGCTCTACAGGCTCCTCTTCTTCCACAATATCTTGAGCTTCAAAAGCTTCATCGGGAGTTTCCGATCTAATGCCATAGAGAATTGGACACGGTGTATGAGGTGCAATACTTACTTCATCAGCTTCTGAATCTATATTATCAAAAGTTGCAGGATAAGTAAGCTCATCCATTCTCCACACAGAATCTTCATCCAGCCTTCTAGGCTCACCCCTATTTTGCTCCTCTCGATATGGAATGAGTTCATACGTATAATCATCATCCAAAGTATGTCCAATCGCTGCGAGAGCCCCTATTATACCCCGCCCCTCTCTAAACTTCTTATATTCTGCTCCAACTTCTTTGGCCAACTTTTCTGCTTCTTCTAAAGAGGCCACGTTTTGGATCACTTTTTTCGAGAAATCTTTCAACTCTTCAGGGATTTCCTCCCCTTGATAGAATGCTACTCCTGGTGTAGTCTCTTCAATCTGTAGCTCAGCTAGCTCTTCAACTTTTTCCAAAGCTACCCCTTTAACTTCTGAAATATCTTCATCTTTAACTTCGAAAGAAAGAGAGACTGCACAATTTCCTCTTGTTTTCCATTTCCAATTCGGATTAAGTCTGATTAAGTGAGGATAATCAACACTTTCAATCCCTCTCTCTTCCAACTCGTCTCGAATAACTGCACCTACATAAGTGGTGCACATTCCCTCTTTTGAATCCGTATCGTCGAGCCCTATATGAAATATCATCTTTTCTCCTTACTGTTATCTTATCAAAAGCCATTAAATTCTTGAGTATAACTGAGTACTGAGAAAAGGAAAAATGTCTAAAAATCCATGGAAAAAAGTCAAAAAAATCGTAGAAGAGAAGCTCAGAAAAAAGTTTCAAGAGCTTGATTGGCCTGAAGATAACTTATCTGAATCACTGGAGGAACCTCCTGAATCTTCTTTTGGAGACATCGCGTCTACGATTTGCTTTGAACTTCCAAAAAAATTGAAAAGATCACCCGATGATTTGGCGGGCGAGCTAGAGGACGAACTTGAACCGGAAGGACTTATCGAAAAAGTCGAATCCAAGGGAGGTTATATAAACTTCTTCTTGGATGATGAAAAATTCGCTTCCTTGACATTAGACGCCATCGAAGAAGAAAAGGATAACTTCGGACATGTCAAAGAAGATGGTGAAAAGACGATTATAGAACATACGAGCGTGAACCCAACTAAACCTCTTCACATCGGTCATGGTCGAAATTCGATAATGGGGGACACCATGAGTAGAATACTAAAATCACAAGGTCACAAAGTAGAAGTCCATAACTATATTGATGACTTGGGCCTCCAAGTGGCTCAAACTTTGGTGCCTTACCTATCAAACGAAGAGGAAAAAGATGAGAAATTTGACCATTTTCTTGGAAAACTATACGTCGACTTCCATGAAAAGGCCGAATCAGACCCCGAACTCGAAAAAAAGGCCAGAGATTTCCTTGCCGAGATGGAAGAGGATAGTGAGCTAGCTGAAAAAGCTAGGAGCATGTCGGAAAGATGTGTTAAGTCCAATCTAAAGACTAGCGACAGGTTGAATATTGACTACGATTTACTTGTTTGGGAAAGCGATATCACAAAATCTGGAATACTTGAAGAAACTCTTGATAGACTCAACGAAACTAATTATCTAGTGGAAGGTTCCGGAGATAAGAAGGGTGCAAAGGTCCTCAAATTGGAAGATTTTGGAATCGAGGACAAAGTTATGGTCAGGTCCGACGGCACTGCAGTATATACTGCAAAGGATTTAGCTTACCAACTTTGGAAGTTTGGAGAAGTAGAAGCAGATCTCGATTTCGAATTCCATTCCGAAAGAAACGAAGAAAACAAGACATACACAACGTCACAGAACGGAGACAAAAATTCAATCTTCGGAGACGCAAATCAAGTCGTGAATGTAATCGGAGTTGAACAAAAATATCCGCAAAAGGTAGTATTCACCGCACTGAAAACATTAGGTTTAGAAAAAGAATTTGAAAATTCACACCACTTAGCTTACGAACATGTCTCCTTACCATCAGAAAAATTCAAAGGTAGAGAAGGGACTTGGATTGGCTACTCAATGGACAAAGTCATCGACGAAACAGTAAGTAGAGCAAAGAAGGAAGTTGAAAAAAGAAATCCAGAGGCCGACGAAGAATTTCTCGAAAAAACTGCCGAAAAAGTAGGAATAAGCGCGATTAGATTTTCCCTCATCAGATCATCACCAGAAAAAGAAGTAGTTTTCGAATGGGACAGAGCCCTAGATTTCAATAGAAACAGCGGCCCAGCCGTTCAATACTCTCACGCCAGAGCATGTAGTATTCTGAGAAAGGCCGGAGAAGTCGAAGAAAATCACGATGCTTCTACATTTCAGGAGCCACAAGAATACGAACTTCTCAAAAAATTAGCTAAATTTCCGGAAATTGTAAAGGAATCCAGTAAACAGTTCAGACCACATATGCTGGCCGAATATGCAGCCGATTTATCGTTGAAATTTAACAAATTTTACGAAGTCGCACCAGTTCTGGAAGCCGAATCGGAAGATTTAGAAAAATCAAGATTGCGTTTGGTAAAAACCTCCAGAATAGTTCTAGAAAACGTTTTGAACATTCTAGGAATTAAAGCTCCAGAAAAAATGTGAAGGAACCAGATGCTCTGATTTGATTTAAATCCACTTTTTCTTTCAATCTTCTTCCTCAGAGGATTCTTTCGCTCCTAAACTTTCATACCACTCATCGTCAACAGGGTCTTCCTCATGCAACTCTTTACGCCTAGCTTCCAAGAGTTCAGGACTCTCGTCAATAATCTCCGACGCAACCATCACCTTATTTCCCGAATCCTTAGCCGAATTTTTAACCGGTCTTAGAAAGTCTTCATAATCAATATCTCTAAGCAAATGATGATCTACAACAAGTTTCGGAACCTCTTTCGCCAATGCCTTTAAGTTTTCCTTGGAGTTTTCCAAATCCATCTCATCTAACTTAAAATCGATATAGGTAGGGGGACCTCCTACAATCAATAAATCTGGCTCTTCCGATAGAATATAGTCTAAGCTCTCCTTATACATAGGGCCTTGAACATCAGGCGCGTGGACAAAATTAAATTCCGGAGTTTCAACGGTCAGTATTAGCGAATATCCTAATTTTGTTTCTTCCGGACCATGGTATACAGGGTTGGAAAATTTTAAGGTGGTGTCGCCTTTTTCGAACTCATGGTCATCGGCCGGTATTATTTCCTCGGCTTTTTCAAGGTTTTTCTTCCTGAACATGTATCCTCTTTTTCGCTGACTTGCGTTGATGTTTTCGCTTATATCTTTTGCAAAGATGACTTTGTCTTTGTACAGATCTTCAGCCATTTCTTGAGAACTCCAGATGTATTTCCAATTTTCGAAGTTGGGGATGAAATGATCGAAGTGGTAATGGCTGATTGAAAGATAATCCACCTCTTCTGCAGCGTCCAAAATCCTTTCTCTGCTTTCAAACAAAGCTGCGTATTCTCTCTCGTGAGGTTGTAGGTTGAATCTGGGGCCAAGTGCCGACCCCGGATCTATAATCATTTTCAGATCTTCAGTCTCTATGTAGGTGGCCATGCCTCTAACTCCTAAACTTTCAAAGGCCAGAGGCGATATTTTCAGAGAATTATTCCCATATGATGCTTTTTCCATGGTCTCTCCAATTAACTTTAAACCTTAAAGATTATATCTTTCTATTGATGTCGACGGATTTAAATTACTTAAAAGAACCAGAACTTGAAAACCCTATTGCAATCGCAGGGCTTCCTGGAATCGCGCTAATCGGTAAGATGTCAGTCGAATACCTTATCGAAGAGCTCGAAGCTGAAAAGTTCGCCGAAATGACTTCGGACCAATTCCCCGGTTGGGTGATTAGAGAAAACGGTCTAGTTAGAGATCTGAAAGTGTACTTTTACGAGGCCACGTTGGATTCTTTAGACAAAGATGTAATCATAATAACTTCCGATGCCCAGGCCTCATCCCCAAAAGGACAATACAAAATGTCCGAAAGCATCGCAAACATACTGTCGGATCACGGGGCGGACACTTTTCTGACCATGGCGGCTTATCTGGACTCCAAAGACGAAAAATCAGAAATAGTCGGAGCCGCTACAAACGAAGAACTGGCTGAAAAGATAGAAGAAAATGAAGTTGAACTACTCGAAGGGGGAAGAATAGTCGGAATGAACGGTTTATTGGTAAGTATAGGGGCTGAAAAAGATATCGACGGCTTTTGCCTTCTAGGAACCACCAAAGGTAAAGATAATGACCCGGCTTCCGCTAAAAATGTAGTGAACAAATTTTCTCAAATTTTCGACATCGAACTTGATACTTCCGATTTTGAAGAAGAGCTTCCTGAACTTCCCCGATTCAAACCTCCGAAAATAAAGAATCCTTCCGTTAGCGATGGAGAGAAAGACTTGAGTTACATCCGGTAAAGAGTTTTCAATTTTTCAATCACTGCATTTTGTTTGATAGTATTCGTAAACAGAGCTTGGAACATCTTCTTCAGATATTTTAACGCATGGAGAAGCGCTGCATGAAGAGTTCTCAAAATCTAGTTTTTCATCTCGTTCATAGCTCTCCAAGATTTCTACACCTGAGCTCGAACCTATCCTATCGGCCCCGGCCGCTACCATAAGTAAAGAATCAGCAAAACTGCCTATTCCACCCGCGGCCTTAACACCGAAATCGTCCCCTACACTCTTTCTCATCAGATAGATATGAGGAATATTCGCGCCGCAAGGGCCGAAACCTGTGGAGTTTTTTACGAAATCTGCCCCTGACTCTTTTACGACTTTACAAGCTTTTTCAATTTCTTCATAAGTCAAATACCCTGTTTCGAGGATCACTTTCACAGAACAATCCCCAGAGGCATCAACTACTCTCCCGATTTCATCTCTAACCACTTCATTCTCCTCATCTCGAAATGCAGCTATGTTCATCACCATGTCTATCTCGTCCGCCCCGTTCTCCCTGACTTTTTCGGTCTCAAGCGCTTTCAATTCGGGAGGAATCTGACCAAGTGGAAACCCTATGGTTGAAGTAATCTTGACTTCTCGCTGAGATAAAATATCTGAACATTTATCGACGTAGTAAGGATTCACAGCGACTGAGTGGAACTCAAAATCGATTGCCCGTTCGCACAGTTGTCTAATATTCTTTTCTTTCACATAAGGGGAGAGCTCTGTGAAATCGATTATGGAAGCAATGTCCTCGCGACCCATCTCAAGATTTTGGGCCTCTTCTTTGACCTTAGAGATAATATCAGAAGTTTTTTCCACTTTCACACCCTCATTTCTTTTTATTCTTCCCATATCAAATCAATTCTAATTTCAATCAAAGGCAAAATTCGTCAATTATGCTCTAATCGAGATATTTAGACAAAAATATTATCTTTACACGAATTATAAACATCAGCGAAGAAGTTGGAAAATATGGCAAAAATAATCTATAACGGGGAAAAATTTCAAGTTTCCTCAGATGTTTACGAACCTGATGAAGACACTTATCTTTTGCTTGAGAACCTATCCATCGAACGAGGAGAAACCTTTCTAGAAATCGGAACAGGATCAGGAATCAATTCAATAGTAGCCGCCGAAAAGGGTGGAACTGGGATCGCAACGGATATCTCAGAGAAGGCTCTTGACTGTGCTAAAAAGAACGCAAAAAATCATGGAGTGGAAGACAAAATAGAATTCAGGAAAGGTAATTTATTTGCACCGATCGAAAAAGATGAAATCTTCGATTTAATAATATTCAATCCTCCATATCTACCAATTGAAGAAGATGAAAAACTGAAAACTGAACTAAGCAAAGCCTGGGACGGAGGTCCAACAGGGAGAGAGATTATAGACGAATTTTTGGAAAATTTTGAAAAATATCTTAAGAAAAATGGCAAAATATTGCTACTCCATTCTTCACTTGCAAACAAAGAAAAGACCTTGAAAAAACTTGAAGAAAAAGGATTCAAAGTCAATATTCACGAAAAAAAGTCTTTTTTTGAAAATATTTTTCTATTTGAAGGGATTCGAAAAAAATAAAAAATCTACAAAGAAATAAGTATAGCTTTTTCAGTATGTAGCCTATTTTCGGCCTGTTTGAAAACCACTGAATTAGGCCCATCAATGACTTCTCCGGTAACTTCTTCCCCTCTATGAGCGGGTAAGCAGTGCATAAAAATGGAATCTTCAGCCGACATGTCCATTACCTCTTGATTAACTTGATATCCTTCAAAATCCTTCAAACGCTGGTCCCTCTCCTCTTCTTCACCCATAGAAGCAATTACATCTGTATAGATCACATCAGCATCTTCAGCGGCCTCCTCCAAATCGTTTCCTATCTTCACTTTGCTCTCGGATTTTTCACTGAGCTCCTTAGCATCCTTCACGATATTCTCATTAGGTTCATATCCGGATGGAGAGGCCACGGAAATGTTCATCCCTACCTTCGAACAACCTAGAAGAAGAGAATGACAAACATTGTTTCCATCTCCAATATAAGCTAAATCCAGATCAGCCAATTCGTCCTTCTCATTCCAAATAGTATAGAGGTCGGCTAATGTTTGACAGGGATGAAGAAGGTCAGTTAGTCCATTCACAACTGGCACATCAGAATTCCTCGCTAGTTCTAAGAGATTTTCATGTTCAAATATCCTAGCCATGATTATGTCTACATATCCCGAAAGTGTTTTTGCAGTGTCAGCTATCGTTTCCCCTCTACCTAACTGTATAGCATCCCAACCCAGATAGATTGGATGGCCCCCCAAATGGGTCATAGCCGTTTCAAAACTGACTCTAGTCCTTGTAGAAGGTTTAGCAAAAATCATAGCGAGAGTTTGTCCATATAGATACTCATGCGGTTCTCCATCCTCCACCATCTCCTCCAACGTTCTGGTCTTTTCCAAAATCCTCATCAGTTCGCTCTTAGTCAAATCCTGGATAGAAGTGAAATGTTTAACTTCTTCCATTAATCCAAATCCCTCATTATTTCTTTTAATTTCTCCACTAATCTATCTATATGTTTCCTTTCAATTATCAGAGGAGGTATAAACCTCAATACCTTTTTCGAAGTACAATTAATCAAGAAACCCTCCTTTCTCGCCTCTTCCACAACAGTGTCCGCCTTATCACCATCATCAGTTAAAATACCAAGCATCAATCCTCTACCTCTAACTTCCTCAAGAAAATCAAATTCTTCCACCAATTCCTCAAGACTGCCCTTGAAATACTCACCTTTCTCCTCTACCTTCTTAGGCATATTTTGTTCCTTCATGACATCAACAACTTTCTTGGCAACGCTACAAGAAAGGGGATTACCACCAAAAGTAGAAGCATGATCTCCTGGAGAGAACGAATCCATCACTTCTGGACGGGCACCCATGGCTCCAATAGGAACTCCATTTCCCAAAGCTTTAGCTATAGTAACTATATCCGGCTTTACGCCCGAATGCTCAGTAGCAAACCATTTTCCAGTACGACACATACCTGCCTGAACTTCATCCATAATCATAAGTGCACCATTATCCTCACAGATATCTTTAACACCATGAAGAAAATCATCGGACATCACCTCAACACCACCCTCCCCCTGAATAGGTTCAGCGATAAAAGCAGCAGTCTCAGAATCAATCTTCTCCTTAACATCCTCCAAACTATTTTGAGAAAATTCTCCTTTCGAGAAAACCAAACCCTTAAACTGCTTCTTGTAAGCATCCTTCCAAGTAACGCCTAGAGAACCTGAGGTCCTCCCATGAAATGACTTCTCCATAGCTACAAAATTATCTCTATCAGTATGTTTTACCGAAAGCTTCAGAGCCGCCTCAACAGCCTCCGTCCCAGAATTACAGAAGAAGAACTTCTGGATATCTCCAGGAGTAACACCTGCCAATTCTTCAGCCAATTCAATCTGTTCCCGTATATAATACAAATTAGAAGTATGAATTATTTTTTTCGATTGTTCTTCCAAAGTTTTAGCTACTTCCGGATGAGCATGACCTAACCCTTTTACTGCAAGTCCCGCCACAAAATCGAGGTATTCTCTCCCTTCAACGTCTATTAATTTCACTCCATCCCCCTTCTTTATCGTGATAGGCAATTGGCTATAAGTAGGAGCTATATGTTTTTCTTCTAACATCTCGTAATCCATCGTCTAAGCCTCTTCTATCATTGTTCCAATACCGCTCTCGGTTAAAAGCTCCAATATAAGTGCATGAGAAACCGTGCCATTAATTATATGAGCACGTTCAACACCATCTTTAACACAATCTATACAAGCATTTACCTTCGGGACCATTCCCCCTCTTATCTTTTCACTATCTATCAAATCATCCGCCTCATCAACAGTCAGCTCTGAAATGAGGGTATCTTCATCATCCGGATCATCCAAAACTCCAGGAACATCAGTCAAAAGAATCAGCTTTTCAGCGCCTAAAGAGGAAGCAAGTTCAGCAGCTACTACATCTGCATTTAGATTTAAACTGTCTCCATCCTGATCGGCGCCAATAGGTGCAATAACAGGAATATAATCTTCATCAATAAGATAATTAATCAATTCTGGATTTATTCCAGAAACTTCACCAACAAATCCCAACTCTTCTTCTCTAATTTTTTCCGCCTCAATCAAATTACCATCCAAACCGGAAACTCCTAAAGCAAGACCCCCATTTCTCTCAAGACCTAACACAATCTCTTTGTTTATTTTACCTCCTAGAGATTTATGCAAAATTTCCATAGTCTCCTTATCGGTAACACGAAGCCCTTCAATAAATTCAGGGGTTTTTCCTTCCTTCTTCATCTCTCTCGAAACCTCCCCTCCACCACCATGAATAACTACAGGTTTCATGCCAACATAGTTCAAAAGAACCAAATCTCTACACAAAGATTTTCTTACCTCATCATCCTCAATCAGCGCGCCACCTAATTTAATGACTAATACCTCACCATAAAAGCTCTGAATGTAAGGCAAAGCCTCCAATAACACAGAAGTTTTTTCTTCCATCTTCTCCTCACCATAATATTCTTGAGTAAGTTTGTATCTTAAAAAGGAATCGGCCCTACCACATTGTTTTAGGTTAATAATAACCGGAATTAATCTCTACGTACTCCTCAGTAAGGTCACAACCCCACGCCGTTGCTGACTCGCTACCGTTATCCAAATCAATATAAATCTGAATTTCGTCCATGTCCAACACACGATTAGCCTCATCCATCGAATCATTCGGAAGAGTTTCACCCTTCAAAACAAGAGGAGCTTCATTGTCCCCTCCTATCAAACTAATACTTAAGCGAGACGGAGCAAAATCCACACCTGAATAGCCCAAAGCCGCCACTATTCTGCCATAGTTCGGATCCTTACCAGATATGGAAGCTTTCACCAAATTAGATCCTGCAACCGTACGCGCCGATTTTCGAGCATCTTCCTTAGTACTAGCTCCCTCAACCTTCACCTCAATAAGATGTTCAGACCCTTCTCCATCCTTAGCTATCATCTTCGTCAAATCTTCAGTCACTTTATTAAGAGCTCTCTGAAACCTTTCGCTAGGATCCTTCTTAGTTATCTTATCATTATCAGCAATCCCATTAGCCATAGCAAAAACCGTATCATTGGTGCTTGTCTCTCTATCCACAGTGGTCATATTAAAACTCCGGTTAACAGCTTCTTTAAGATGAAACCTTAATCCCGCTGGCGTAATACTTGCATCAGTAATCAGAATACCAATCATAGTAGCATGTAAATCCGGATGAATCATCCCAGCCCCTTTAGCCGCACCTCCAACCGTCACCTCAGACCCATCTTCCATCTCCACAGAAACTGCCGATTCTTTAATCTTAGTATCAGTGGTAGTCATTGCCTCGGCTGCTTCCGAACCTGCATCCCAACTATTGGACAATTTTTCCGAAGCTTCTTCTATACCCTTCTCGACATCCTCAATAGGTAAATGGGGCCCTATTGGACCGGTAGAGGCAACTCCAACCTCTTCAGGTTTTATATCCAATTGCTCCGCAGTGGTTTGAGCCATTGTCCTTGCATCTCTAATTCCTTCACGACCAGTGAAAGCGTTCGCACAGCCACTATTAACAACTACTGCTCCAAGCTTATCTTCACTATCTAGATTGTTCTTTGAGACTTGAACAGGAGCACCTTTAGCAGTGTTTGAGGTGAACAATCCTGCTGAGGGAACGGGGCCTTTATCACAGGACAAGAGCATTAAATCTAAATCTTCTTCTTTTATACCTGAGTTCACACCTGCTGCTCTAAATCCAGTTACTGCCGTGAGACCACCTTTTTCTTCTTCCATCATGTTCTTCGCTCTTTTTTAAGGGAATTTAACTTAAACCATTTGTTGAAGTTTGAATTATTAATATCTTACTTCCTTTCTAAATCTTTCAAAATTAGTCTCATTTTTCCACTGAGAGTCTATGGATGCAGGGGAATGCCCTCTAAACCCTTCTTCTCCTCTAATCCTAAAATTATGTTCATATTTTGAACCGCTTGCCCTGATGCACCCTTAACGAGGTTATCTATCGCCGAAGTCGCTGTAATCTTCCCTTCTGCTTCGGACAATCTAGCCGTCAAATCGCAAAAGTTGGATCCTCTAACAGCATTGGTCGTGGGTTGGTCTTTTACCACTCTCACAAAGTATTCTTCTCCGTAATAATCCTTATAAAGAGAGACTAGTTCGTCCTCATCTATCTCTTCTTTGAGGAATGCATGGGTCGTGCTCAAAATTCCTCTGATAGAAGGTATTAGATGAGGAGTGAAATCCACATTAGCCGACCCTTCCGCCAGTTTTTCCACTTCTTGTTTTATCTCCGGAAAATGCCTGTGGCCCGAAACATTGTAAGCTCTCACGTTATCGGAGCAGTTAGGGAAGTGAAGTTTTTTGTTGGGTTTTGTTCCTGCTCCCGAAGTCCCGCTTTTGGAATCGAAAATTATTGGATCTTTCTTTATCCAACCCTCTAGCAAAAGAGGTGCTACAGCAAGTAATATCGAAGTGGGATAGCAACCAGGATTCGCTACAAGGTCCGAATCCTTTATCTTCTCTCTTTTCAACTCTGGAATACCATAAATGGCTTCCAGATCAGGGTTTTCATGAGATTCATAGTAATCTTCGTATACCGAATTATCATCTAATCTATAGTCTGCACTCAAATCAACCACCTTCGCACCGTTGTCAAGGAGAGTCGGAACAAACTCCATAGATGTTCCATGGGGAGTGGCAGCGAAGACGAGGTCTGACTGTTCACCTATCTCTTCATAATCGGGAGATTCAATAACCATGTCGGTCAAATCCTGAAAATTAGGATGTAAATCGCTGAAATCCTCCCCGGTAGTTGTATGACCAAACACTCCTTCTACACTCACATCTGGATGGGAATACAATATTCTAAACAACTCTCCACCTGTGTAGCCTGACGCTCCGATAATTGAGATATCATAAGTCACATTATCACTTCAGGATAAATTTTCCAACTTTTTTCTGAAATCTTCAATCAATTCCCTTTTCTTCTTCAAACTATTCCTATAATCTTCAATCTTCTCTGAAAAATTGTTCAGTTCATCTTCCATCTGCTCCGGTGACGGCCCACCTTCGACCTTTTTTCTCTTTGTACATTCGTCCAAATCGAGAGCGTTCTCCAATTCTTCCTTTGAAAAATCTACTTCCTCTCCCAAAACTTCTCCACTAACGGATTGGAAATCATCAATCGTTATATCATCTAATTCTTTATCCTCTTTTTCCGCCTTCAAAGCCAAAGCCCCAACAATCTGGTGAGACTTTCTAAACGGCAAATCTGCCTCTTTCACCAAACTATTCGCCAGTTCAGTAAGTGAAGCAAAGCCCTTCTTTGTATTCTCCCTCATCTTTTCCTCCTTAGGTTCAAGACCCTCCACCAATCTAATCATCATTTTCAAAGTCGATTTGATATTTTCTACAGAATTCCACAATAGAGGGGTTAGTTCCTGAATATCAAGATTATATGCTTGAGGCAGATTTTTCATCATCCCTAAACCCCCAACTAAATCTCCTACAGTCTCACCTGCTTTAGCTCTCACTATCTCAGGGATTACAGGATTCTTCTTCTGCGGCATAATGCTACTTGTCGAAGCAAACTCATCGGGAAGACTAACCATGTCAAACTCCGCAGAATTCCATAAAACCATCTCTTCTGAAAACCTACTTAGCTCCGTCATCAAAACACTCATATTAGACAAAGCATCAAGCACGAAATCTCTAGACCCAGTCGCATCCATAGTGTTCTCGAGAACCTCATCAAATCCTAAAAGTTCGGTCGTGTACTCCCTATCTATTTCAAAACTAGTCCCTGCAAAAGCGCACGAACCTAATGGATTGCGATTCGTCTGGTCATAAGTTACATCAAACCTCTCCAAACTCCTCAGATATGCCTGAACATAGTTTCCAAGATAGTGGGCAAAAGTCGTAGGTTCAGCTACTTGAAGATGAGTATAACCTGGCATTATAGTTTCCAGATTGTCCTCCATCACTCCCTGCATCTCATCCAAAAGTCTAACCAACAGTTCTTGAATTTCTAAAATATCTTCTCTAAGGACCATTCTAATCGAAGCAGCTACCTGATCGTTCCTACTCTTTGCCGTATGCATCCTCCCACCGACATCTTCACCAACCTGATTCTTCACGCGCTCCTCTATAACCATGTGAATATCTTCTAATTCAGGATCTAAATCCAAATCCTCGAAATCCGAACCCTCCAAATCTGACAAACCGCTCAAAATTTTCTCCGCGTCACTATCCGAGATAATATCTTCTTCAGCCAACATGCTGACATGGGCTTTATTTACCACAACTACAGAATTGAAAATCCTCGCATCATCATCTAAAGAACCAGAATACTCGGCGGCATCCACGTCCATGGATTCTTCAAAACGACCGTCTCTATGCATCACCATCATCCTTTTTCTTTCTATAAGATTTTCCCTGCAATGACTGAAACTTTATAGCTCCGGTGGATTCCCTCTGATCAAAACCATAATCCTCAAAAGAAACCAACTCGGACTCATGAAGACTGTTCGGAGATTCTCTCGAAACCACCCTAGCACTCCCCGGCTCAAGTTTAATTTTCACAGTCCCGTCCATCCTCTCTTGAGTCTTGTTTATGAAAGCATCCAAATCTTCTCTAAGCGGGTCGAACCATAAGCCTCTATACACTAAATCGGCCCACATATTATCCACTTGCTCTTTATGTTGCAATTCGCCCTTAGTGAGAACCAGTTCTTCCAAAGCCTTGTGAGCTTTGAGTATGACCAAGGCCGCTGGGGCTTCGTAGTTTTCTCTAGATTTCAAACCTAAAGTTCTATTTTCTATAATATCTATCCTGCCTACACCATACTCTCCGACCATTTCGTTAAGCTCTTCCGCTAAACTGTAGGTGTCCATTTCCGTTCCATTCAAACTGACAGGTACACCTTGTTCGAACTCTAATTCGATATATCGAGGTTCATCAGGAGCTTCCGAAGGGTTTTGAGTCATCTCGTAAATCTCTTCGGGAGGTTCATTAGCCGGCTCCTCCAAATCTCCACCTTCTATTGAACGGCCCCAGATGTTTTCATCAACACTATAAGGTTCGTCTACATCCACAGGCACTGGGATGTCATTATCTTTAGCATATTGAATCTCCCATTTTCTATCTAGATTCTTCTCTCTAACAGGAGCTATTATCTCCATGTCGGGATTCTTCAGCGAAATTGTAGTGTCAAAACGGAACTGATCGTTTCCTTTTCCAGTACATCCGTGAGCAACTGCATCACAATCTTCTCTCTCAGCGATCTCAACCAGTTTTTCGGCGACAGGATAACGAGCCAGGGCGGTCGATAGAGGATACCCCTCATAGCTACCGTTGGCTCTGATGCTAGGATGGATATAATCTTCAATAAAAGAGTCTTTCACATCTATTCCATAATGTTCTATGGCCCCTAAGTCCAGGGCTTTTTTCTCAATTCTTTCCACTTTCTCCGAATCCTGACCTACAAGTCCGGCTACAGTTATCACGTCTGCGTCATAGTCCTCTTGAAGCATGTGCAATATGATAGATGTGTCTAATCCACCGGAATAAGCCAGTGCTACTTTCATTTCAATACCTCAATCAAGGTTTTAGATATTTATCATAAATAAATTCGTATCTAGAGCTCTGAAACGGCAAAAAAATAGCAAATACTAATATTACCAAGAGTATAAAAATAGTTTTGCAGCATTTAAAAAGTTCCATTCATGGAGATGTGTGAATGAAAGTCAAAGTAATAGTCAAAGAAGAACTCTGCGAAAATGATGGTCCCAAAACCATCAAAATACCAATACAGAACAAAGAAACAATAGACACGATTCTCATAAAGCTAGGTAGAAGGAACCCAGATTTAGTTGAATCTATATTAGACCCAAGAACCGGAGGCATAAACGAGGACTTTCACGTGAAACTGAACGGTTGCTCTATAGATAAAATCGAAGGGATCTATACGACTTTAAAGAACAAAGACGAAATAACGATATCTTCTTCTGAAAACAGTATATAAATAAGAAATTTTTTCTAATATTAAGTCCTCAAAAATAGTCCCGACCCAACTTGAAGGCTTCAATATTTTTCTCCACCTTGCCCTCTGAAAATTCTTCTTCGATAACACTCAAAAAAGTCTGTTCATCTATACCCATACCACTTACACTGGAAATAGCACCCAACATAACAATTCCAACCATCCTAGCATCCCCCGCTTTTTTAGCCACTTCGCTGGAGTTAAACTCTTTTACTCGAAAACCATCTTCAAGAACATTTTTCATCTCATCCAAGTCAGGATATTCTAACTCACTACTCTGAACATCAAAAGGAGGTAAAGTCCTACTATTCATCAAAAACAAACCGCCCTCAGATAGATATTTTGAAACATTTCTGATACCTTCCAAAGGCTCAAGAGCAACGAGTATATCAGCCTGATCATCCGGAATCTGGGGCGAAAATATTTCGGAACCAAAACGAACTTGACCGATAACAGAACCTCCCCTCATAGCGGATCCATGAGAATCCCCCACTTTCACCTTCATCCCTTGTTCAAAAGCTGATTTACCCAAGATATAGGAAGTCCTAACGACTCCCTGACCTCCAATACCAGCTAGTAAAACATCATGTCCCATCTTTCCCACCCTTCTCTAAAGCACCAGTCGGACAAATCTTAGCACACAACCCACAATCCACACATAGGGTTTCATCGACATCTATAATTCCATCCTCATAATTAATCGCCGGACAACCCAGCTCCACACACTTTTCACAATCGGTACAAAGTTCAGGATCGACCATCATTCTCCCCTCAAAAGACTCACCTCTTCTCAGAACCTCCACAACACAAGGACGTTTGCTTACTACTATGGAGAACCCTTCCTCGTTAATTCCTGATTCTATAGCCTTGCTGACCTCTTCAACTTCATGAGCTCTGACCTCATGGACATTTTCCACACCTAGAGATTTCACAATGTCTACAATGTCCAATTTCTTAGCATCTTGCCCCATGATTTTCTCTCCAGAACCCGGATTCGGCTGATGACCAGTCATGCAAGTCCAGCGATTGTCAAGAATGATGAAGAGCCCATCCACATCATTATAAACCGCGTTCACTACAGCTGGAAGAGTCGCATGAAAAAAGGTGGAATCCCCAGCAACCGATATAACCGGACCATCCTTGTAACCTGCCTGAGCCTGACCTTCCATCAGCCCTATACCGCCACCCATGACATAATTTGTATCTATCAGCTCGTAAATAGAGGTCAATTTGGAGTTTCCGGTTCCATCTTCCAAATAGCTTTCTAATTCATTGTGACTTCCATAACCGGCTATCTCATAACAGCCTATATCGCCGTTAATTATCGGTTTTTCGCCTTCTAGATCTTCCACTACCTCTTTCAACCCAAAAAAAGTTCCAAGATGGGGACATCCAGGGCAGAGAGTAGAGGATCGAGGAATTATCATCTCTTCTAATTCATTTCCTATTTCCTCTTTTGCCGTTTCATGTTTTGTTTCACAATCTAACATTTCTCTCAAATTTTCCTTAACTAAATCTGAATTTATCTCATCTACTTTAGGCACATGGCCAGTCAATCTTCCCATCAACTCAATGCTCGGAGACTCTTTTTTAGCAATCCTCTCAACTTCTTTTTCTACAAAAGGCTCTCCTTCTTCGACTACTAGGGCTCGCTCAACACTCTGCAGAAAAGTCTTAACTTTTTCCCTAGGGAGAGGATAAGAAGTTCCAATCTTCAAAATCGAGACATCTTCCTCTAAACCTAAATTGAATAATGCTTCTTTAACATAACTCATGCCTATTCCCACGCCTATAATTCCAAAATCAGTTTTAGAAGAGAGATCAATACTGTTCCAAGGTAGATTCTGAATTGCCTCTCTAATCTCAGACTGTTTTTCCTTCAACCATTCATGTTTCTCTACAGGAGAGGACCCTCCATAAACATTCCAGCGATAATAATCCTTATGGTGTCTGTCAAATTTAGGCTCCCGAGAATCCTTATCAATTTCACCAACTTCCACCTCTCCATGAGTATGGCTGACTCTAGTGACAGAACGCAAAAAGACCGGTAATTCTATCTTCTCCGACAGCTCAAAAGCGAAATTTGTCATATCTTTAGCTTCTTGCTGATCTGCCGGCTCTAAACATGGAATCTCAGCATAACGTGCCAAAAAACGGGTATCTTGTTCATTGGAAGAATAATGAGCTCCCGGATCATCCGCAACGACGACGACAAACCCCCCTCTAATCCCACCATATACAATGGTCATGAAAGGGTCCATCACCCAATTGAGACCGGCATATTTCATTGAGACCAAGGACCTAACTCCAGTAAGTGAAGCACCCGCACTCACTTCAAAAGCTACTTTTTCGTTCGTGGACCACTCCACATGGAAATCTAATTCTTCCGACGCCTTTCCTAACTCCTCAATAATTTCGGAAGATGGAGTCCCAGGATAAGATGCAGCAACGTCCAATCCGGCTTCTATCGCTCCTCTCGCTATAGCTTCATTTCCTAAAAGTAGTTCTTTTTTTCCAACTGCTTCTTCAAAAATATCCAACCGTACACCTCATAAATATTAGAGGAATAGAATGACCATTTAAAGACTCTCTATAACTTTCATGGCTATTTTGGGATCCGAAAAAACCGGAATTCCTTCTTCTATCAATTTTTCTCGTTCTTCCGCTCCTTCCTCTTCTCCCTCACCAAGCATCAAAGTAATTATTGGGAGTCTGTCAAATCTTTCCTTGATAACTTCCGCTATTCCTGGAATCGGATCTCCAATTATGAGAACAAGATTTTGAACATCTTTATAGCTTGCTAAAATTTTGATAGCTTCATCAAACATTTCTGCATCTGCACTACCAGTCAAATCGAGAGGATTTGAAATCATACATTCCATCGACAATTCGTCATCTAATCTTTCAATTGATTTCTCGGGAAGGTCAACCAAATCAATATCTAGCTCATCTGCCGCGTCTATAGCCAATATACCAGCTCCCCCTGAACTAGTGACTATAACTGTTTTGCTATTATCAGGCTCGGGTAACGAAGCTATACCTTTACAAACCTCATAAAATTCCGAAATACTTTCGACAATAATCAAACCTTCCTGTTTACAAGCACTCTCAAAAATGTCATACTTACCTGCAAAAGATTTCGTATGAGCCTTAACAGCCTTTGCCCCCAAATCCGTCCTACCACCTTTCAAAACAACAACTGGTTTATTCACTGCAGCCTCTCTAGCCGCCTCCAAAAACTTCCGACCCTTCTCAACACCTTCGAGATACAAGCCTATCACACCAGTATCATCATCCTCAGCCAGATATTCCAATATGTCAGCCTCATCAATATCCGACTTATTTCCGAGAACCGCGGACTTAGCTATACCAATATTATCTCTCTGTGCCCAATTCTGCATTGCCGCAGCAATAGTACCACTCTGAGTAACTATGGATAATGGTCCCTTTTGAGTAATCAAAGGCCAAGTAGCACATAAGCCATTTGAAGTATTATTTACTCCCTGGCAGTTCGGCCCTAGTATTCTGATTCCCATTTCCTCTGCTTTCTCCACTACCTCTTGTTCTAGTTCTTCTCCACCTTCGTCGTGTTCGCTGAATCCCCCACTTACTATAATAGCATTTTTCACGTTGTTTTCTTCGCATTGGTCCAAGATTCCCGGAACTTTTTCCGCAGGTACAACTATAACTGCTAATTGAGTCTTTTTGGGAGCTTCTTCAAGCGAAGAGTAACATTTTAGGCCCAGTATTTCATCGGTTTCCGGGTTTACCGGGTAGATTTTTCCTTCAAAATCAGCTTCTTTCAAATTCTTAACAATCAAGTGGCCCAATTTTTCCTCCTCACGTGAGGCTCCTACGACCGCAACACTGTTAGGTTCAAACAATTTTCTAATCGTCATATTATCTTTCCTCAATTTTTCAAAATTTTTCTAACCTTCAGGTCCTACTTTCACTAATCCTTTTAAGACTTTTTCCTCTACGTCCCTTTACTAAGTGAACATCAAATGTTATTATCTTGTCCTTTTTAGAGATTCCCCTCATAAATAGAAAAGTTCAAGTCAAATCCTTAGTAAAATGATTGCTGAATCTTTAGTTGAAACCGACGAACTCATGAACCTCCCACCAAATAGAATCTATTCGATATGCTTAACCCGTCGAATTAAAGTAAGTTTTTAGACTATGATGAGATTATTCTGTTTAAGATGGTCGAGATAGTTTTTGCGGGAAGGTCCAATGTGGGAAAGTCATCCCTGATACGCCAATTGACTGGTAAAAAGGTAGATGTGGGAAAAAGACCAGGTATTACTCGAGATTTTGACAAAATAAAACTAGGCGGAGATTTTGGAATAGTAGACTTACCGGGGTTTGGATATATTGCAGGAGCCGAAGAAAAAGAGCAAGAGGAAATTAAGAAAAAGATAGTTCAATATCTCGAGGAAAACGAAGACGAAATAATTACAGCTGTAGAGGTTATAGACTCATCAAGTTTTATAGAAATCGCTGAAAGATGGGAGAAAAGAGATCAAATTCCTGTCGACGTCGAACTTTTTTCATTCTTGGAAGAATTATCGCTGAAACCGATTTTAGCTGCTAATAAAATAGACAATATCCATTCAAAGAATAGGGAAGCAAAATTGAACAATATCTGTAAAAAACTAGGACTGGACCCTCCTTGGAGACAGTGGTTAGATATAGTAGTGCCTGTCTCGGCAAAAACAGGTAAGGGTATAGAAGATTTGGAGAACCTCATAAAGGAACGGCTAAGAGAAGAAGGAGAAGAAGATCTTCTGAGGTACATCTGAAAATTCAACTGCTCTTATTTTTCAAAAACTTCTCAAAGACAGATTACAATCTCGCTAGTTCCGTAAATGGATATCAAAAAATCAGTTAGAAAAATTGATAAATTCTTAATCTTCTTTAACTAAATCTTTCCTCTCGGATAGCTGCTTAAAAACCACGTCCCTCATCAAGTTGCAAGCCTCTATCACTTCAGGATATGAAATGCTGTAATAAACATTAGCTCCTTCTTTCCTGTTTTCCACCAAATTTCTCTTTCTCAATTCAGCAAGATGTTGTGACAAATTCGCTTGTCTGACACCTACCTTGGACACAAGTTCACTAACAGTTTTTTCACCATCTTTTAGGTGATTTAAGATCTGTAACCTGGTGGGATTTGAAAGCATCTTACACAGATCCGCATGGATTTCGTGAATTTCCTCATCATCGCTTAATTTTCCACTCATAATAGCATCACATTCATTATTTTGAATATGGGTTTTGCTTATTTTCAGGTGTAAAATTAAAAATAAAAAAGGTAAGGTAGGTTATTATCCCGCCAAGTAGTAAATTATCCACGATAACACCTCTAATCCGCTAAATCTTCAATCTTTTCCTTCAAAGTGTCCTTAGTCTTCGCTCCAACAGTCCGATCTTCCAGTTACACATCTTTGAAGAATAGGATAGCTGGGATAACTGACAC
>CAZKND010000014.1:0-25092 GCA_964554215.1 Hadarchaeota archaeon (SeqCode) | reverse complement strand
GGGTTACACCCGGACCCATTCCGAACCCGGACAGTAAAGCCCGCCAGCGATTCGGTTGGTACTCTGGAGCGAGAGCCCAGGGGAAGCCCGGGACGCTGCCAGCCTTTTTTAACCAAACAATTAAATCTAATTCTGAGCAACAAGATATTGTGAAAAAGTGTGCCCCGATAGTGTAGTGGCTTAACCATCAATCAATAGATTGGTGGGGCCAATCATGTGGCCCTGTCGAGGCCATGACCCGGGTTCGAACCCCGGTCGGGGCGCCTTATTCACACTTTTTCCTGATTTTGAGAAGAGTTTATTCGTTTTCAGCATTCGGCTTTTTTCTGCTGGAACTTACTATATATCCAATTGCTATAATTCCACTGAAGATGAGACTCAAGAATGTTAGTAATTCTCTTCCGCTTAACAGATTTAGATGGCTCCACTGGATTCCCCTCCAGACTTGGTCTGCTGTAACTCTGGATTCTTTGAACTGGCCGACACTTTCCTGATTCATTATCTCGGTGTTTGTTGTTCCGTCTGGATTGAACTCGATAATTCGGTAGGTTGGAGGATCGCTTGTAGAAATATAATTCGCATTATCGATTTTGCTTTCACTATTTATGTGAATGTGACCCGAGAGAACCGATTTTACGTCTTTTGATTGGGTTAGGCTTAGAAAATTGTCCACGTTTTGGAAAAGTCCTTTCATTTTCTTGTTCTCGAATTCAAATATGGGGGTATGGTGCATGGATATGAAAATATTTTCTTCTTCTTGGATAGTTTGCTCCAGCCATCTAATTTGAGAGTCTTGTAGACCTTTCCCTCGCAGCCAAGCCTCAGTTTTAGAGATGGAGTCGTGTCCGGAATCTAGAATTACTATGTGCAGGGGGCCGTGGTCGAACCGGTAATCATTGGGGTTGGGTCCAAATTTTAAATTTAGATTTTCTTTGGAGTTTTTGTTGTGTGTATTCTCTTTTGGAATTAGGTTTTTGTAGTAGTATTCCAATCCGCTGTTATCGATTTTCCAATTTGAGAAGGGTATTCCTGGATATAGTACGTCGAACATTGAGTCTCTATAGTCATGATTCCCTATCGTGGGAAAAACTGGAGGTTCCAGATTTTCGATAATCTGTTCATACGTTTTCCAGTTTTGGATGGAAGCCCAATCTACTAGGTCTCCTAAGATTATGACGAACTCTATGTTTTCATTTGAGTTGATGTTTTTTACAGCATTATTTAGTGCTTTATTGTTGTTTTTCACCCCTATGCTCACGTGTGGATCCCCGATTACTGCAAATCTTGTTATAGTCTCTGCGTGGTTATCTTCAGGAGTGTTTTCAGCTCCGAATGTTTGTATGGGGATGCAAAGTGATGAGCATATGAAAATTAATACGACTAGGGATACTTGGATTTTCTTAACTTCTTTTTTCTTTAATTCCATAAGCTCACTCCCCCTGTGTTTCTGTTTTTACAGTTTAAACAATTTATTTGAGATATTTTACACATTTTTTGGTGCCTCTGCTGAGATTTAGTTAGATATAAGATATACTGCTAATACTGATTTTTTATTTAAATACTAACCAAATAGTTAAATCGATAGCAATTGTTTCAAAATCTAAGGTGGTGGATAAAATTAGGAACGTATCGATTGTTGGAGCGAGCGAAACTACATTTGGCAATCTCGATAAGACATATAGGGAACTCATTTCCGAAGCCGGCCATAAAGCGATAGAAGATGCAGATATAGATAAGGGAGAAATAGAATCTCTTTATTTTGGGAGTTACTCTCCTGAAAGGTTTGTTCATCAAGGACATACAGCATCTTTAGCTTCCCTTTCAATGGGAATGAAGCATGTTCCAACTACGAGGATTGAGAATGCTTGTTCTAGTGGTGGAGCAGCCTTTAAGGAGGCATATATTGCCGTAGCTTCCGGCAAATACGATTTGGCTTTAGTTTTGGGAGCGGAAAAAATGACCGAGGTTGACACAGGGGAGGCAACTGAGATATTGTCGATGGCTGGCGATGATAAACATGAAGGGAAGTTAGGCATGACCTTCCCCGGACTTTTTGCATTGATGGCCCAAGCATATAAAAAAGAATATGGCTTTTCCAACTCTGATTTTAGAGACATACTATCCTCCATATCAAAGAAAAATCATCTTAACGGCTTCCATAATGATAAAGCTCATTTTAACACCAAGATGTCTATCGAAGAGGCAAATAACTCTAAAATGATAGCAAACCCCTTGAGATTGGCAGATTGTTCACCTATCACCGATGGGGCAGCTGCCCTTGTACTGGCCCCATCAGATAAGGCTGAAGAATACTCCGACGAACCTATAGATATTGAAGGATTCGGTCATGCCACGGATTTGCTACCGATACATCTCAGAGAAGATTTATCGGAAAGCAAGGCTACGATTCAAGCTGCTGAGAAGGCTTATGATATGGCAGATGTGGCTCCCCAAGAAATAGATTTTGCAGAGGTACATGATTGTTTCACAATAAATGAAATTTTAGCGATTGAGGGTTTGGGTCTCTTTGCATCAGGAGAAGCCGCAGAGGCTTCACAGAGAGGAGAGACCGATCTGGGAGGAAAGATTCCGATAAATCCATCTGGAGGGCTGAAGGCCAAAGGTCATCCTGTAGGTGCGACAGGGATAGGTCAAATAGTTGAGGTTGTCAAACAGTTTAGAGGTGAAGCGGAAAAGGAAAGACAGGTAGATTCTCCGGACTTTGGTTTAACTCATAATATTGGCGGTCCGGCCGTCTCTTGTTTTGTTAATATATTCTCGAGGGGATGATGATTTGGAAGTTATGAAATGTGAGAACTGTGGGTCTTGTTATGAGCCTCCTATAAGCACTTGTTTGGACTGTGGTGGAAACGACTTCAGTCAGACGACAATATCTGATACGGGTGAAATAGAAGTTTGGACGACTGTCCATGTTCCACCTTCATCTCACAGTGGAGAACAACCCTACCATATAGCAATAATTCGGATGGAAGAAGGTCCTAAGCTAACAGCTCGAGTGAAGGGTCAATCAAAGGATATAGAAGTCGGTGAAGAAGTGGAGTTAGTTTCAGATGAGGAGTTCAAGCTTTTTAGAATTGTTTAGAGATATTTTTTCTTTATCATCAGATTTAACATTCAGAATTTGAATATTCAATTAACGGTGTTGAAATATGGGTTCTAAAACTGTATTGGGTCTTGAAGGTGTCTGGAAAGTTTATGGGGAGAAGGAGGCCGTTCAAGTAGAGGCTCTAAAAGGTGTGGATCTGAATATTCATCAGGGTGATTTTACTTCTATAACAGGCCCGAGTGGAAGTGGGAAATCTACTTTAATGCATATTATAGGTTGTTTGCTCAGGCCCACAAAGGGTACGGTAAAAATTGATGGTGTGGATATTTCAACTTTGACAGAATCTGAGCTGGCGAGTATACGTGGTCAAAAAGTGGGGTTTGTTTTTCAACAATTTAATCTGATGTCAAAATTTACCGCTTTAGAGAATGTTGCTCTCCCTCTGACTTTTCACGACGTTGGTCGAAAGGAGAGGAATGAGAAAGCTAGAAAACTACTAGAGCGTGTTGGTTTAGGGGACAGGATAGATCATTATCCTACGGAGTTGAGTGGAGGTCAGAGACAGAGAGTAGCGATAGCTAGAGCTTTAGTTGTGGATCCATCTGTTATTCTTGCAGATGAACCGACGGGAAACCTTGATACTGAAACAGGTCAGGAAATTATGGGGATTTTTGAAGAGTTGAACGAGGATGAGGGTAGAACTCTTTTGTTAGTGACTCATGAACCACATATTGCGAGATATGCTGATAAGAATGTTCATTTGGTTGATGGTGAGATAGTGACTTATGATAAAAGCTTTAAAGATGAAATGGAAAGGGTGAAAAAATGATGGGTGAGCGGATGTTTCAAAATAGAAATATTCAAAATAGAAGTATATTAATTTCGATATTTATTTTGGCTATATTATTGTCATTAACATTTTTGGCTCCTTCTGTTTCTGCTAGTGGTAGTGATGAGCCTATTGATCTTCAAATATCAGAGGAATACCCAAAACGGGTTTTCGATGGTGAGATGTATCGCGTGAATGTTGATGTTCAAAATTTGACGCAAGATCAAGCGTTTGACCGGCTTAAGTTGACGGGTAATATCTCTTATATTTTTGAAGACAATTTATGGCCTATAGTGAAAAGTCTTAACGAGGAGAATTTCCCCGATGAATTGAGATCTTTGTATGAAGCGAGAGATATTTTTCTTTTTGAAAATGTTGAGGTAAAGGAGGTAGAAGAAGATGAGAAGTGGCGCCTTGAGGACCCTGATGATCGATATACTCATGTTTTGAAAAAAGATGGCGATAAGTTAAATATATCGACCAGTGCCGATATTCGTAGTTATGGTATAGGGCCTATCCCGGCCGGGGAGAGTTTGACGCAACAGGTGCGCGTGCCACCGGAGATTTATGAAATAGGTAAGAATGAGGTAAAGTTATCTTTAGAGGCCAGAAATGGAAATAAAGTTTCTAATAAGATTAGCTTTCGTGTTCTAGAGGAGACCAGGCCTGTTGAGCCTTTTGTTCTTGAAACTAATTCTCCGATAAGTGAGGGGCAGAAATTGGAAGTTTTATTGGGTGTTTATGCGGCCTCAGATTCAGTTGTTTCGGATTTGAGAGTTAAACCCCTTTCTGAAAACGTTTTTCCCACAGGTTATGGAGTGGGGGAAGAAATGAAGAACCTTCCGGTTCAAGATGTTAATCAATCTGATTTTCAAGGAGTTTTAACGGGTGGAACTGATGAATCAGAATCTGCAGAGGGGGTTAGTGCAGGAGAAACAGGTACGCAACGGATGGTTATTGGTAGAAAATTGTTCTTTGAGGGAGAGAATTTGAGTGGTGAAAGTCCATTGACTTTTAAAATTGAATATAATCTCGAAACTAAGAGTGTAACGGAAGAAATTGAAGTCGATTATGAAGTTGAAAGACCTAGTTTGAATCTAATTCAAGTTGAGAGGTTGGAGGTGGAAGAGGGTGAGAGTGAAGTTATTCCCCTTGAGGTATCTAATGAGATGGAGACTAAGGCGGACGCTGTTAATATATATTCGGTAGGAGATTATGAGGTTTATCCTAAGTCGAGACCGATGGGCACTCTCAATCCGGATGATTTTCGACGTCTTGATTTTAGAATACATCCCGAAAATATAGAGGATGGTCAAACTTTGACCTTCAAAATGGAATATGATGTTGGGGGAGAGACTTATACTGATTCGGAAGATGTCGTCGTCAATGTGAAAGAGGAAGAGACAAATATTCTTTCAATAGTAATAACAGTGCTTGTTGTGCTTGCTGTCGTTGTTGCAGCTATATATCATTGGCGACCGGAGGTAATCCCTTGGAGTTTTTAGAGTCACTAAGAATGGCTCTCAAAACTTTACAAGCTCATAAGTTGCGAACTTTTCTTACCACTCTTGGAGTAATTATTGGTGTTTCAGCTGTTTTGGTCAATGTAAGTGCTTTAGAAGGTTTTGATGCTTTTTTTCAGGGTGAGGTGCAGTCTCTAGGTGCTAATTTTATCAATATTCAGGCTGGAGAAACTACTCAAGGAGTTGGGACTGGAGCTCAGGAAATTGTTTTTGATGATGAGATATATGAAAAACTTAAGGATATACCTCGTAGTGAAGCTTCAGCATCCAAAAATGATGTAGGAACTGTAACTTATAACGAGCAATCGACCAGGACGCTCATTATGGGTGTTGATACTAATTATTTTGATGTTTCGGGTCAGGAAGTGATACATGGTTATGGTTTGAGGGGAGGTGGTGGTAAAGAAGTTGTATTAACTGAATCTTTTGCAACTGAGACATTTAATGAGGTTATCGCTCCTCCCTCAACTATTGAGATAGAGTTTGGTTTGGATATTGGTCCTTCTGTTAGTCACGAATTTGATGTAGTAGGAATCGTGGAAGGTCCAGGATCATTTGGTGAATTTGCACCAGGGGTCTATATTCCTGTTTCAACTTTTAACAACATCTCTAATGAAGAAGGTTATTCGACTATTCAACTGTTTGCGGATTCTCCCGAAGATATACAATATGTGAAGAATGAGGCAAGTGATGAACTTGACCTTTCATTGGATGTTGAACCGAGCAGGACTTTTGAGATATCAGAGGAAAAGGAAGAGGATTCGAAAGAGGGAGAGGATTCTTCAATTTTAGGGGTAGGAGGAGAGGAAGCAGCAGGTGTTGCTGAGGGAAAGGATGAGTATACTATCGTCACACAGGAAGCTATACTTGATTTTACTAACAATATTCTCGGCACGATAAATCTTGTGGCAATAGGTGTGGCATCTATATCTTTAGTTGTAGGTGGTATAGGGATAGCGAATATTATGCTCGTTACCGTTTCGGAAAGAACTAGGGAGATAGGAGTAATGAAGGCCGTGGGAGCTACAAATATAGACGTTTTGGGTCTGTTTATATTGGAGTCTGGGATTATTGGAATGATAGGAGGCATTATAGGATTGATTGTTGGCGCTCTCATTTCAAAAGTGGCTATCCCTGCTTTTTTAGGGATTCAAGGTATTGTGCCTTTGAGTTGGGTAGGTATATCTATTGGAGTCTCCTTTGTGGTGGGGGTATTATCCGGTTTTTACCCTGCTTTTAGAGCTTCTCAGATGGACCCTGTGGAAGCGCTTAGTTATGAATGAGGATTAGGGTAAAAGAATATATTTTTAACAGTATATGATTTGTTAGGTTGTTGGTGAGGGTTAGTATGGATAGACCTGTTGTTGTTATTCATGGATATGCGGATACTAAACGATCAGCTTGGTGGAAAGAATTGGGCATGAGGCTTATGGAAGCCGGTTACGATAAGTCAGATATTTATATGATAGATCTTTCTAAAGATGGTATTCCAGGAACTTCTATTGATTCTCCTCAGAGGTATGCGGAGGAGTTGGAGAAAAGAGTGGATCAGATTTTGGAGGATCAAAGGTCTGAGAAGGAAAATGGGGTAGATGAGGTGGATATTATTGCGCATTCAATGGGTGGTTTGGATGCAAGGTGGTATATAGAGGAGTTGGGTGGAGCTGAGAATGTGAATAAGTTGATAACTTTGGGCACCCCTCATAAAGGTACTGAAATGGCTAATTTGGCTTCTTGGACTCCAGGTGCTAGGGATATGATGCCGGACAGTGAGTTTATTAGGAAATTGAATAGTTCTCCTTTGCCTGAAGATGTAGAGTATGTGTCTATTTGGAGTAAGGGGGATGAGCTGGTAGTTCCTTCGGAAAGGGCAAAGTTAGATGGTGCTAAAAATATCAATCCTGGGTTTTTCACTCATATTGTTTTAGTTAGATCCCCTCAGGTTTTTAAACAGGCTATACTCCCGGCTTTAAGGGTGAAGATTGGGGAAACGAAGAAAAAAGGTTGATAAGTAAGAAGAGTTTAATTACTGATATAGAGAGTAAAATTTAAATAGGCATGTTGATGGTTGAGTAATCATTTTCCTCCAAATGGGCTCGATTTTTGCCAATTTTTTGGGAAAGGTTTAAAGGGGAAGGGGGAAAATTTAAAAAAGCGAAATCATCAGTGAGGATGATTTGATAATTCAGGATTATTCAGGGGCCCGTGGCGCAGTCTGGCTAGCGCACCGGCCTTTTAAGCCGGCTGTCGCGGGTTCAAATCCCGCCGGGCCCGCTGAGAGATGTTAGAGTTGATGATTATGGCAAAAGAAAAAGGTTTTAATGTGTTGGAGCATGAGTTGGTCCCTGACCATGAAGTGATTAGTGATGAGGAAGCAGAGGAAGTTCTCGAAGAATATGATATCAAACCTTCTCAATTACCAAAGTTGGACAAAAAGGACCCTGTGGCGAAGGAGATTGATGCCGAACCTGGTGATATTGTGAAGATAACGAGAGATAGTGAGACTGCAGGGAAAAGTATAGCTTATAGATATGTGATTAGGTGATTTTATGGATACATGGACACCATTAGAGGAATTTTTTGAGGAAAATGGACTTGTCAGGCAGCATCTTGATTCTTATAATGAGTTTATAGAAAATGGTCTTCAGCGAGTTATTGATAACTACGGAGATGATCCTGATAAAGAGGGTTGGATTGAACTCGATGTTGATGACCCAGATTTGAATGTTAAATGTAGGGATATAAGAGTTGGAAAACCTTCGGTCAGGGAAGCTGATGGCTCTAATCCTAAGATAACTCCTAATGAATCTAGACTTCGTAATTTGAATTATTCTGCACCTTTGTATTTGGAGATGGCGGCTGTTAGAGATGGAGAAATTGGGGAATTTGAGGAGGTTTATATCGGTGACCTCCCTGTAATGGTGAAGTCTAAGATTTGTAATTTGGCGGATAAGTCTGAGGAGGAAAGAATTGAAGCAGGTGCGGACCCGTTGGATCCTGGAGGTTATTTCATAATTAACGGTACTGAAAGAGCATTAGTTACTCAGGAAGATCTTGCTTCTAATAGAATTTTGGTGGAGAGAGGCGGTAAGGGTGAAACTCAAGTTTCAAAAGTTTTTTCTTCAAGATCCGGGTTCCGAGCTTTAGCAGTTGTTGAAAGGAAGAAAGATGCTCTTATTCATGTTTCATTGCCTTCAGTTCCAGGTAATATACCGTTTGTTGTTATGATGAGGGCTATGGGTCTAGAGAGTGATAAAGAGATAGTCAATGCAGTTTCAGAGGATCCAGAGATATCAAAAGAGTTTATAGAAAATCTTCAAGAAGAAACAGGGGTCAAAACCCAGGAAGAAGCGTTGGATTATATCGGTAAGAGAGTGGCAAAGGGTCAGACTAAGGATTACAGGTTAGAGAGGGCTGAAAATGTTTTGAATAAGTACCTATTGCCCCATATTGGAAATGAGAGAGATGTTTGGATAGAGAAGGCTTATTATCTAGGCAGGATGGCAGAAAGGACTATTGAACTAGCCTTGGATAGGAGAGGGGTCGATGACAAGGATCATTATTCAAACAAGCGTTTAAAGCTTGCAGGGGACCTTATTGAGAACGTTTTCCGACTAGCTTTCATAAAACTTGCTAGAGACATAAAATATCAACTTGAGAGGGCAGAGTCCAGAGGGAGAGAAGTAAATGTAAAGACTGCTGCTCGAGCTGATGTGTTGACTGAAAGAATACGCCATGCTTTGGCGACCGGTAATTGGCCTGGAGGTAGGACTGGTGTTAGTCAACTGTTAGAGAGAACGAATTATATCGGGACTTTTTCTCATTTGAGAAGAGTAGTTTCACCATTGAATAGGTCTCGACCTCATTTCGAGGCTCGTGAACTTCATCCAACTCACTGGGGCCGAGTTTGTCCTAGTGAAACTCCTGAAGGGCCAAACTGTGGTCTTGTCAAAAACTTTGCTCTATCTGCACTCGTTTCCATTGGTGCAGATGAAGAAGAGGTAGAGCAAGGATTCAGAGAACTAGGAGTTGAAAAGTTGGAAAAAGGAGTAGAATGGGAAGGAAAAACTCCGGTATATCTCAATGGTAAATTGTTAGGTCCTGTAGAAAATACTAGTGAGTTTGTTGAAGCGGTGAGACAAGGTCGTAGAAACGGTGATTTGAGTCCTCAAGTTAATATCACATACTATAGGGATACCAATGAAGTCATTGCAAACTGCGATCAAGGTCGAAATAGGAGGCCTCTAATAGTTGTAGAAGATGGAGAACCACAATTGACGGAAGATGTTATAGAAGATTTGAAGAACGGGGATAAAGATTGGAACTATTTGATTAACAATGGAATGGTTGAGTTTATTGATGCTGAGGAAGAGGAGAATGCTTATGTGGCTGTTTCTGAAGATGAAGTGACTGAAGATCATACTCACCTGGAATTGGATTCTGTCGGAATGTTAGGCGTTAGCGCAGCTCTTGTTCCTTTCGCCGAACATAACCAGTCTCCGAGAGTTACTTATGGGGCAAATATGGCAAAGCAAGGATTGGGCCTTCCTGCTGCTAATTTCAAGAAAAGAGTTGATACTAGAGCTCACATGTTGCACTATCCACAAAAATCGATAGTTAAGACTCGAATGATGGATGTTTTGGATTATGATAAGAGACCCGCTTGTCAAAACTACGTTGTCGCTTTGATGTCTTACGAGGGTTACAACATGGAAGATGCTTTGATTATGAATCAGGATTCTATAGACCGAGGATTAGCGAGATCCACTTTCTATCGTTTATATGAGACTGAAGAAGCTCGTTATCCTGGAGGTCAGCTGGATCGATTAGAGAAGCCTGGTGAAGAAATCAGAGGTTATGCTGAAGAAGAACTTTACAGAAATCTCGATGACGATGGGTTAATCCAGCCTGGTTCTGAAGTGAAAGGAAAAGATGTCCTTATAGGAAAAACTAGTCCACCAAGATTCCTTGAAAAAACGGATGAATTTGGATTGGGAGTTAGACAGGCACGTAGGGAAAGTTCGGAAAGAATGAGGCCAAATGAGGAAGGAATTGTAGATATGTCACTCCTGACTGAGAATGTAGATGGAGATAAGTTAGCGAGAATTAGGGTAAGAGATTTGAGAGTGCCGGAAATCGGTGATAAGTTTGCTTCCAGGCATGGTCAGAAAGGAGTTGTCGGAATGACTGTGAAGTCTGCAGACATGCCTTTCACTGAGTCTGGTGTAGTCCCTGATATCATAGTAAATCCACATGCTATTCCTTCTCGTATGACTGTAGGACAGCTTTTGGAGATGTTAGGTGGGAAAGCGGCTTCTATGAAAGGTGAACAGGTTGATGGAACTCCATTTGGAGGAGCTCCAGAAGAGGAGCTACAGGAGATTCTAAAAGAAAATGGGTTTAAGCAAACTGGAGAGGAAACAATGTACGATGGTAAAACCGGTAAGAAGCTAAAAGCTAAGATATTCATGGGCGTAGCTCATTACAGGAAGCTACATCATATGGTGTCAGATAAGATTCATGCAAGGGCTCGTGGACCGTACCAGATGTTGGCAAGACAACCTACGGAGGGACGAGCTAGAGAAGGTGGATTAAGATTTGGTGAGATGGAGCGAGACTCGCTTATTGGCCATGGTGCAGCCAGACTTCTAAAGGATAGATTGTTGGATGCGTCCGATAAGTATACAGCTAAAGTCTGTGAAGATTGTGGTAACTTTGCAGTCCATGACGAAAGACGTGACGAAGTGTATTGTCCAATATGTGGTGAAGATTCAGAGATAAGTGAAGTCGAAACCTCATATGCATTCAAACTTATGACAGATGAGTTGAAATCAATGGGATTAGCTCCAAGATTAAAATTGAAGGATAGAGCATAGGTGATGTAATGGCACAAATATCAAAATCTATAGATGAAATTAGCTTTGGTTTGCTGTCTCCTGAAGAAATAAGGGAGATGTCAGTAGCCAGAATAGTTACAGCTGATACTTACGATGAGGATGGTTATCCTTTAGAGAAGGGATTGATGGATCCTAGGTTAGGAGTCATTGATCCGGGATTGAAGTGTAGAACCTGTGGTAAAAGATCCGGAGTTTGTCCAGGTCATTTTGGAAGAATAGAATTGGCGCGTCCTGTAGTTCATGTAGGTTTTGGTAGGACGATTTATAGCTTGCTTAGAGCTACTTGTAGAGAATGTGGAAGAGTAATGCTTTCAGAGGACAAATTGGATAGATATAGAGATAAAATTAAAGAGACGCGGGAATTATCCAGTACTTGGGAGGATTATTCTAAAAGAATAACTCGAAGGGCGTATAAAAGAGATGAATGTCCTCATTGTGGCGCTGAACAGGAGGAAATCAATTTCGAGAAGCCTACAACCTATGAAGAAGGCGATAAGAGATTAACTGCGACCGATGTTAGAAGAAGATTGGAGGAAATACAGGATTCTGATGTTAGTCTATTAGGGGTTGACCCTCAGGCGGCTAGGCCGGAATGGATGATATTAACAGTTCTTCCAGTCCCGCCCGTTACTGTGAGGCCTAGTATAACTCTTGAAACAGGTGTTCGGTCTGAAGACGACTTGACACATAAGCTTGTAGATGTAATTAGGATTAATCAAAGGTTGAGTGAAAATCTGGAGGCGGGAGCTCCTCATCTGATTATTGAGGATCTTTGGGAATTATTGCAGTATCATGTTACTACATTCTTTACAAATGAGGTTTCAGGTATTCCTCCTGCAAGACATAGGTCGGGACGTAATCTTAGAACTCTTGCCCAGAGATTGAAAGGTAAGGAAGGTAGATTTAGAGGAAATCTTTCTGGTAAAAGGGTAGATTTCTCGGCTAGGACTGTTATTTCTCCCGATCCAAACATCAGTATTAATGAGATTGGAGTGCCTGAATACATAGCTAGAAATCTTACAATCCCAGTTCAAGTTACTAAATATAATATCGAAGAGGCTAGGAATCTAATCAGGAGAGGTCCGGATATTCATCCTGGAGCAACATCTCTGAAGAGCCCCGACGATAATCGGTTCGATCTTAGGTATGCTGACAGAGAAGAGTTGGCGAAGATGATTGAGCCTGGATATGAAATTGAGAGACATGTAAAAGATGGAGATATCGTTCTGTTCAATAGACAGCCAACTCTACATAGGATGTCTATAATGGCTCATGAAGTTAAGGTCATGCCAGGACAGACCTTCAGATTGAATTTGTCGGTCTGCCCACCTTACAATGCTGACTTTGATGGAGATGAGATGAATCTGCACTTACCTCAGAGTAAGGAAGCTCAAGCTGAAGCGCGGATATTGATGAAGGTACAAGAGCAGATTTTGTCCCCGAGGTTTGGAGGTCCAATTATTGGAGGTATACAAGATCATATTACAGGACTTTACCATCTAACGAAGAAAGGATTCTCTTTGGATAGAGAAGAAGCTCAACAATTGCTTGCTAAAGCGGATATAGATCCTGATTTACCTGAACCTAGTGGGGTTGAAGACGGTGAAGAGTACTGGACCGGTAAGGATTTGTTCAGTCAGTTTATGCCGGAAGGAATTGACCTCACCTATAAGGCTAGTATCTGTGATAAAGGTGGAGATTGTGAAAAATGTGAAAGATGGGATGAAGATGATGAAGAATGTGAGATAGATGGTAGAGTGGTTATCCGAGACGGTGAGCTTTTGGAGGGGGTTATAGATGCTGCATCTTACGAAGCGTTTGGTGGAAAAGTATTGGATAGGGTGGTTAAGGACTTTGGGACTGACGAGGCCAGGAAATTCCTAGATAACACCACAAGTCTTGCAGTAGCTGGTATTCAAAGGATGGGCTTTACTACTAGTTTAGCTGATGAGGATATTCCGGAACAGGCTAATGAGGAAATTGAAGAGGTTTTGGAGAATGCTTCTGAAGAAGTTAAAGATTTGATTGATGTTTATGATAGCGGAGAACTGGAACAGCTTCCAGGTAGGTCCGTAAAAGAAACTTTAGAGATGAAGATAATGGAGCTTCTGGCTGAAACAAGGGATGAAACTGGAGAGATAGCAGAGAGTCATCTAGGTTTGGATAATGATTCTGTTGTCATGGCGAGAACTGGTGCGAGAGGTAGTATGTTGAATCTTACTCAGATGACGGCTTGTGTTGGACAACAGTCTGTTAGAGGTGACAGACCATCCAGAGGTTATGAAGATAGACCTCTCTCACACTTTAAGCGGAATGATCTCACTGCTGAGGCTCGAGGTTTTGTTAAGGCCAGTTATAGACAAGGTTTGAACCCTACGGAATTTTTCTTCCATGCCATTGGAGGTAGAGAGGGATTAGTTGATACAGCTGTGAGAACTGCGCAAAGTGGATACATGCAGAGGAGATTGATTAATGCTTTGAATGATATAAGAGTCGAGCATGATGGTACCGTCAGGGATGATCATGATAACATTGTTCAATTTGAGTATGGAGAAGACAGCATAGATCCTGCTAGAAGTGATATGGGTGATGCTGTGGATGTCGATCACATAATTCATAATGTTGTAGAGAAGGAGAGTGAATAATTATGCCTGAAGTAACCGAAGAAACTATAGATTCAAAGGTAGAAGAGCTTGAAGATGATTATCCTCCTGCTTTGGTAGAAGAAGTCGAAGAAAAACTCAATGAGGCAATGGAGGAATATTCTTTGACTCAAAGTCAAGTAGATGAGATTATTAGTCAAGTTAAACAATCTTTTGAAGATTCTTTAGTTCAACCTGGTGAAGCTGTTGGGACTGTTGCAGCTCAATCTATTGGTGAACCGGGTACTCAGATGACCTTGAGGACATTTCACCATGCAGGTGTTGCTGAGCTGGATGTTACACTGGGACTCCCACGGTTGATTGAAATTGTAGATGCTCGGAGGACCCCTGATAATCTTTTGATGGAAATCCATCTGAAAGAAGAGTATAGAGAGGAGAGGAGCAAGGCGAAAGAGTTTGCTGAAAAGATTGAGATGTTAAAATTAGAAGATGCAGTTACTCGTACAGAAACTGATTTGATTAATATGGAATTTGTATTGAATTTGGATCGAGAACAAATTCAAAATAAAAATCTAAAGCCTAGTGATGTTAGAGAGATTCTCCAGGATGAATTAGGGACAGAAGTAAAGGCCGAAGGTTTCAAGCTTCGAGTTAAACCTAATGATCCTTCACCACCGGAACTCCGGAGGATAGTGGCGAAGGCTAAGGAAATTCAACTAGGTGGTGTAGAGGGCATTGAACGGGTTATTGTCAAGGCAGAAGATGAGGGATATGTAGTTTATACTGAAGGAACTAACTTGGAAGAAATTTTGCGACAACCAGAAGTGGATTTGACTCATACCACTACAAACCATGTTAGAGAGATAGAGGAAGTATTAGGTGTGGAAGCCGCTCGAAACTCGGTTATTGAAGAAGCATATCAGACTTTGGAGGAACAGGGATTGGATGTTGATGTTAGACACATAATGTTGACTGCAGATGCTATGACAAATACAGGAGAATTAAGACAGATAGGAAGACATGGTATAAGCGGAGAAAAATCCAGTGTTTTAGCTAGAGCAGGATTTGAAGTCACTGTTAAGCACCTAATTGAAGCTAGTAAGAAAGGTGAAGTAGATAAATTAGATGGTGTAGTTGAGAACGTTATTGCTGGTCAACCTGTCCCACTTGGTACAGGATCCGTTGAATTACAGATGGGTAGGGGAGACGAAAGTGAAAGTTGAGGAAGAATTAAGAGAAGCTGAAAGAACCGGAGAAGTTGTGTTAGGTTCTAATGAAACATTGAAAGAAACTAAATCGAATAATTCCTCACTTACTGTTATTTCCAAGTCGGCACCTGTGGAAGTTGAAGGAAAATTAGAGAAGTATAGTGAAGAGAACGATATACCGATTTACCGTTTCGATGGTGGTAGTAAGGATTTAGGATTAGCACTTGGTGAACCCTTTTCAGTTTCTGTTTTGGCAGTTTTAGATCCTGGTAATTCGAATGTCCTTGAATTTGGAGGATTAGAAAGTGGAGTTTAAGTTGTCCAATGAGAAGTTAAGGTATATATCTCTGTTTGAAAATCTAACTGATGTAACCCCTAAAGATGTAGTTGAAAATGAAGAAAATGACAGACTTACTTTTGTTGTAGCTGAAAAGGATATGGGTAAGGCTATTGGGGAGAATGGTAAAAATATTCAGAAAGTTAGGAATAAGCTAGATAAAAGAGTTCATGTCGTTCAATATTCTGATGATCCGAAACAGTTCTTAAGGAACATATTTTCTCCTATCGAGTTGGAGAATATTGAAATTAATGAGGATGGTGAGGAGGTTACTGCGACTATTGAGGTGGATGAGTCTGAGAAGGGTCGTGCGGTGGGAAAAGATGGGTGGAATATAGATAGAGTTAGGAGGCTTTCAGACAGGCATCATGGAATGTCAGACGTTTCTTTTGCCTGAACTTTTAAAGATGGTTTAACCAAATAGTGATGAGTAGGTAGAAAATATGAGTAATGGAGCAAGTGGAGAATTTGCGGCAAGAAAGCTGAAGAAGAGTAGACAGAAAAGGAGATGGCAGGATGAGGACTACAAGCGAAGGATGCTTGGTCTTGATAAGAAGACCGATCCTTTGGAAGGAGCTCCTCAGGCCAGAGGAATAGTTCTGTCAAAAGTAGGTGTAGAGGCGAAGCAGCCCAACTCTGCTGTTAGAAAATGTGTTAGAGTTCAAGTGATTAAAAACGGAAGAAGGATTACCTCTTTTGTCCCAGGTGAGAATGCTATTAGTTTCATAGATGAACATGATGAGGTTTTGGTTGAAGGTATTGGAGGAGCAGAGGGTGGTGCTAAGGGGGATATTCCTGGTGTAGCTCATAAGGTTATCAAAGTCAATGGAGTTTCTCTTGAAGAATTGGTGAGAGGTAACAAAGAGAAACCAGCGAGGTAGAAGATGACGATAAAATATTTTGATACTTGGGATGTTGAAGACGTTGAGATAGAAGATAGAGGACTTAGGAGATACATTAGATTAGAACCCAAATTAGCCCCTCATTCAGCAGGACGTCAAAATAATAAACGTTTTGATAAGGCTGATGTTCCTATTGTTGAGAGATTGATGAATAAACTGATGAGGTCAGGACCTGGTAAAGATAAAGCAGGTGGAAAGACTATTCGAGGGTCCAAAAATTGTGGAGAAAAAGAGAAAGCTTTCAAGATAGTAAGAGAAGCTTTTGAAATTGTGGAAGATAGGACAGGAGAAAACCCTGTTCAGATTTTTGTCGATGCCATTCAAAATTCTGCTCCTCGTGAAGAGACTACGAAAATTAGCTATGGAGGCATAACTTACCATGAAGCGGTTGATTCCGCTCCCTTAAGGCGATTGGACATAGCTTTGAGGAACATTTCAGATGGAGCTTATTCATCTTCTTTCAAAAGTGATGAATCTATTGAAGAGTGTTTGGCTGAAGAATTGATTTTAGCGGCACAGGGCGACAGAGATAGCTATGGTGTTGAAAAGAAATCCGGCGTTGAGCGTATAGCGAAAGGCGCCAGATAGATAGCGAAAGCCTTTTTAATGGAATGAGAATACTACTGAAAGGAGGTACTATGCCAGAGAAACCACATCTAAATTTGGCAGTTATTGGTCATGTCGACCATGGAAAATCAACACTTGTAGGAAGGACTTTTTACGAAACAGGAAAAGTCGATGATTCAGTAATTGAAGAGTACGAAGAGCAGGGCAAAGAAGTAGGAAAAGAGAACTTTAAATTTGCATGGGTAATGGACGCCGTTAAGGAAGAAAGAGAAAGAGGACTAACAATTGACTTAGCCCATGAAAAATTTGAAACTGACGATTTTTACTTCACAGTGATCGATGCCCCAGGACACAGTGACTTTGTAAAGAACATGATTACAGGAGCAAGTCAAGCAGATGCCGCTATATTGGTAGTAGCTGCGGATGACGGTATTATGCCGCAGACAAAAGAACATGCGGCTCTAGCTTACACTCTAGGAATCGACCAGCTTGTAATAGCCGTAAATAAGATGGATAAAATCGGATATAAACAAGGAACTTTCGAGGAAATTAAAAGTGAACTGAATGAACTTTTGGATGGAATCGGTTTTGCAAACCCTGAAGAATTTAACTATGTACCGATTTCAGCCTTTGAAGGCGATAATGTTGCTGAACCCAGTGACGAAATAGATTGGTGGGACGGTAAAACACTACTTGAAGCCTTAGATGATTTCGAAGTTCCAGAGAAACCAGTAGATAAACCATTGAGAATACCGATTCAGGATGTTTACTCTGTAGAAGGAGTAGGAACTGTTCCAGTCGGTAGAGTAGAAACGGGTCAAATAAAATCTGACGACTCAGTTGTATTTAGTCCGTCAGGTAATACTGCAGAGCTGAAATCGATAGAGATGCACCACGAAGAAATTGAAGAAGCCGGTCCAGGTGACAATATAGGATTTAACGTACGTGGACTAGGCAAAGACGAAGTAAAGAGAGGCGAAGTTGCCAGTCATCCAGGAGAAGAGCCTCCTATTGTAGAAGAATTTGAGGCGAGAATAGCAGTTCTAGAACATCCGTCAGCGATAACAGCTGGATACAAACCTGTCTTCCATGCGCACACATCTCAGATAGCATGTGAAATTACTGAGATAATGCAAAAATTGGATTCAAAGACAGGAGAAGTAGAAGAGGAACATCCGGACTTTATCCAAAGCGGTGATATGGCGACGATCAGAGTGAGGCCTAATAGACCGATGGTAATTGAAACGGCAAACGATTTGCCACAGTTGAGTCGGTTTGCTATTAGAGATATGGGCCAGACAGTTGCTGCTGGAGTTTGTACAAAGATTACAGAAACAAAGTAATTACTGGATATTTTCCTAAAACAAAAACTCCTTCCCTTTTTTTTATTGATATTTAATTTTACGAATTTTTTACCATTATTTTTTAGAGATATTATCTTTCTGTGATATTTTTTCTCTAAAATTTTAGGTAAGTCAGTATTGGATGGTTTTGTTGTGAAATTCAGCTGTTTTGAATAGTTTTTTACCTAAAGCTTTTTTAATTCAAGACCGAGTGATTTGGTATAGAGTGAGAACATGCAGAGAGCAAGAATAAAACTTTCCGGAACGGACATCGAGAAGCTGAATGATGTTTGTGATGAGCTAGTAGGAATAGCTGAGAGAATAGGAGCTGAAAAATCAGGCCCCATTCCACTGCCCACAGAGAAGGTGAAAGTGCCTGTTAGAAAGTCTCCTGATGGAGAAGGTACAGCCACTTGGGATAAGTGGGAGATGAGAGTCCACAAGAGATTGATAGATATGGAAGCCAATGAGAGAGCGATGAAGCAAATTATGAGGGTTCAAGTTCCAGAAGAAGTGAACATAGAAATAACTATGACTTCTTAATTCTTATCTTATCTATTTCTAAAAATTCAATTAGTGTTAAGTCAATTTAGGCCAATGTAGAAATAAGTGCCGGGGTGGCAGAACCTGGCAATGCGCCGGCCTTGAGAGCCGGTGGCCCTACGGGCCATCTGGGTTCAAATCCCAGCCCCGGCGTCATCATTAAGCAGAATTGGGAGAGGGTTAATTTCTTAATACTCGGAAGTTAAAGGTTTCTTGTCTAGTGGGTTGTTGTTGATGGATGTTTTATTCAGGTTGAAGATATTAGCTGTATTCGCATCTATTTTTTGGGTTTCGATTTATCTCATAAGCCGAAAGTATGATTTGGAGTCTAGAGGGATTTCTCTTGGGATTGGTTCGATTATGTGGAGGACCGAGAGGGGTTTGGGTTATCTAGATAGTCTTGCAAATAGATTTAAGAAATTTTTCAGGGGGTTTGGTGTATTTTCAGCCATTTTTGGCATTGGGATCATGATTGTCTTTTTCTTTTTACTGTTTCAGGGGACGGCTCAAGGGATGATGGCTTTTTTCAGTGAGGATGTAGCTTTACAAATTCCTCAAGGCGCTAAGACTCGGCCTATAATTCTACCCGGTATTAATATTCCGTTTATAGTAGGTATTATTTCTCTGAGCGTCGTGCTTCTGGTGCATGAACCGGCCCATGGCGTTATTTTGAGAAGGTTAAAACTCAAGGCAAAGTCTACTGGATTGGCGATATTTTTGTTCGTGATCCCTGGGGCCTTTGTTGAACAGGACGATGAAGAGTTCGAAGATGCTGCTCCTGAAAAGAGGATGCAGGTGGCTGGTGCTGGTCCTATGGCGAATATAATTGCTGCGATTATATCCTTGGTTTTAGTCATTGCTCTTGTGCAACCTTTACCTGTTGTTTATACTGGGGCGGTTGCTGAGGGGTCGGCAGCCCACGAGGCCGGTATTCGGGTGGGGTCTCAGGTAAACAGTTTTGATAATTATGAAATTGACGGTGTCGAAAGCTTAGAGATGGCCTTGAGTGAGGTTGAACCGGGGGATAATCTTTTGATGGGGACTGAGGATAATGATTTTTTATTTGAGATTCCTCGTGAAGGTGTCTATATAAACAGAGTTATAGAGGGCAGCGCTGCTGATAATGCAGGTATATCTCCAAATTCTCGAGTGGATAGATTGGATGGAGTTGATATTGATAATCTTCATGAATTGAGCATGGTTTTGGATGATACTAGCGCTGGAGATAATGTTTTGCTTGAGACTCCGGATAACCAGTATTCCGTGATTTTAGGGCAGCATCCAAATGAGAATAGTGGTTATTTAGGAGTTCATTTGAGGTTTTTTGATAATGTAGAGAATTTTTTGAATTTTGAGGGATATATGGGGGTTTCGTTTTTACATTCGACCTCTTTTCCCGAACGTAATTTCTTGCGACCTGATTTAATGTTTTTAGCTTCATATGGAGAGATCATTGGGAGGTCCCGCATAGACAATAGAGTTTACGACTCGATCATTCCTTGGCCTCTCATTAAATTGTTGAAGTGGATTTTTTCTCTGAGCTTTTTAGTAGCGTTGTTTAACCTATTGCCCCTAAAGCCACTGGATGGAGGTCACATATTTGAAGGATTGGTAGAAAAAATTTCTAATTCTAAAAAGTGGGCATCAAGGTTCACTAAGGCAATAAGTTTAGTTGTGCTTATCCTCATATTTTTCAACTTTGTGATATTATATGCCTAGAAGGTGCTGTTTTAACAGAAACATTCGATAAAATTGGGTCCGTTTTTGGGCAGACATTATAATCTTGAAAGATGTTATAGCTTTTGGGAGCTTTACATGGGTAAATCTTCTGACGAAGAGCCTAGTCAGGTTTATGTGACCGATTGTGAGGGTCCGATTTCTAAGAATGACAATGCTTTTGAGATAGCTAAGAATTTCTTACCGGCTGGCGGCGAGTTATTTACTCTATTGAGTAAGTATGATGACGTCAAGTCAAAGATAGTTCAAGATGAGGGGTACGATACCGGTTCGACTTTGAAATTCATTCTCCCTTTTTTGAAAGCTTATGGAGTGGACGATGATGAATTGTTAAAATTTTCTCAAGAAAATATCTCAATCGTTTCAGGAGCGAAGGAGAATCTTGACTATGTTAGTTCCTTGATGCCAATTTTTGTGGTTAGCACGAGTTATAATTACTATATCGATGCTCTTTCCAGAGAGTTCGATTTTTCTTTTGAGGGAACGTATTCAACTGACGTTTCTCTTGATGATTATTCTTTGGGAAGGAAAGAAAAAAGTAAATTGATAGATTTTAGAGAAAAAATTGGTGATTTGAACAGAATTTATTTTCCCCGGGATGCTGAGGATTTGGAAGATTTTTCGGGAGAATCTCGAGAAACAATTCGTAAATTGGATGAAATCTTTGAAAATAAGATACCTGATTTAAAGATAGGTAACATTTTGGAAGATGTAAAGCCTGTTGGAGGTAGACAGAAGGCGGAGTCGATTCGCGAGATCTCTAGAGATCTGGAAGTAGGCTATGGAGATATGGTGTATATAGGGGATAGTATCACAGATGTAGAAGCTTTTCAAACCCTTCAGGAAAAGAATGGCATGACTATTTCTTTTAATGGAAACAAATACGCGGTCAAAAATGCAGAAATTATTGTTGCCTGTGAAAATGTATTTGTGGTTTCGTTATTGACACATGTTTTCAAGGCTCATGGAAAGGAGAGAACTTTAGATCTGGTAAAGAATTGGAGTCATGACAGAATTGATGAGCTATGTGATGATGAAGGATTAAAATATAAGATAAATCAGATATATTCTGAAGAGCTTCCTTTGGTTGCAACTAAGGATGAAAGCAATGTAGGGAAACTGGTGGAAAGGAGCTCTTATTTTCGAAAAAAAGTTAGGGGAAGAGAAAGAGGAGAACTTGGATGAGCATGAAAAATTCTTCAAAGATAGAGGATACCTATGCAGAAGGTTTCAAAGGTTTTTACTCTAGGATAATCCTGACTGCAGACGATGAGGAGACCCTTAAATCTGCTGCTCATGATGCTACTTCAACCCCTGCTACAGTTATAGGGAGAATAGAAGGGGGTATTGAGAAGTGGCTAGATATGAGTGAAACTCCGGATGGTAGAAAAGGAGCGGTTCTGCAATTTTGGGGAAGTGGGGAGCCGGAAGAGGAATCTCTGGAGAAATTTGAGAAGGAAATGTCTTATCGGATTAGACAAGATATCTTGGTTAAACCTTTTACTTCAGTTTTCGACAATTCGACTGATTCTGATGGTGAACTGAACATGATGGAGAGAGTTGGTCATTGTGGAGATGGATATGAATGGGTGGAAGAGCGTCATGGTCGAGATATGATTGTTGTTCCGATTATGGTCCCGGATTTTGAAATAGAGAACCATATAGGATATAGCAGAGGAGTTTCAGGAGGGAATTTTTGGTACTTTTGCAAGTCAAAGGAAGCTGTGGTTAAAGCTGGTAGAAAAGCGAAGGAAGCTATCAGGAAGGTTGATGGGGCAATAACTCCATTTGGAATAGTTTCAGCTGGTTCTAAGACCGAGACTAATTATCCGGAGATAGGGCCGACGACTAATCATCCGTATTGTCCGTCTTTACGTGATGAGTTAGGTGCTAGTTCTGAAGTCCCGGAAGGAATAGAGTATATTCCTGAGATTGTTATCAATGCAAGGAATATGGAGGAGTGTAAAGAGGCTATGAAGGTGGGAATTGAGACTGTTTTAGAGTTTGATGGTGTGGAAAAAATATCAGCTGGTAACTATGACGGTAATTTAGGAAGCTATGAAATCTATCTTAGAGAGTTGTTTTGAAAATGGCTTTTGATGTTGTTGGGTTTGGTGCTCTCAATATAGATAAGCTTTACAAAGTGGATAGTATAGCTGATCCGGATGGGGCCGGGATAGTTAGGGATTATAGCGAGTCCTGTGGCGGATCGGCGCCAAATTCTATTGTTAACTTGGCTAAATTTGGATTAGAAACTGGCATGGTTGGAAAGATAGCGGATGACAGAGAAGGGGAGTTACATATTTCGGAGTTTGAAGAGTGGGATGTGGATACTTCGGAAATTATTTTGTCGGAGGAAGGTAGAAGTGGAAGTGCGATTGGTTATGTGGACGCTGATGGTGAAAGAGCTTTCTATATAGATCCAGGAGTTAATGATGAGATAAGATTGGAAGAGATAGATTTAGAATATTTTGAGGGGGCTAAATGGTTGCATCTTTCTTCTTTCGTTGGTGATGAAGCTTTTGAGGTTCAGAAAGAGTTGGTGGAAGAACTGGATGATTCTGTGAATATAAGTTTGGACCCAGGATGCATATATGCTAAGAAGGGATTGGATTCTCTAAAACCTATTTTAGAAAGAGCAAGCTTATTTTTCCCTAATAAGAGCGAATTGGAAACATTAACGGGCGACAAGGTTGAAGTTGGAGCTCACCGGATTATCGAATTGGGGGTTGATACGGTGGCCGTTAAGTTGGGTGGAGAGGGGAGCTTCGTTACAGACGGTGAGGACGAGTATAGGATAGATCCTCGATCTGTTGATGTCGTTGATACTACTGGTGCTGGGGATGCATTTAACTCCGGATTTTTGTACGGGATTTTGAAGGGTATGGACCTCCAAAAGTGTGCGGAGATGGGGAATCTAGCGGCTTCCAAATGCATTACTTCTATGGGTGGACGTTTGGAGTTTGATAACCTTCCAGATTTTGATGATTTTTGAATTCATTGTTTTGATTTTCATTGACAGTTGAGATTAGTGTATTAAATGTGGTTTTGAGTATTCTAATTAGGTGATTCGGATGAAGAATTTTGAATGGATAGATCATACGGCAGATACTGGTTTTAGAGCTTATGGTGAAACTTTGGAAGAGGCTTTTGAGAATGCGGGTTTAGCTCTCACAGAAATTTATGCGGATTCTGAAAGGGTAACGCCTACTCAGGAAGTGGAGATAAGTGTAAGTTCTGAAGATTTGAAGGCTTTGCTGTATGACTGGTTGGATGAGCTAATATATTTGCATGATGGTAAAGATTTTATAGCCTCTGAGTTTACTATTGACGAAATTTCGGAAAGTGAGGAGGGTTATGAACTGAACGGAATTGTTAGCGGGGAGAGGTATGACTCAGATAAGCACGGCCAAAGGACTGGGGTTAAGGCTATGACTTATCATATGATGGAAATTGGAAATGAAGAAGACCATCATTTTGTTCAAGTCATTGTTGACATTTGAAAATGCAAATCATTTTTACGAATATCGTGTTAATTCTTACTACATAAGGTGAGAATAAATGAGTTGGAATGGCCCTCTTAACCAGATAGATGAGTATAGATGGGAGATACCCAAGGATCATAAGTCGCATATGAGAGTCCCGACTAGAGTTTACGCGAATAGAGAGATTTTGAATGATATGAAACAAGATAGAACATTAGAGCAAGGGTCTAACGTTTCTTCTTTAGGAGGTATTTACAAATATTCAGTGGTTTTACCTGATGGTCATCAGGGTTATGGTTTTCCGATAGGTGGGGTAGCGGCGACGGATGCTGATGAGGGTGTTATTTCTCCCGGTGGTGTAGGTTATGATATTAATTGTGGTGTTAGACTCCTCCGGACTAATTTGAGAAAGTCCGATGTTAAGGATAACATAAGGGATTTGGTGGATAGGTTGTTCGATAATGTTCCGTCAGGCGTTGGCAGTAAGAGCAATGTCCATCTTTCAAAATCCGAGTTGGATGAAGTTCTTGAATCTGGTTCAAAGTGGTGTGTGGATAATGGTTACGGATGGGATCAGGACTTAGAGAGAATAGAAGAAAACGGACGATTAGATGCGGCCGATCCTGGAAAAATAAGTTCTAAAGCAAAAGATAGAGGGAAGACCCAGGTAGGAAGTCTAGGCAGTGGGAATCATTTTCTTGAAGTTCAATATGTGGATGAGATCTATGATGATGAGGCCGCTGATAAACTAGATATTTCCGGAAAAGATCAGTTGATGGTCATGATTCATACGGGTTCTCGAGGGTTTGGTCATCAGGTTTGTTCTGATAGTTTGAGAAGTATGGAGAAAGCCGCCAAAGACTATGGTATAGACTTGCCTGATAGAGAACTTGTAAACGTTCCCATCAAGTCGGAGGAGGGTCAGGATTATCTCAAACAGATGTCTGCTGCAGCTAACTTTGCTTGGGCCAATAGACAAATGATAACCCACTGGGTCAGGGAAACTTTTGCTAATATCTTCGATCGTTCGGCTGAAGATTTAGGTATGGAA
>CAZKND010000013.1:0-25373 GCA_964554215.1 Hadarchaeota archaeon (SeqCode) | reverse complement strand
GCTGCTCTTAGACCAGTTCTAAGAGAAGCCCCCAATCCAAAGTTTTCAGCATGACGAATGACCTCAACACCTTTGGACTCAGCAACATCAGCCGTATCATCAGTGGATCCGTCATCCACCACGATTATTTTATCGTATCCTTCTTCTCTCAAACCGTCTATAACAGAACCTATCATCGCCTCTTCTTCATAAGCCGGTACTACTATCCATATATCCTCGGACATCGTTTTTTATTTGGACTTCTTTTTCATAAATGCTACTCTTATCAAACTGTATGTCGTTTGGAGCAATAACAGCGTATTACAAGAGCATTCAGAGTAAATAATAGAAAATTATGAGTTAAAAGTCGATAAGGTGAAGTTCAAAGGCTAAATAAGAAATTTAGAATTTCTTAGATTGAATCAATCAAATTACGCATGTATTCAACAGCCATCTTGCTAGACTCGTCAATTTTATCCATCCCTTTAATTTCATGACTCTCTACGGCCGGTAAGCAAAATTCTTGAACGAGATAACCATCATAACCGACTCTCTTTAACTCTTTAAGGAAAGTCTCATAGTTTATTTTTTTACCAGCCAAACTAGCTTTCTCTTGAACTATCTCACCATTTCCATCCTTCTTAAAGTTCCAAGCACCATAATGCGAAAGAGCAATATAATCGCTGCAAGCCTCCACAGCCTCTTTTACATAATCATCACCTTGGTTTCCATAGAAAAGAGGCACATCCAAACACATTTTCAAATTCTCCTCCCCAACCTCTTCAACCATCGACAAAGCATCTTCATAGCCCGACCTCAATAAAGGAGGGTGGTTTTGCAATACAATATCAACACCATAATCCTTCGCCCAATCAGTTACCTCACTAATACCTTTCTTCACTCTTTGCCATTTCTCTATATAATCAGGTCCCATCGGCCCGGAGGAAGAATCAAAGCTTTCATAACTACCGATTTTTCCGGGATCCCATCGAACTCCCGGCCAAGCAGCGAATATTTTTAGAGTTTTTACATCAAATTTATCCGCCATCTCAATTAGGCTCTTCATCATCGCTAAATTATTCTCTCTTTTTTCCATTATCGGGCTGGAAAAATCAGACATGCTTTCGATGGCACAAATTTCAATATCTTGTTCGTCAGCATAATCTTTCACGTCTTTTATCTCTTTGTCTGTCAAATCAAACGGAGCAGCAATCGGCCTTTTGGCTTCTATCGATATACCGTCGAACCCTAATTCTTTTGCCTTGTCTATTTGCTCTTTTAGCGGTAAAGATTCACCATCATACCAAATGCCACTATAAGATACAGTGAATAAAGCTAGTTTCATATTCAACTCCCCAATATCATTATGTAACTCATTGGTTATTAACTTAATTCTAAAATATACAATTCAACACCTATTAAACATGAAGAAAAGATTAGGATACAAAAAATAATTAAAAGGGAGAATAATCGAAAAATTAGAATTGAAATAAAGAAAAAACAAAAATTGTCCTAAAAATACAATTATCGAAAAAAATTCAGAATCAAACTAAAATATTAAAAATAAAAAAGGAAGAGAAATCGCCGATATTATAAATCATATCCCATGCCCGACTTTTCAGGAGACCACGTCCCTTGAGATACCTCGGGTTCAAAATCTTCCAATCCTTTCGGTGGGAAATTCAACTTCTTACCTTCTTCAGCCGACATGTAAGCAGACATCAAAAGCTTCACAACAGTATTACCATGACGCCAGTTCTCTCTAGGCATCTCTCCTTCGCGGAATGACTTAACCATATGCTTATCTTCCCCTACGTATCCATAAAGAGTCTTTTCATCCGGGATGACAGGCATTTGGCCTTGTTCCGCTTTTTGCTTTTCAACTAAATCTTCACCTTCCTTTGATTCTACCTCTCTACTAAGGAATACACTCAGCTCTGGCTCAAGAGAATTTATCTCCATAGAATATTCAGGCCCTAACAGTTCGAAACTAAGTCTCATTCCTGAGCCAATGTAGTTCCATGAGTTAGCTATTTCTGCTACACCCATTCCACCGTTTGGTAGCTCGTATGTTACTATAGATCTTCCGAAATCTTCAACAGGTGCATTTTCGAAATTAGTTTCTTCAAGCTGTTTCAAGTACTCAGGTCTATTCCATTTCAAAGTGTGTATACTGCCATAAATCGACTTTATTTCTAAATCGCTCCTATCTTCCTCTGGTCCAGTGAGAAGATACCGAGCAGATTCCTGACTATGGCAACCTAGATCGTTTAAAGCTCCGCCCCCTTGTTTTTCACCGTTCCAAAACCATGGCTTATGTGGTCCAGAATGTTCTTCAGCGCAACGAGCTATATAAGGTCTTCCCGTTCTTTCCGCAGCTCTTTTCCACAGTATTTCTTTTCCTTTCATCATAGATGGCATGAAAACTTGGTTTTCTAGATATCCATGTAGAAGACCTGCATCTTCTACCATTTCTAGCATTTTCTCCGATTCTTTAACGTTTCTTGCTAAAGGTTTTTCACAAGCTACACCGATTAAATCAGAATTTCCTTGATTTACTTCTTCTACAATCTGTTCAGTTATATCTATCCTGGCAAAATTGGGAACGGCTATCCAAACTGCGTCGATATCATCATTTCTAACCATTTTCTGAACATCAGTGTAAGCCTCTGGATCCCCTACTTCAAGATTCCTAGCTTTTTCTGCGGATTTTTTTGAGCCTTCTTCGCTGAGAGAGCATATTCCTTCTATATCTGCGTATCTAATATTAGTCCATGCAGGAATGTGGAATGTATTCACTACAAAACCGGCCCCAACAATACCTACGCCTAATCTTTCCATAATAACCATATATTGTTTCTTTTTCACCAATAATAAGCTTTTATCTCACTACGGGAGAAACAAAAAGATTAAGTAGTGGCAAAACAAATTTAGATATGAATCATGTTTCTAAAGGAGGTGAATTAAGATTAATAAGAATAATATGATCGTCCTAGTAGTGGTTATCATAATAATCGTTGGGGGAGTGTTAGCAGTAACTATGAGGGATACAGAAGAAACAGATGCGGGAGAAGAAAAAATAGATGTAGGTTTCAGTATAGGAGACTTCTCAAATCCATGGCGAAGACAACATATGGATGTTATCGAATCAGAAATGCAAGAAGAAAACATTGTGGGAGATTATAACATTACAGCCGCAGGTTCTAGCGCAACTGACCAAGCATCGGATATTAGAAGTCTAGCCGACCAAGGAATGGATCTTATTATTATAAATCCTGAAAGTGCCACAGCACTAAATCCAGCGATCGAATACGCACACAACCAAGGAGCAACAGTAGTAACAACAGACCAACACGTGACCAGCGAATACGCCACAAACGTAATAATAGACCAAGAAGAATGGTTCGCAGATCAAACCGAATGGCTTTGCGAACAACTTGACGGAGAAGGCAATATAGTCGTAATCAACGGATACCCAGGAGTACCTGCAAACGAAGCCAGAAAAGACGGAGCAGAAAGAGTCCTCGAAGATTATCCCGACATTAACGTCCTAGAAACAATAGAAGGAAGATGGCAAAAAGACAAGGTGCAAAATGACTACGCAGCAGTCATCGCCGAACACGGAGGAAATATAGACGGAGTCCTAGCCCAAGACGGAATGCTGCAAGGAGTCCACTGGGCATACGAGGAAGCAGGTATAGACTATGAAGACCCAGAATACCCAGACGTAATGACCGGAGATCACACAATGCGATATCTACGAAACTACTGGACCAACCTACGGGACGCAGGTATCAAAAACTATATGCGAGCGAACCCACCAGGATATTACGCGCAATCATCCCTTCAAGTGGGACTAAGACTAGCACAAGGAGAAAACTTAGACACTACACACGAAGACGTAGACACAGAGACTTATCCAGCTACCACAGTATGGCTATCGCTAGGTCCTGCAATCACCAACCAGAACGTGGATAACTTCATCGAAGAGTTTGAGTTCAAACCAGCTGGATACAGAATCGACACTAGGATGACGGACGAAGAAGCTGAAGAATACTTCGAATAAACACAAAAAAGGGTATTTTTTACCCTTTCCTTTTTCATCTTTTCTTATATTTGACCGCCAAATTCGTTTTTTATGTCTGAAAGAAGAATCAAATTTATTTAATTATATTAAAAAATTAAAACGCTCATGGAGAAAATTGGAAATAATTTTCTTCCTAAAGTCAATATATAGATATTAAACACAAAGAAAAAATAAAAAAAGCATCTAAAAAAGGAGAGTGGGAATATAAAGACAGTAAAAGTTAAAAATTATAAAAAAATGTCTGATAAGGCAGCGAAAAAAGCAGAAAAAACAATCAATAATAGTTCAAAACCTGTATTAGGGCTCGCTACTGGCAAAACTTTCACAGGCTTTTACAAAAAATTAGTCGAGAAGCACAACAAGAAAAAAATATTTTCCTCCAATCTCACTACATTCAATCTCGACGAATATGTTGGCCTACCGTCTAATCACCCTCAAAGCTTTCATTACTACATGAAAAACAATCTGTTCGAACACGTTGAAATTCCCGATCAGAACTACCATATCCCCAACGGAACTGCTGAAAATTTGAAAAAAGAATGTGAGGAATACGAAATAAAAATAAAAAATGCCGGTGGAATCAATACGCAATTCTTAGGGATTGGAGAAAATGGCCATATCGGTTACAACGAACCAGGTTCACCCCACGATTCTAGAACCAGAGTTGTGAAACTAACTAAAGAAACTCAAAAAAATAAGAAAGAATACTTTGAATCCCGTAAAGTACCAGAAAAAGCGATAACAATGGGTATTGGCACTATACTGGAAGCAAACCAAATTTTTCTACTAGCCAGCGGTAAAGAAAAAGCGAAAGCAGTGAAAAAAACAGTAGAAGGACCTATAACAAAAGATGTTCCTTCCTCAGCTTTACAAAAACATGATAATTGCACCTTAATTGTTGACGAAGAAGCCTCAACTTACCTATCCAAAACGTAAGATATTATTGGAAAACTTCCGCTAAAGCCCCATAAATGCCTATTTTTTCCTTCAGAGGGGTGGCGACTATTTCCGGTTTTTCATTTCTTATGTGTTTATCAATTCCCTCATTTACTGGTTTGATCACTTGGTCTTCGTTCTTAAGAGCAACACTTCCACCCACGGTAATTAAGGAGGGGTCATAAACATCGACCAGATTGCCAAATCCTACACAATTTAACTTATTTATTCTACTTACCAATTGTAAAGCAAGGTTATCTTCTTCCTTAACAGCCTCATAGAAAAGCTTAGTAGTAATATCTTCCAAATCACCTGCTCGCTTCAATAGCAAACTTTCCTCCACCTCATTTTCATCCTTATCTTCCAATTCACTCCTCACAAAATTAGGAATATTCTTCCCCGAACAATAAGCCTCCCAATGGCCCTGACCCCCACAACCACACACAATTTTCCCATCCACATCAACAGTCATATGGCCTATCTCTGCAGCATTCCCGTCTTTACCTAAAACCAAATGCTCGTCAATAATAGCTCCTCCACCTATACCTGTCCCAATATTAACATAAACTATATCTCTAATTCCCTCTTCTCTACCCTTCCCAAATACTCTTTCACCCAAAACACCAGCAGTGCAATCATTTAATAGATACGTAGGTATGTCCAGTTCCTCTTCTATCGGCTGCACAAGAGGAACCTTTTCAAAAGGGATGTTTGTAGGTTTAATTAGCACTCCCCTATCTATATCCATAGGGCCAGTGGAGGCAATTCCTACCCCTCTTAAATTCTCTACTTTCACATTTTCTTTTTCACACAAGCTTCTTACTTCACTGATTATTTCTTTGCTGATAGAATACTTGTTAGAGGTTTCAGTCTTTTTTTCTCTGGAGTCTAGAAAATTACCCGCTGAATCCGATATAGCAATTCGAATATTAGTACCGCCTAAGTCAACTCCTATCGCTAGTTCATCAGTCATTTTATCTATCTTCCTTGATTTTTTTCGTTTACTAATTTTAGTAATTCCCGACATATTAAAAAAGTATACGTAAGACAAATTTACAAATAGGTCTGTCCTTTATTTGGAGAACAAAGGCAAACCCTATTTAATATCTTCTCGTTCCGTATCCATCCCAAGGAGTTTCGCTATCTTTTCAAGTTCTTCAATCCAATTACCGTAAAAAGCCACCCTATGCCAACCTGCTCGAGGTCTCCAATTTTCAGCAAGAGCCTTGGTATCCGTCTTCCCCACAAGTTTAGTTGAACAAGCATATTCAGAATCCTCATTGGACATAGCTTCCGCCGTATGAAGAGTCATAACTTCATTATCCGGATCAAGACCCACTACTGTAATTTCTCCTTCTTCTGGGAGTTCTGTATAAACTGAGGCATGCTTACCATCCAAATGAGCATGCTTAATACTATAATCAGATTCCTCCTTCGAAGATCCACAGAAGTTAATCGGCGCATAGCAGTGATAATAAACTACCTCGTCTGAAAACTCGTCCGGAGAAGGATCATTGATGAACCCTGGAAGATCTGCAAGATAAGACATGATCAAAAGAGAAACATTTGAATAAGGATCCGCCTCACAAACTGGCACTATATCCTCATCTTTGGAAAGTTCCATAAAAGAAAGACATGGCCATGCATCTAAAAATTCATTTCTGAAAAGTACAATGCAGTCTACCGCAATAGAATCTACATCGTAATCTTTCACAGCTTCCTTAAGAGCAAAATACAGTTTTGCCGAATTTTTTATCCCCTCAGTCTTTTCTTCTCTAACTTCTTCGGCATTATCCATCCATTTATTTTTCAAATCCTCAGCCTTTTCGTCATCTACTTCACTATAGTAATTTTCAACAAACTCCTCTGAATTTAGGAATAAAGAATTAATTCCAGTTTTGTTATTTATACTCTGAATTGAACTCCATAAATCAACACTAAGCGGATATTCTGCTTCTACTAATTGTTCCGTACCGGGACTAACGATAAATAGAGACCTAGAACTCTTCAACTTTCCAACCACATGCAAAAGCTCAACATCTTTTAACGCTTTATCGCTAGCAATCTCCCGAGCAGAAACACCTATAACCGGATACTCCTTTTTCAAAGCTCGAGAATATTCTAAAAGGTATTCACCAGATCCTCCATATGTTTCGTTAATTAGAATCGTCGGCTCCCCACTTTGCAATATTGGTCTTAACAAACCTCCAATCGAATTTAAAACGAATACTAAATACCCTGTAGAAGTCTTTTCTTCATCTAAAAAATTTGAAACATCTTCTAATGTTTTGATTTCATGATAAGAAAAATCTATTTCAGGGTACATTTCTTTAAGCTTGTCTTTAACAGAACCTTCTTTTTTATCAAATCGTTCCTGAGAACGCGGTGGTTCCCCTACAGCCCCACTCTCAGGCGCAATAAAAGCTACTCCCACTTTTGTTTTCATTTTAAAAATCCCAATAAACCTTATCTAATAAATAATCTTTTTTAATTTATAAAATTATCCATTAAACACTAAAAAAACCATTATCTCCAAACTAAAAACTCGTAAAACTTCAAGACAATTATGAATGAAAGAATAAAAAGAAAAAAGTTTATTTCTCTATCTCACCATAATAAAAATAGCTAAATGAAGGGGGATAAATTATCGGGAAAGAAAAAGTCAACAATTGGATAGAGAATCATAAAGACGAAATGCTAGAATTCCTAAAAGAATACATAAAGCACAAATCTGTTTCTGGTCAGGAAAAAAACGTCCAATTAGATTTTACGAAGCCTTTCCTTGAAGAAAAGATGGAATGGTCAGAAATAGAAGTTATAGACATTTCAGAAGAAGAAAATAGACCGAATTTGAACGCCAGACTTGAAGGTGAAGGCGGTGGAAAAAATCTGCTCTTCAATGGCCATGCGGATGTGGTCGATGTCCCGAAAGACCGTGAAAAATCCTGGGATATTGACCCTTGGGAACCCATTATGAAGAACAATAAAATCTACGGGCGAGGAGCAAACGACATGAAAGGGAGCAACACAGCAATGCTCTGGGCAATAAAAGCCATAATGGAATCAGATATTTCTCTAAAAGGTGATATCTTACTAAGCATAGTCGTAGGGGAAGAAAGCGCAGAACAAGAAATAGGAACAATCCCAGCAGTTCGTTCCTTTTTAGATAAAGGGATAGAAATACCATTTTGCATAAACGGCGAACCTACGAATAACGAAATCCACACAAAAAGCGCAGGAACCTTCGATTTCAGAATAACCATACCTGGAAAAGAAGTCCACACTAGTCAGAAAAACCTGATTAAATACCCTCAAAGATTCGATATTCCTGTCGGCAAAGAAGTCGGAGTAAACGTAATCCCCATAATGATCAAAGTCCTACAAAAATTAGAAGAACTAGAACACCTCTGGAATATGAGATACAAAGACAAAATCTACGGAGGCGGAGGCTTCCCAAAACCCGACGTACAAGGAGTAGGTCCAATAAGCGTTTGCTCCACAATGATCAACGCCGGAAAATATATATCTTCGATCCCCGGCGAAGCCGAAATAGAAGGACAAATATATTATCCCCCTTTCGTGGACGAAAATAAACTCTGGAAAGAACTTGAAGAAACTATGAAAGGCCTTTCAAATACAAACGACTGGCTTAAAGAGAACCCAATAGAACTAGAATGGAAAGAAAAATTCCATTGGCCTCCCTACGAAGTCGAGCCAGACCATCCTGGCTGCCAAACTTTGGGAAAAGTTGTAAAGGAAGTCACAGGACAAGACCCAGTTTATTCTGGATTTAAAGCTGTAGCCGATAACGCTTTCATCCAGAAGGAGTGCGATGTAGACACTATAAGCTTTGGTGCCGGGGACCTTTCAATGGGGGCCCATGGCCCTAATGAATATCTTCCTATAGAACAGCTGACGAAAACTGCAAAAGTATATGCTGCAATGATTCTAGAATGGTGCAATTAAAAAATTCAAAGAAACTCGAAAAAGTTAATAATCTACCTTAATCCATTTTCCTTTTTCTATCGACTCATAAGCTGCATCTAAAACCTTATTCACAATATAGCCGTCTTCAAAAGTTTCTCTAGGCTCCTCACCTTCTTTGAAACAATTCACAAAATGTTTCATTTCAGCTTGATATCCATAAGAAAAAGCCTCTTCCGGCAAAGGGAAAATCCATCCTTTTTCCGACTCTGCTTTCTCAACTACATATCCTGCTTCTCCACCTGCAAAAGCTTTTATCGGCGTTGACCTAGTCACATTCGTAAAAGTAGTACCATCAGTCCCATAAATCTCATTTCTCAAATCCAACCCTCCAGCTGACGACCAACTGTTTTCAAGATGTGCTATACCTCCATCTTCAAATTTCAACATAATTATAGCATTGTCTTCCCCCTCAGTTTTATCAGTGTGAACAAGAGTATCTCCCCAAGCCATAACCTCTTTAATCTTCCTATCCTTCCCAAAGAAATAACGAGCCGCTTCAACACAATGACAACCTATATCTATAATAGCTCCCCCACCCGCTTTCTCTTCATCCCAAAACCAACCTTCGTGAGGGCCCGGATGGCCTTCTCTAGATCTAACCCATTTTACTTCACCCAAAGCCCCGTTTTCTATGAGTTCTTTTGCTTTCACTACAGCTGGAGCGAAAACTTCCGTTTCTGCATATCCATTGAATACGTCTTTTTCTTCAACTGCTTCTAGCATGTTTTTGGCTTCTTCAGCATTCCTTCCTAAAGGTTTAGAACAGACCATTGGGCAATTATTTTCACTTAACTTTTTGACAACTTCTTCATGGACAAAATTAGGTAAAGCAATAAGGTATAAGTCAACTTCTTCATTTTCGATTGCTTTATCTATACTATCAGTATAATTGGGTATATCCCATTTCTCAGCAAAATTTTCTGCATTTTCTAAGGTTCTAGAAGTGTTCAGAATTACTTCTTGGCCAGGGACATTGGAAAGTCCCTCCATGTAAAAATTAGCAACAAAACCGGAACCCAGCATTCCAAGCTTTATAGTTTCCATACGGCTCTTAATACTACTATAATATCTTTGTTAATTAAATTAACCATTCCAAAAATTAAGAACCAATATACCAGGTACTGTTCTTACTCAATCTTCAAATCTCTTTTCAGCAATAGTCTATTAAAGCCCAAAATATACAGAACTCGCTATTTTCTAAGACTACCCCTTCTAGCATAAAACAAGAGAATGACTATAAGAATCACACCATTGAAAAGTATCTTTCCTGCTGGTGGCACACCCAACCGAGGTAAGAACCTAGATAAAGTCACAAGCGCAAGAACTCCACCGATCGTTCCTAAATATCCACCCTCCCCACCGAAAAAGTTTGTTCCTCCTAAAACCACACCTGCTATAACTGGAAGAGTCAAACTCTCCGCTGGATGGAACTGAGCAGGGGTCGCGACTCTACCCAACATTAACAAGCCCGCAAAAGCCGCAAAGAGACCACTAAGAGCATAAGCTATTATTCCAATTTTATTAGTGGAAATTCCAGCGATTCTTGAAGCCTCCGGATTACTCCCAGAAGCGTATAAACACCGCCCATAAGTAGTTTTATGCAGGATAAATATCGCCAAAATCGAAAGTAAAATCCAAATAATAATGATAATCGGGAACCCCCCAATCCTACCAATAGCTAACTCCCGTAAAAGGGGGGCTGCATTTCCTGCAGGGTTTCCCTTAGTATAAGCTATACCGGTACCCACCATAACAGCTGCCGTACCAAATGTCATTACTAACGGAGGTACCCCAAAGATCCTAACCCCTACCCCATTAAGAATCCCAAAAGCAATTCCAATCAAAAGAACAAGTATAACTCCTACAGAAAAAGAGTAAATCTCAAAAAATTGCGCACCAAGAACAATAGCCAACGAGCCCATAGCTCCAATCGAAAAGTCCAAATCCTCTCTTCCCGAAAGAATAACGAAGGTTTGACCAATACCCATTACACCGTAAGGAACAGTAATCATAAATAAAAATCGTAAATGTCCAATAGATGCAAAACCTTTAGATATCACTTCTCCAACTCCAATAAGAACGAAAAATATAAGGAATGGTGCTAAAGAAAGCTTATTCTCCTTTATAACTTCAATAATCCTGGATAAAATCTCATTCTTCATCTTCTGACCACCATAATTCTACATCTTTCATTTTCACATAAGATATAACGACAACCAAAGTCAACACAATGGAACCATAAACAACGTCCTGATAAAAAGAAGGAATTCCTAAAAAGAACATCAAATTCCTCATAAAACCTAAACCCAAACCTGCAGCTAACGCACCAATTGCATTACCACTACCACCCGAGAAATTACCCCCTCCTATCAAAGCCGCAATAATCGCAGGTAAAACTAATCCCCCACCAATCCCTGGGTCCCCAGAAGATATAGAACCAGTCATTATCAACCCTGCCAAACCAATCATTAATCCATTTAATATGAACCCATAAAACTTCATACGATTTGCATCAACACCCGTAGAAAACGCCGCCTCAATATCACTGCCCGTAGCGTACAAATAATTCGAAACCGGAAGAGATCTAAAAACTAACCAAATAATCAAAGCTAAAATAATAAACCAAACAGAAATCGGAATCCCCCCACCCACTGCACTAAACATTGAAGAAAACCACTCAGGAATACCTCCACCAGGCCTTCCCATTACAAATAACGCCCCCCCACTCCAAACAAATGTTGTACCAATAGTTGCAAGAAAAGCATTCAGTCTCAGATACCCTACTAAAAGACCATTTATCAATCCTATTAACAACCCCATACCAATAGGAACAAGCAAGAGAAGAGGACTGCCAAGACCATAGTTGATATAGATTGAGACAGTTACTACATTCACGAGGGTTACAGCTGCTCCCGAAGAAAGGTCAACATCCCCTGTAGTAAGTACAAAAATTTCACCCATAGCAAGAAAAGCAAGAGGCATATGGGTGGTCATGGTTCTGCCTATACTAGTAACAAATGAAGGATGTAAAAACAAAACACCGCCCAACACACCCGCAAAAAACAATAAACCCGGTATAGCATCTACAAAGTTAGCCTTCCAAAAACTATACCTTTGCCTTTTTTCTAAATTTTCAGACAAACTAACTCTCCCCCCTAATACTTGCCTCTTCTATTTTGTCCCTATTAATTTCATCCCCTTCAAACTCCGCTACTATCTCTCCTTCATACATAACCAAAACCCGAGAAGCTATCGGAACAATATCCTCAACTTCACTAGAATAAAAAATAACCACTCTATCTTCCTTTATTTCTGACAACTTCCCAGTAATACTGTTCTTAGTCATAATATCCACACCTTTAAAAGGATCATTTAACAACAAAACCTTCGGATCCTCACCCAAACCTCGTCCCAAAAACAACTTTTGTTGATTTCCTCCGCTCAAAGATCGCGCTTTTTCATCTATGCCCTCACAATCTATATTCAATTCCCCTACCATCTTATTCGCCAAATCTTCCTCCATCCCCTCATCCACCAAGGAAATCAACCACTTAGATCCATTTCTTATCAAAGCTATATTCTCCTTCACCGACCGAGGAGGCAACAATCCTTCCAAATCCTTATCACCCGAAACATAGATTATACTATTTTCAATTGCATCATTAGGACTGCCAATATCCAAAAGATCTCCATCTAACCTTATCTCCCCATCAGTAGGGTCAACTCCAGAAATAGAACGCAACATATCCGACTGGCCCTGACCTGTCAAACCTGATATACCTATAATCTCCCCTTTAGCAGCTTCAAAAGACAAACTACCCTCTAAATCAGAAAGATTTAAATTTTCAACAGAGAAAAACGCTTCTGAGCCTGATTTTTTCTCTGAAACACTTATATCCATTTCAGATCTTTCTAAACTTAATCTACCCTCTTCATCAGACCCCACCATCTCCTCGGCCAACTCTTCTTCACTCATCTGGCTCAAATCAAATTCACCGACTTTTTCCCCACTCCTAAGAACAATAGTCTTTTCGCACTCCTCAAAGATTTCTCCAAGCCTGTGAGAAACAAAAAGCACAGTCTTACCCTCTTCCACTAATTCATCAATAATTTTAAACAAATCTTCTATACCTTCATCAGTTAGATAACTAGTAGGTTCGTCAAATAGAGCTAACTCAGGATTTCTAACAACAAGCTTTAAATTTTCCACCATTTGCATTTCATTTCTAGTGAGATTCTTAACATCTTCATTAAAAGAAATGTCCTGTCTGGTACGATCCAATACCTCCTTAGCCTTCTTAACCATTTCACCTCTATCAAGGAAAAATCTCTTTTTCCTAGACTCCATTTTCAGCAACAAATTATCCAACACAGATAATTCAGGAGCTAAACTGAGGTCCTGATGAGAAGCATATATACCATAATCGTGAGAATCTCTAGGAGACTCAATAGACAACTTTTCCTCATCCTTGTAAACATCCCCTGCATCAGGTGAAACAACTCCAGTCAAAGTTTTAATTAAAGTACTCTTACCTGAACCATTCGCCCCAACTAAACCATAGGCTTTTCCGGTTTCCAAAGTTAAAGAAACATTATCCAATGCTTTAACTGCCCCGAAATTTTTCGAGATATTTTTTAATCCCCAAGACATCAATTCACCAATGTCAATAACATATTTCTTCTTCCTGCCTTAAGTGTTTGAGCCTAAAAAAAACGATAATAGGTTAAAAATTCCTGAAAACGAATTTAAATTAAAAATATCCTCTCTAACTCTATGAATATACCTCGCCTCCCAGAATAGTCGCAACAACCTCAAAACTTTCATTAATAATGACAATATCTCCCTTACATCCCTCCCTAATTTTTCCTCTATCATAAAGATCAAAAAGTTCCGCCGGGTTAAGTGTCGCCATCCGAACAGCATCTTTTAACTCTAAACCTAATTCATTAACCAAATTGCGAACCGCCGCATCAAGAGTAAGGGTACTACCAGCAAGCCTATCTCCCCCTTTAACCCTGCTCACACCGTCCTCCACTACTATTTTCTGCTCCCCTAATCCATATTCGCCATCAGAAAGACCTGCCGCAGAAATAGAATCCGTTATCAACACCAATCTTTCCACTCCTTTAGCCTTAATAGCCAATTTTATCGCAACAGGATGCAGATGAACCAAATCTGCGATTAACTCGGCATAAACATCATCACGAGTAAGAGCTGCACCCAAAACTCCTGGCTCCCTATGGTGAAACTTCCTCATACCGTTATACAGATGATTAACCAACTTGATGCCTCTATCAAATGACCTAATAGCCTCTTCATAGCTAGCATCTGTATGCCCAGCTGAAACGAGAATACCCATAGAAAGAGCCTTTTCAATATAATTCAAAGACCCCTCCAATTCAGGAGCTAAAGTCACCCTTTCAATATTATCCCCTGAAACATTCACCAGCTCCTCCAATTCCGACAGATCAATCGGTCGAAGAGAATCACCATCTTGCGCCCCTCTCTCTTTTCCCTTACCGAGATGAGGACCTTCAAGATGAAGCCCAATCATTCTTGAACCAGAAAATTCAGCCTTCTTAGCCTCTTTAAAAGCCTTCGCCACCTCAATCAAACTTTCTTTTGATTGTGATACCGTTGAGGGGAAAAACGAAGTGACCCCGTGCTTAGGCAAGATTTCGGACATCTTTTTAAAATCCTTAACATTGGCAGCCGAAGAGGAATAACCCCCATACCCATGCATATGGATATCCACAAAACCGGGGATTGCCGTGAAGGAAGAAAAATCAAAATCTGGCTCAACTGTCCTATTTTTCGGCTTAGAAATATCCTTAATACTCCCTTCCTCGATACTAATCGTTCTAGCTCCTAACCTCTCAAGAGGGGTTATTACCTCCCCTACCTCCAATACCACATCTTCAGACAAGAAACTCCTCAATTTTTCTTTGTAAAAACATGCATTAAGGTTTTAAACCACTCAAACTCTCCAAAATATTGACAATCATCAATATTATTAAAGAACAAACTAGAAAAGAGAAAAAATCAAAAATGAATGTGATAAAAAATGAAAACATTTTCTGAAGAAATAGAGTTCTCAACAAACAAAACAAAAGAAATCGTAGACTTATCGGACGAAGTCATGAAAGCTGTAAGAAAATCAGACATCGAAGACGGAATTATGGTAGCCCAACTACCCCACGCAACTTCTATGCTCGTGCTCAACGAGAGTGAATCCGGAGTGAAACAAGACCTACTGGACCAACTTGATGAATTTGCACCGCCGCAGGACGGTTATCGTCATGACAGGATAGATAACAATGCAGATGCTCATATCAAGGCAGCTCTTGTCGGATCATCTAGAGTATTGCCAGTAATCGATGGAAAACTCATTAGAGGAACATGGCAAAGCTTTCTAGTCATAGAACAAGACGGTCCAAGATCGAGAAGAAAATTGGTTATATTCATAATGGGCGAATAAGATCGGAACAGGGAATAAAATTGAGCGAAATGGAAGAAATTAGAGAAAACATAAAAGAATGCACTTTATGCAACTTGCATAAAGAAAGAACAAACACAGTTCCAGGAGAAGGACCGGAGAACGCTCAAATAGTATTGGTCGGGGAAGCTCCAGGTTATAACGAAGATCAAGAAGGAAAGCCTTTCGTCGGAGATGCCGGAGACATTTTAACGGAACTATTGGAAGAAAAAGCCGGTCTAGAGAGAGAAGATGTTTTCATAGGAAACATTTTGAAATGCAGACCACCAGAAAACCGCGACCCTAAAGACGAAGAGATAGAAGCATGTTCACCTTATCTGAAAAAACAAATTCGCAGCATAGAACCTAAACTCATCGTATCTCTAGGGAGATTTGCAGCCCAATTGTTCTTAGATAATTCTGTAAAAATCAGCAAAGAGCACGGAGACCTCAAAGATATAGAATATGGCGGTTGGAGCTGTAAGTTATTACTGTCTTATCACCCCGCGGCAGCTCTATATGGATCCGGAGTCAGAGAAAAGTTGAATAAGGATTTTACTAGATTAGGAGAAGTTAAAGATAATCTAAACAAATTCAAAACCAGTAAACAGAAAACTCTCTAAGATACATTATATCTCCTTTAAGTCCACAAACTCTGTTTTATCCATCATCAGAACCTCTTTAGGAATATCAATAACTTTCTCTGAATTCTCTATTATCAAGCTATCACTAGAGGCTGAAACTTCAGAACTCCAAACTTCTTTATCAACCCCTCCTATCGTCTCTGCACCCCCAGATATCCCTCTCTTTGATAATTCTTCTCTAAGAAAACCGGCAAGTTCTCCACTCTTGCTTACCTGTTTATCAAAGTAAAAAGTGACCTCATTAGGGCAGAAATCCTCGAGTATCTCCAAAACAGTTTCCACAGCTTCTTCTGTATACTCATCTATTTCATAAGTTCCAAAATTGGCTTGCAAATCTCTTAAAAATCCATCATCGCATCCGATGACCAAATCCCCTCTCAAAATGGTTTCAATAGTTATGAGAACATTATAACCGTCTATTTTAACTTGACTATCTTTTATCTCCGAAATATCTATTAATTTCGATTCGTGATTGGCAATTTTTTCTTTTGGATAAACAGACCTGATCAAAAAGTGCCTCTTTTCAGAATCCAAAAGGTAATGATCAGAAACAAATTCAACAGCTGAATCTTTGGGATATCCCCTGTTGAGTAAAAAACGAAGGTCACGAACTGATTTCTTTAAGTTATCCGTTAACATCCAATTCCTCTATTCTAATAGTACCTGAAAAACCTTTAACCTCAACATTTACAATTCAAATCAATTGATAAGTAAGACCAAATTAACGTGGGGAAAATGAAAGTAAAAATAAACGAATCGGTTCTAGAACTAGCCCAAGGAGATATAGTAAACCAAGAAACAGAGGCCGTAGTCAACGCAGCTAACAAAGAATTAGCTCCAGGCGGAGGGGTAGCAGGTGCAATCCATAGAGCCGCGGGGCCAAAACTTTGGGAAGAATGTAAACAGTTAAACGGTTGTGAAACCGGAGAAGCTAAAATTACAGAAGGTTACAACCTAAAAGCCTCCAAAATAATCCATACCGTCGGACCCGTATATAGAAAATCTTCGGAAGATTCCCTACTCCTGAAAAAATGTTATCTTAACAGTCTGAAACTTGCCGAAAAAAGAGATATAGAAAGCATTTCTTTCCCTGCAATAAGCACAGGTGCTTTCGGTTATCCAATGGAAAAAGCCGCGAAAATATCACTGGAAACCGTAGTTGATTTTCTGGAAGAAGGTTCCAATATCAACTTAGTCAGATTTGTTTTTCACGATTCGCAAGCTTTTGACATCCACCAAGAAAAGTTGCAAGAGTTCTTGTAAAGATATCACTGCCATAAGCCGCAACAGGCCCTATTCCTAAAGTCGAGTAATCTTGTTATCTGTCAAAGTAGATGTTTTTCCCTTCAGCCGATATAGGAATACCTAGAACGACACTACCTTCTATGAGACCCATTTTTTTAGCTGCCACTCCGGCTCTATACATAATTCTATTGTCTGCGTTGTGTATACTTGCAGTCTTAACTGCACTTCCTAAAGCTATTCCTAAATCTATTAATCTCCAAACACAACTGGGTCCTTCAAATTCATAATTTTTTTCAGAATCTTCACCTTCACCTAGAACACCTTTCTCAGACCTTTTTTCAAACCCTTCACAGGACTCATAACCACAAGCCCCACAATCCAAAAGAACGGGTTCAGGATCTTTGACAGAAACGAGAAGTAAAGCTTCGGAGTCTCTAACATTTTCGCCATCTCTATCAAAATCACTTTTACCACTCTTCTCACCGTATTCAATCATTTTATCTGCTAATTCTTCCAGCTCATCACCTTTCAAAACTCTCGTCTCCACTTTATCCACACCGCCTGCCTTCGGTGCTGTTCGGGCTGAAACGTTCATAAGCTCTGCAATTTGCTCCATAGGATTTGTCATACATTCACCTCCTTCATGGAAAACAACCAGAGAGATTTAAACTCCAATTTTACTTAATAACATTGCTCTTTACAATTCTCTATTGTAAACCATATGTCCCAATTAATAGAATCCCTTATTCCTTAACTCTGAATTCTCTAAGAAGTATTTTCAAAAATTCTCTAAATAATCTTCTATGTTCTCCTCTAAAATTGAACGGAGGATTAATCAAGAACTTAAAACATACTAATTCAGTATAGAAATTCGATATCATCGTTAAATAGGTTCATGAACTAACCTCAATCCACAAAATATCATTTCTAACTAACTCTAGAAAAGCCAAGAAACGTTTTTACTGAAAAAAACCAAAAAGGATGTAATGATAAGATGCCTTCATTTTATGAAAATCTAATAAATGTCTTCAGCAGCTCTCCAATACCCTTCAGTCAGATAATCTACACCATCATAATACTCATAGCACTAATCATCATATCAAAAATAGCCAAGAGGTCCATCAAAAAATACAGTTCAAAACAGATAGACCAACATGTAGAAAAATCTTTCTACACCATCGTAAGAATCATAATTTACCTAATCGGCCTTTTCGCAATATTCAAAGTATGGGGCATAGCACTAACCGGTTTGCTAGCGGGGGCTGGCTTTTTAGGAATAATAATCGGATTTGCCGCTCAACAGACTATAGGAAATGTAATCGGGGGGATTCTGATGATGTTTTCGAGACCATTTTCCATTGGGGATTGGATAGAAGTAGATGGGAATTCTGGCACAGTAAAAGACATCAAAATGATCCACACTACAATAGAAACATTCGATGGAGAAGAGATATCGATCCCTAACAATGCAATCTCATCATCTACAATAAACAACCTCTCTAAAAGAGGTAAACTGAGAGTAAAAGAAACTATAGGAATTGATTATGATTCAGACCCTGCGAAAGCCAAGGAAATTGCAGAAGAAGAAATGAAAGAACATCCGGACACAGCACATGAGCCAGAGCCAAGAGCTTACGTAAACGAACTTGCAGACAGCTCTATTAACTTGGAAATACTTTGTTGGATAGATAATCCCACTCCTAAGAAAAGAAGAAAAGTCCTACACGACTTGATTATCTCGATAAAGAGAAGGTACAACAAGAATGGAATAGGAATACCATTCCCACACGCAGAAATACTACAACACGAAAATCAAGAATGGTCTTTCAAGAAAAAATAAATTTTTTACTCCACATGGATTGCTGGCTTAAACGGGATAGACCTTTCCGACCGGTCCGTGGGATCATACTTGTCGGAGTCATCAGAAACATAGATTTCCACAGTATCCACGTCAAATCTTTCCTCAAAAAAGTCAACAGCATCTTTCAAAATTTGAGCTTCCTCAATATCTCTCTCCTTTATGAGTTTTTTATCATCTCCAGATAGTTTCCTAACATGGTCTATTACCGTCTTGAAGAAGTCCGCTAACTCCTCTCCTGAAACATCCGATAACTCTTCTCTGGCCTTACCAATCAACTGACCGATGTCTGCTTCTCCACCCTTGACCTGATTAAGTGCAATTTGATAAGCCTCTCTCTTCCAATCCTCAGCAACGTAAAGAACAATCCTTTCAGGGTCTTCAATCCCAGTTACATCCAAAATTTGACTAACGTCATCCTTCACATTCTCCAAATAGTCCTCATTAAACTCCGCCATCTCGTCAACCTTATCCTCATCATATTGCGGCCATTCAGCCATTGATACAAACCCATCCTTACCCATTTGACTCCAAATCTCTTCGCAGACGTGTGGAATGAAAGGTGCCAATAGCCTCACCCACTTGTCTAACACATTTTTGAGAACCCAATTTTTCGAATCAGTGTCCTTAGCCCTGCTCAAATACCATCTCAAATCCTGCATCATCAGGAAGAAAGCATTCTGTGAGGCCTTCCGTGTTTCAAAGCGTTCCAGCCCCTCGGTGGTCTTCTTGATTCTCTTCTGCAATCTCGTCAGCAACCAGACCTCTGGAGAACCTAATTCATCGGGCTTATCGACTTCCGGTAAGTCCATTATATCTTGAGCATAATCGTAAAAACTACCCAAATGGTTAACCATAGCCTCGGCCTCTGGGATGTGCCAATCAAAATCCTGCCAAGGTTCCACACCCGAAGTCAGGTAAAGTCTCACAACGTCCGCACCATATTTCTGAGTAGCTTCATTGATCGGTATGATATTCCCTTTAGAAGATGACATCTTACTGCCTTCTAATAAAGCCATCCCGAAGGAGGCTATCCCCTTAGGCCATTTATCCGGGTTGAATAGGGCCACATGATGGAATATGTGAAAAGTTAGATGGTTAGATATCAATTCATTTGCAGATATTCTATAATCTAGAGGGTACCAATACTCTACCTGTTCTCTCATATCTTCAAGTTTGCCCTGTTCAATCTCCGTCTCCTCAGCTAACTCTTCCGGACTTCCAAATCCTTTGAATATGTAATCGAATACATCATCATTCAACTTTTCCGAATCAATAGTTTCTAAGATGTGAGATATTGTGTAATATATCATGTAAATCGTTGAATCACTCAAAGACTCTATAACCCAACTATCATCCCACGGTGCTCGAGTTCCCATTCCTACCCTTCTTGTACAGGGCCACTCCTCCAACCAATCGATCGTATATTCAAACTGATCTCTAGTCTCAGACGGTATGAGGTCCATGTCCGAAAGGCAAAGTTTGGCCTTATCTTTCCATCCAGTGTTGGAGTAATCCAAAAACCACTGATCATCCACTATCTTCACTAGACATTTAGTTCCACACCTGCAAACTACAGGTTTTTCCGAGAACTCATGCAACTTTCCTCCGTCTCCTTGAAGAACAAGGTCTTTATGTACCTCCTCCTTAGCCTCTTTAACAGGCATCCCACTATAATCGGAAACCCAATCTTGAATGACACCGCTGGAGAACTCCTCCTGGTAAACCTCTTCAGTTATCTCTTCCAACTTCGGATCTTCCTGGCTGGTGATGTTCTCTCTCTCCACCGTTTCTACCCCTGAAGCCTTTTCATATTCAGAAACATCGATGAGGGGAATTGGTTCTATCTCTTCCACTCTCTCCGGATCAATACCAAATTCCTCAAGCCTATCAGGATCTTCTTTCAGTTCCTTCAAAGCCATATAATCGTAAGGGGCATGAGCGGGAACGGAATATACAATTCCTGTAGCATTTTTAGGGTCTACAAAATCAGCCGGCAAAATAGGAACTTCTTTATCTATCAAAGGAACCTTTGCATTTTTACCAATCAAATCTCCATCGAAAGTAGATACCTCCCCTACGTCAAAGTTCTGATTTCGCAATTTTTCTACACCTCTCTCACTAACTATCCACTCTTCATCGTCCACCTCGGCAACCTTATATTCGACTTCCGGATTCAGCCAAAGGTTAGTGACTCCGAAAATCGTCTCAGGTCTCAAAGTAGCGGCAGGTAAAACATAACCATCGACTCTATACCTCAGCAAGGAATAATCCACGATATTCACTCCCTCTCCCTCCAAAAGGTCATGGTCCGTTACCGGATTCTCATCATTAGGGCACCATTTGACAGGATGCTCGCCTTGAGTAACAAGATCCATATCTTTAAGATTATGATATTGCCAGGTGATAAATTTCTTATAACTTTCGTCGATTGTCCTGAACTCCCTCCTCCAATCAATAGAGTATCCCAAGATCTCCATACCCTCCTTATAGCTAAGATCGCTCTCTTTAGCGAAGTAATCGCCGAAATACTTAGGGTCCTCCATCTTCGGAAGTGTTTCCTCATCCACACCATAAAGACCTGTCAAAGTATCAAGAAGGTCCTCATCCCGATTTTCCACCCTTTTCGAAGCCCCTACCAAAGGCGTCCCAGTATAGTGAAAAGCCATAGGAAAGAGAACATTGTAACCCTGCATCCGCTTAAAACGAGCAATTGTATCCGGCACCGTATATGTCCGGGCATGACCTACATGCATAGGGCCCGAAACGTAAGGATAAGCCACCGTTAAGAAAAATTTTGGATCGTCAGAAGGATCCGATTCAAAAACCCCTTCTTCACTCCAAGCTTCTTGCCACTTTCTATCTATCTCTTTCCAATCTACCATCTTATTCACTCTCTAATCTTTCCTTAATCTTTTCAACCGCTTTATTAATAGCCTTCTCGAGGTTTTCACCTTTACTACCTCCACCTTGGCCCATATTTGCCTTTCCCCCTCCTCCACCTCCGATTATCTTAGAAACCTCCGACGCAATGTCCCCACAGTCTAGCCCTGCATTTACCGCCTTTTTACCTGCCATTACTACAAGATTAGCACTGCCATCAGCTGTGCCGAGAACTGCAACCATATCTCCATTATTTTCAGTCAGGTTCTCGCCAATACGTATGAGCTCGTCTTCACCGCCCTGATCCAGCTCTTCGGATACAAGGCGGAAGTTACCGATATTCTCAGCCTGATCCTCCAAACTTCTAGCTTGATATGTAGCTAGACGAGTTTGTAGATTTTCCACCTCTTTTTCAGCATTTTTCCATTGTTTGAACAATTTCTCAGCTGCAGAATCTAGATTCTCCGTTTCAGTTCTTAGGACCTCCGATGCCTTTTTGACCTTTTTCTCCGTTTCCTGTATGTTGTTAAGAACAGAATCTCCAGAAGCGAATATTAATCTCTCAACTCCATCCTGAATCCTTTCACGTCCTATTATTTTTATCAATCCAACCTCTCCAGTTCGGGTGCAATGAGTACCTGCACATGCCTGAGCATTCCAATCTTCGATGTCAACCACCCTTATCTCTTCTCCGGGAACAACTCCCCCTTGGTACAAGGAGTGACCATACTTTTCTTCAGCCTCACTCCGACCCATCCAAAACGAACTAACTTCTCTATTCTGGAAAACAACCCTATTGGCGATATTTTCCAACTCGTGAATTTTTTCGTCTGAAATCTTCTCGTGATGAGAAATATCTAATCTAGAACTTTCCTTCCCTTTCTGAACACCGTGCTGCCAAACATGGTCACCCAACAACTCCCTCAAAGCCCCCAAAAGAATATGTGTTGCAGTGTGATGCCTCATATACTTTCCTCTGATCTCCCAATCTATTTTACCCCGAACTTTATCTCCCACTTCAAAACTTTCCGTATCCAATTCATGATAAACTACACCGTCAACTTTCTGAACATCTTCAACCTCGACTTCCTCACCTTCCACTCCCAAAACACCTTCGTCTGCGGGCTGACCACCGCCTTGAGGGTAAAAAGCAGTCCTATCGAGAACCAAATATTCCCCACCTTTCCAAATCACTTCCGCTTCAAATTCTTTCTGATACGGGTTATTATAGTAGAGTAGTTCAGTCTCATCCAAATCTTCAACCCCACTCAAGTCACCAATAATAGTCGAACTGTCCTCTTCATCACTATCTGGCTCAGAATGGAGATTAGCCACCTTCCTGTAGAAATCCTCCGGCGCATCAACCTCTATCCCCTCATCATCAAGAATGTCGGCAACGATTTCCGGAGTCAAACCTTGACTATCATAAAGTTCAACAAGCTTATCATTGGGAAATTCAGTTTGATTATTTTCCTTGAGAGAAGAAGCAATCCTGCTTACAAGCCTACTTCCCTCATCAATAGTTTCAAGATATCTCCTCTCCTCCAAATCCACAACTTCCAGTATATACTCGCGACTCTCATCCAATTCCGGGAAGTCTTCCTTCAAATGCTCCAATTCTAACTCCATCAGTTCGACCAAAGAAGTCTCGAAATCCAAATCCCTCATCAAACGCAAAGTCCTACGAAGAACTAATCTTGAGAGATATCCCTCACCTTCATTACTAGGAGTGATTCCATCACCAAACATGAAAGCTAAACATCTCAAATGATCAGCAATAGCATAGATATTTTCCAAAGGCTCCATCATCTCAGTCAATTCCTCCTCCGACAAACCAGTTGACTCACTTACTTTGGCCCTGAGCATCCCTAAATCACGTCCAGTTTCTATATCCATCAAACCCGCAAGTTTAGAATGCTTTCTCATCACATCCTCGGGAGGGGACGAAACACCAGTCATTCCTTTCAACTCCGAAATCATCGGACCAAAAATAGCCTCATAACTAGTAGAAGTGCCTTGGGAAGCCCAAACTAACCTCTCTATACCATATCCCGTATCAACCACTTTAAGAGGTAGCTCGTAACGATTTCCGTTCTCCAAGCCATACTGCATAAATACTAGAGTAGAAAGTTCCAACCCGTTTACATTAACCTCAAAATCTTCACCAGCATTACCTCCACCGGACCAAAAATCTTCCACATACGTAATTTCAGCAGGGTCTATCTTCAAACTATCAGTCAAAAAATCATGACAATGCCTAACCGTTTCATCAGTCCAATAAACTTCATTACCAGGTTCATTGAACGCGTGATGACCACCCATGAAAAAAAGAGTAAAATGACGTCCGGACCTGCCAACGTTATCAATATCATTCAGACGGATGCTAGACTGGCTAACAACCAAAGGATTAGCTGGAGCAGGTACCTGACCACTCGTAACCCATGGCTGGAAATCAGCTATAGAAGCTATAGTAAGGTAAATATCATCTCTCCACCTAGCCACAACTGGATATCTAGAAATAGCTTCATGACCCCGCCCTTCAAAAAAAGAAAGAAACTCTTCCTCCATCTCGGACCTCGTATAGTCCTTATCAATGGGAGGATCTCCTATAAACGAGTACTCATCACAGGGAGTATCCCCACAGGTTTCCCTATCGGGATCTAGAGTCCAAAAATTTCTGCCACAACTTACACATTCTTTCCGATAGAAATCATTTTCTTCGAAAAGTTCAACTTCATATATATCGCTCATACTGTACCTCCAAATTGGAAAGTAGTCTACAACGATTAAAAGAACTCCCCTTTATAAAAACAAAGAATAGGGGTGGCGGTTTTTTAGAAGAGTTCGCCTAATCCTTCGGCTCCTGCTTCTTCGTCGCCTTCTTCTTCCGCTTCTTCTTCCTCTTCTTCGGCTGATTCTTCTTGTTCTTCTGCTTCTTCAGATTCTTCTGTCGTCTCAGCTGCTCCAGCTGAAGATGTTTCCGCGGGTTGAGCTGCAGGCATTGCAGCTGACTCAATAGCCTCTTCTATGTCAACCCCCTCAAGAGCTGTGGTCAAAGCTTTAACCCTAGCCTCATCTACCTCCGTATCTGCTGCCTCTAAGACACTCGTAATATTTTCTTCATTCACTTCTTGTCCAGCCGAATGTAGTACCAGTGCGGCATATACGTATTCCATTTAATAACACCTCCATTATTCGAATAAACCACCTAAGTCCGCCTCTCCACCTTCATTGTTCTCTTTTTCTTGTTTTTCATCTTTTTTATCCTCTGTTCCTTC
>CAZKND010000012.1:0-26203 GCA_964554215.1 Hadarchaeota archaeon (SeqCode) | reverse complement strand
ATTCTACGAGGAAAGCTGTCTTGATAAACAATTTTTCGAATAAATCCGACTACAAACTAACGAAACCAATTCTTTTTCTAAATGAAAGAAATTTGACAACCACTGAAGGAAATATCAAACCAAAATCTCTAGAAGGCTTAACAAATTTGTATCACCAAAGGAAAACAGGAAGTGTCAATTTGAACTTAGAAAACTTCGAACTCAACGAAAACGATAGGATCGTAATTTTAGGAATTGGAAACAATACGAGAGGAGATGACGCAGCAGGGATAAGAACAATACAAAAACTAGAAGATAAGCTAGATAGCGAAAATTTATTACTAATCAACTGCGTTAACACCCCGGAAAAATTTACCTCTAAGGTGAAAAAGTTCGAACCCGACAAAGTACTCCTTATAGATTCAATAGATTCGGGAAGCGAACCCGGTACAATCACCCTCGCAAAATCTTCAGATGTCAGCTCCTACTCAGTTTCAACTCATAGACTACCACTATCGAAACTCATGGACTACCTGGAAAAGGAGACAGGTGGAAAAATCAGACTCCTAGGGATACAAGTGGAAAATATCGGAAGAAGTACGGAGATATCCCAAGACGTCAAAGAATCTATCGATGAAATCGTTGAAAAAATATCTAAAAAATTAGGATGATTAATCGGTTACCAAATTTTCCTTATCAAGAACCGCGGTCTCGTAATCCTTATTTATCTCTATCGCGTTAGGAGGACAGTTTTCCTCACATTCCCCACAATGCAAACAACTTCCATGGTCAAAAATAGGAACAGCCTCTTCATCGTAAGTTATAGCCCAAGCAGGACACACCTGTTTACAAACTCCACAACCTACACAAGCCTCCTCATCAACAACTGGCTCTCCTCTAAAACGCTCAGGAGGTTCTCTTTTCTCAAAAGGATATTTCAAAGTAGATACCTTACTGAACAGATTTTTCAAAACATCAATAACCATTTTAGGCAATACAGATCACCTCTCTATCCATAAACAATCACCACACCACCAAAGCTAATATCAAACTCAAAAAGGCCACAAAGCCAATCGGACCCCAATAAAACTTCAAAGCCTGATGAATCCTCAACCTAGCAGTTACACACCTTATCAAAGTTATCAAAATCGCCACAACAAGAGCCTGTATCAAAAACGTCACAACCCCCGGTATGGTAACGGCCCCTATAGTGACCGAAACCGGCCCACCTAAGAATAAAGCCGTGAAGAGGCCGGCGATAGCCAAAAGCTCAATATTGTGAGTAATCTTGAACAATGCCAACTTAGGGCCTGAATACTCAGTGAGTGGACCCATAACAATCTCTGTTTCCGCCTCCGGAATATCGAAAGGTGTCTTCAAAAGCTTCCCAGGTGCCGCCAATAGCATTGCCGCAGCCGCCAAGGGGGCTTGGAAAATGAACCAATTTCCGAAACCACTCGCTAAATTGTAAGACCCTGCATGCACAGCGGCGGTAATGGCCGTGATGATGAATATCAACTCATAGCCGATTAACTGAATGATGTAACGATTAGATCCGAGAACTCCAAAAGGACTGGAAGAAGCATACCCACCAATTATCAAAGCAATAGCCGGTATATTGAGAAGATACAAAACCACAATCAAAGATAGTGAACCTCCCAAAGGTTCGATAACACCTGTAACAGGAATCATTATCATAGCTGTGATTACTGCTCCGAAAGCTATGAGCGGAGCTCCGTTGAAAAACATGCTTTGAGACTTTTCCGGAGTTATATCCTCCTTCGTAAACAGTTTTCCAATATCGTAAAAAGGCTGCAAAATGGGAGGTCCGATCCTGCTCTGCATATGAGCAGCTATCTTCCTGTCTATACCTTCAAAAAGCATCCCAAATATGTAAGAGAATACGATTCCCGGGAATAACAAGTACATTACAAAAAATTCTAACGCCGGATTCACTTTTCCATCTCCCTTAATTCTTGCATACTTTTGATTTCTTTTTCTTGTGTATCCTTGTCCACAATAGCAATTCTCTCAGTGCATGAGAAACACTGGTCGATACTCGCAAGAACTATAGGAACTTCAGCCATACTTTCACCCTTCAACATCTCGAAAACTGCAGGGATGTTAGCCAATGTAGGAGTTCGAATCTTAACTCGAGAAGGTCCATCGTGCTCTTCACCCTCTGACTTCATATGATACATTAAATCTCCTCTAGCCGCCTCCACTCTTCCAGTTACTTCACCGGCAGGAAGACCTTTATTCACACCGATAGGCATACCCTGTACCTCATCGCTCATGATAGGGCCTTCTGGCATCGCATCAAGAGCATATCTGATTATCTCAATAGATTCCAAACATTCCTTAAGTCTCACAGTCGCCTTAGCCAATACATCTTCACCAGTATCCACAGGCACATCAAATGGAATATCTCCATAAGCAGCGTAAGGATCATCGGCCCTTACATCTCTTTTGATATCCGACCCTCTCATCACAGGACCGGAAGCCGATAGTTCTTGAGCTTTCTTTTTCGGAAGAATTCCTTTATTTTTCATACGGGCCAAGACCGTAGAATCCTCTGGGAAAATCTCTATGTATCGCTTGAGATCCTCCTCTAAACTATCCAAATTTTTCAATATTTTTTCAGCATGTTTTTCCTCGATATCCTCTCTTACCCCACCTACTCTATTTATCGAATAATTGACACGGTTTCCAGTAACCATCTCTAACAAATCCATAACTTTCTCCCTATCTCTCCACATGGTCATGAAAAGAGTTTGGAAACCAACTTCCTCGCCTGCAACTCCCGCCCAAAGGATGTGAGAATGAAGTCTCTCAAGCTCCGCTACAATAGTCCGAATATAACTCGCCCTTTCAGGAACTTGCATGTCAGCTACCTTTTCCGCAGCCAATGCAAAGCTAAGAGAATGGGCAACACTGCAAATCCCACAAACCCTCTCCGCCAAATATATTCCTCTATGATAATTCCTATCTTGAAGTCCTTTCTCAATTCCTCTATGCATATATCCTAATCTCAAATCAACATCTACTATTTCTTCACCCTCTAGCTCCACTTTGAAATGTTCAGGTTCGTGAAGAGCCGGATGTTGAGGACCTACCGGTACCTTGAAAGTCATTCTTCTTCCTCCTCTGAAACTTTATTTTCCAACCACTCTAATAGAGATTTTCTATTCTTATTCTCCTTCTCAACTTCAATCATCATCTCTGGTTCGAAGTCTTCATCCTCAGCGATTTCTTTGATTTCGGAAATATTTTTCTCCGCAAGCTTATGATAATTATACATGCCTTCCCTCAACGGATGTTTGTTTTCAGGCCAATCGTCCGCTAAGTAAAGCCGTCTCGGATCGGGATGGTCTTCAACCTCAATGCCAAAAAGGTCGATTATCTCCCTTTCATAGAAGATTGCTCCTGGGAAAATATCTGTTATCGTTCTAAGTTTCCCATCGCCTTTTGAAATCTTATGTTTCAAATCCAAAACAACACCATCTTTGCACTCATAGTGGTCTATTATCTCAAACTCGTCGCCTAAATCGGTCGCTGTCATAGTTATTATCTTGAAGACACCAAAATCTCGAACTTTTTGAACTGTATCCCGATAATGATCATTATCTACAAAAGCCCTAACTCTCTTCTCATCTTTTATCTCGACTTCTTGAGCATATTCTTCAACCAAACCTTGAACATCTTCTGCCTTCATATTCTCACCTATTTAAAGATCTAAAGTTTTTACAACTCCATCAATAATCGATTCGGGTTTCGGCGGGCAACCTGGAACAAAAGAATCCGTCGGAATCACCTCATCCAAAGGTCCAGCCATGTTGTAGCAGTGCTTATAGAGATTACAGCTTGTGGGACAGGTCCCCACACCAATAACGTGCTTTGGCTCTGGCATTTGCTCATATATCCGTTCCAATCTCTTCTTCGTATGCTTGTTAACGGGACCAGTCACTACCAAAATATCCGCATGTCTCGGAGTAGCTTTCTTGAGCATTCCAAATCTCTCCACATCGAATCGAGGAGTCAAGGCCGAAACGACCTCTATAGCACACCCATTACACCCTCCTGTTTCATAATGGAGTATCCATGGAGACTTCTTTTTGAATTTTTCTTCTAATCCCATATTATCACCCCAATTGTACCATTATCCAAACCATTATTACCACAAATCCAGATATGACCCAAAGCAGATAAGTGTTAAGCCTTCCAGAATGGCCCGGACGTATATAATCATAAAGACCTCCAAAAACCTGTTTTATCGGGGAGTAAAACTTCTCAGAATCGGCCTGAGTCTCCGAACTCTTGACTACTTCTCCACAACCATACGTCATCTCCTTCTCCTCAGTCGGAGTTGCAGGAGCAGAACTACGGCTAGCCTTTAAAAACAACCAAGCGATGAACGCACCGAATAACATCGCAAAAGTGGCCACGACAGGGCCCCAATAAGCCTCCAAAAACTGAAATTCTAGTATAGATATGGCCATATTTTATTCTCCAATTAAGTTAAACGATAATATTGACTTATAAATAAACCCTTCAAATGCCTGCATGTAATACCTCCTCCACATATTCTACTCTACTAAGCAAAGCTTCACTTGCCGGCTCCACGATCTCAAGACCTAACTGAGGTAATATACCTAGGAGTACACATAGGAAAGCAAGAACTACCATAGGGATTAACATCTTTTTAGGCACACTTCTCGACTTATCCATACTCTCCTTAACCTCCTCCGTAGGCTGACCCAAAAACACCGAACCCAACGCTTTCAGGAAATAAGCAAGAGTCAAAGCACTGATAACGACCGATATAATCGTGAACAATGGATTTACCTGAAGCGTTGCGAAATAAATCTGCAATTTGCTAGCAAAGCCGTTGAAAAACGGTATCCCAGCAATCGCCAAAGCCCCTATCAAAAAGGTAACCGTCGTGACCGGCATTTCGCTCGACAAACCGCCCAACTTATCCATATCAGAAGTACCCACCTTGTAAACAATAACTCCAGCACAGAGGAACAAGAGAGACTTATAGATCGCATTATTCAGCATATGGAACAATCCACCTTCAATACCAATCAATCCAGCTCCCAATCCACCGACACCCACACCTACTAAAATATAGCCCATCTGAGAAACTCCAGAATAGGCCAATAACCTCTTCAAATCCGTCTGGACCAACGCCATAAACGCTCCGATTATCATCGACACAAAACCCAAGAAGACAAATATCGTGCTCAATTCCACAGCGCCGAAAAGCATGAACATGGTCCTCAGCAAAGCATAAACACCTATCACCGCCGTACCACCCGCAAAAGCAGCAGTGATCGAAGAAGGTGCCGCCTGATACGCATCAGGCAACCAAACATGGAGCGGAATCATTCCGATTTTAATGCCGAAACCAGCTACAAACAAGCCCAAAGCAAACATCATCGGAGAAGTGAAACCGGAAGCAGCCTGAATAGCTCCAAGCCTCACGGAAAGATCAGCAATATTCAAAGTCCCAACCATACCATACACCACACCGATACCCAAAAGTATAGCAACAGTGCCCAAAGCTCCGATCACCAAATACTTGAAAGCACCCTCCAAAGCCTTACCATCCCTATAGTAAGCCACCAATCCATACGAAGTGAGGGACATTATCTCAAAAAACACGTAGAGATTGAAAATATCTCCCGTAAAGGAAACGCCTATCATGCCAGCACTCATAATCAAAAGCAAAAGATAGTACTTATCCAACCCAGAACTTCGCTCCATAAATCCTATCGAATAAACCACCGCCACAAGAGTAATAGAAGACCCAATAACTCCAGCCAAGAACGCAAACGCATCAACAGCCAGATTTATCCCCCAAGGAGCCAATCTACCGGCCAAACCATACGTCAACATCTGGCCCTGACCAATAACGGCCCTTCCAATAAAGAACATGAAAACTATCGTGACAAGAGAAACCAACAAGGCAAAATAATCTCTAATTCGAGGAGACCCAACCTTCCGCCCCAACATTCCCATCAAAGGAGTAAGGAATCCACCTATCAAAGGAACTACAATAGCCAATATGGTCAAATCATCAACAATCATCCTCTCAACTCCCTGATCTTATCCGGATTAAGTGTTCCGTGCTCTCGGTATATGTAAATTATCAGCGATAGAGCCAAAGCTACAATCGAAATATCGATGACTATAGAAGTAAGAACTAACACCTGTGGCAACGGATCAACAGGCGCACCTGCAAACTGGTTTAATCCACCCGTCAGTATCGGCGCCGCGCCACCTATCTTGTACCCAACACTCACCAAAAACAGGTGTACACCATTCGTAAGGATGCCAAGTCCAATCACCATCTTGATGAGGTTCCGCCTGAAAAGCAGGCAATAGATTCCAACTACGAACATCAAAATGGCAATAGGATAATGAAGTGAAGCTATCATCAGTGACCAACCTCCAATTCAAGCATCGCATATGTTATAGTAATCAACCCAGCAGCAACCTTAATCCCTACACCAATATTCAATATTGCCAAATTACTTCCACTAAAGAGCGTTCCTAAAAATCCAACACCAAAAACCCCCTCTAAAAACTGACCTACCATTACTATCCCTACCAAACCTAATACGGCTAAAGTGAGCGCGCCCAAACTTTCCAAAATTGTCGTTTGACTGACATTTACAATTTGTTTAGCTTTATCGGCCCCATAAGCCAATAACATCATGACCACACCCGTAGCGATGATAACTCCACCCGGGAATCCACCACCTGGAGTGATATGTCCATGGAGAATAACATAAGCTCCAAAAAGCACCATTATTGGGAACAAACTCCTTGTTAGAGTCTTAACAATTAGTGACATACCTTCATCTTCATTCATCCTCATCACCCTCCTTAGAAGATCTGAATAGAGCAGCAATAGCTGCTACCGCTACAAAAATAACAGTGGCTTCACCTAGAGTGTCATAACCACGATAATCCCACAAAATAGCAGTTATCGAATTTGCCGCTCCTGTATCCTCGGCAAACTTATACAAAGATACAGTTATTTCTTCATTATCCTTCTCTAAAATATAATCATCATTCTGACTATCAATTTTCCATTTCTTATCTTCTTTAAGCACAAAGACATCAGAATTTTCAAGTTGCTCACTTTCACTCTCAAAATAATCTCTCAGTTTCTCGGAAATAGATCGATCATTCAAAGCTCCAACCAATGACGAAAAGTTTTCTTCCTCAATAACGAACAATTCCTTCTGTAAAATATAGCTGGATATCGCTTGTCTCCCAAATTCATCTGGTCTATTCTCCATAAATTCGCTGGTCTCTATATCTTCTATAGAAATATCAAAATCCTCAGTCATATTCTCCTGACTGTCAATATAATATTCCATCGCCATCTCATAATTTTCAAACGTGTCGCTAGTAGCTTCCCTATCTGGATAATTTCCGAAAGAAGCCAATTCTCCACCCAAATAACCATTGACTATCATAAATACAGCCGCCATTGCAAAAATCAAAACCAACACTGAAGCTACTTTTTCTCTATCCTTCATTCTTTTTCCTCCCTTTCAGTCTTGCTTATAGCTATAACATATAGAACCGTAGCAATTCCTCCATGAACAGCCGCATTCGTAATCGCCACATCGGGAGCCTGTAGCATGAAAAATACCAAGGAGAGGCCAACACTGGAAGCAGCCAGAACAAACACTGCGTACAATAAATCATCCAAATGGATAGCCACAATACTAGCTATCAAGACAAATATCAAAATAATATTCTGTAATAAAATATCCATCATTATTTAGCCTCCTCCAATTTGTCAACACTGGCATCAGGAGAAAGATCTTCACCTGACTCATGAGCTGCCTTTGCTATAGCATGAGACCCAACTGGACTTGTGAAAAACAAGAACAGTGCAATTATTATCGCCTTCAAAGAAAAAGTGGTCCATCCTTGGAAAATCGCTATTGCGACTAAACCTACAATCGTCCCACCGAAAACGCAAAGGGTTTCAGCATGTATCCTGTTATACACATTTGGCATTCTGATTATACCTATCGAACCTACTACAGCAAAAAATCCACTTATGGCCAATAAGATATAGACTATCACAGTTGCAACACTCATTCTTCCAGTCCTCTCCCTGCTAAATATTTTGAAACTGCCAAATCCCCTATAAATGCAATGATTGCATAAACGAGGGCAATGTCAAGAAATATTTCCTGGTTATAGTAGAGAGACAAGAAACCTAAAATACCGACCGAAAGAGCTGTTAAAGCATCAATCGAAACAACTCTATCGAACATAGTTGCACCTCTTATCGCCTGAATCAAACAAAAAATCATAGATATGAAAAATACCGACGTGACGATCAAAAGTAAATCGGAAATCATTAACTATGCACCCTTCCTAGAACTCTCTCTAAAGACTTTCCAACTCCCTCATAAGCCTCATCGGAACTAGTCTGATCACCAGCAGAAATCCAATGAACGAAAAGAGACGGTTCTTCATCATCGATATCCACTGTTAGCGTACCTGGAGTCATTGTAATCGAATTAGCAAGAGCCGTCAAACCTACTTCATTGCTAGAATCAAAGTTCGTAGGCAATTCAACTATCGAAGGTTCTATCGACAAACTAGGAGTGAGAATAAGATACGCAACATTCAAATGAGCCTTTATCTCTTCCCAAATGTAAACCGGGATAAAAGCAAGCTTATATCCCCACCTGACGGGATTAAAGATACTACTTGGATTTTTAGTAAAGAACTTATGAGTTCCAAAACTAACGAGCAAAGAGATTATAGCACCAACAATAACCTGTTGTACTGCTACACTGCTTATGAACTGATGATAAGTTTGAGGAACTTGCCAGGTCACTATCCCTCGAACTACAACTCCTATAGAACCGGTCAAAATTAGCCAAATGACCCACAGGCTGATGAATGTTGCGACGAACTTTTTTCCCGACATAACTATTCGGTTCAATTGGACTGTTTATTTATATATTTTCGCTCACTCCATGAAAAAAATAGAGAAAAAACAGTTAATATTCGAACTATCAAGAAAGATTACAAAGGGAATGGAAGGTTCTCCAATCAGGCGATTAAGATAGCAATAAAAATCAAGACTATAACAAAAATCAGCAGCTCTGGATTAAAAAGACTATAAGTATATTTTTGTAAACGGGGTCGTCCAAAATAACAAAGAACAAAAAAGTAACAATTAGAGTAAACGGGATAGTTCAAGGAGTCGGTTTTAGACCATTTATTTACCGCCTGGCCAAAGATGTCGGCGTAAACGGTTCTGTGAAAAATCTAGGTGATGCTGGAGTAAAAATAGAAATCGAAGGCGATGAAAACGAAACTGAGGAATTCATAGAAAGAATAAGAAAAGAGAATCCTCCCCTATCCCAAATAGACTCAATTGAAAAGGACTATTCCGAACCTGAAGGTTTAGAAGGATTTGAAATTTTAAAGTCAGAAAAAGGTGGAGATAATAGCGGAACAATACCCCCCGACACCGCCATGTGTGACGAATGCCTTGATGACCTAAGAGACCCGGAAAACCAATACTTCCAGTACTGGTGCACTTCCTGCGTTAATTGTGGGCCTCGATTTACCATCATTAAAGAGCTTCCTTACGATAGAAGCCGAACTTCGATGGACGAATTTCCAATGTGTCAAGATTGTGAAAAGAGATACAAAGACCCTGGAGACCGAAGATATCACGCTCAAACCATTGCCTGTCCTGAAAACGGACCCCAACTATTCACAATTCCATCTGCGGATAATCCGATTCCAAAAACGGCTGAAAAGTTGAAAAATGGCAAAATAGTTGCTATCAAAGGAGTGGGCGGAACCCATCTTGCCTGTGATGCAAGCAAGACTGAGGTTGTTAAAAAATTGAAGGAAAGGGCTCAGAGACCTCAAAAGCCCTTGGCGGTCATGGTCAAAAACCTAGAGATTGCCGAAGAACTAGCCACGATAAGTGAGAGTGAAAAAAAGAGTTTGCAGGATATAAAGAGGCCTATTGTCGTTGTCGAAGAGAAAGAAAGTTCTATCCTATCCAAAGAGGTTTCGAAAGACCTCCATAACGTCGGGATTATGCTACCTTATTCAGGACTTCACCACCTTCTATTCAATCACATCAACTTTCCTTTGGTGATGACCAGCGCTAATATCTCAGGTAAACCCATGCTAGTCAAAAACGAGAACATTAAAAGAGAGTTGAAAGATATTGCAGATTTCATGCTTCTCCATAATCGAGAAATCGTTGCGAGATGTGACGATTCTGTAATAAGGTATTCCGGAGGAAAAAGAAGATTCATCAGAAGATCTAGAGGATGGGCCCCTACACCTATCGAGCTCAAATTAGGAGACGGAAACATCCTATCTTTAGGTGCAGAGTTTGACAATACGATAACTCTATATGGGAACGATAAGTGCTACATTTCTCAACATATCGGAGATGTGGAGAATATCGAGACTCTCAACTTTCTCAAAGAAACAATTGAGCATCTGGAAAACATCACAAATATTTCGGATTTTGAAAAGATCGCTTGTGACCTCCATCCTGATTTTATGACCACACAACTCGCCGAAGAAATATCTGATAATCCAATCAGAGTCCAACACCATCACGCCCATCTGGCCTCTTTACTAGGTGAAAAAGGATTGGAAGAAATTATCACCATAGACGCCGATGGACTCGGGTATGGTCCGGACGATACAATTTGGGGGGGTGAAATTTTGGCTGGTACAAAGGAGAAATACGAAAGGATGGGCAGTTTGAGCCCTATGTTAATGCCAGGAAGTGATCTAGCTTCCAAATTCCCTTCAAGAATGATTGGAGGTATCCTTCACGAAGAACCTAATATTTCCGAGATATTGGAAAAACACGCTCACTTCCCTGGAGGGGAAAAAGAAAAAGGTATAGTGGAGGACCAAATAGAAAAGAAGTTCAATACACCTAAGACCTCAAGTGCGGGGAGATTCCTAGATGCAATCTCTTCACTCCTAGACATTTGTCACGAAAGAAGATATGAAGGTGAACCTGCTATGAAACTGGAATCATTTGCTCTACCTGGAACCGCTGAAGATTTAGAGTTAGATTTCAAAAAGTCAAACGACAGATTGGTTCTAAATGTTCAAAGCCTATTCAAAAAGATTTTAGAAATGAAAGAATCAGGAGAAAACAAGAGAGATATCGCTGCCACTGCACAAGAAATGTTGGCTAAAGGGATGACTAAAATCGCTATAAAAAGCGCGCGAAAGAAAAATATCGATACTATCGGATTCACCGGTGGAGTAGCCTACAATGATTCCATAGGAACTAAAATCAAAGAGATGGTCGAAGAGACTGATTTAGATTATGTAACGAATGAAAAAGTTCCTTGCGGAGATGGTGGCGTATCTTTCGGCCAAACAATTGTAGCATCGAAAAGATAGAGTGAAACAGGTTAACAAATCCTTGGAACAGGTTCTCTTCTGGGAGTTTTCAACATTCTAGAACTTCCTATCTCAGTGTTCAACAAAACTCGACCGTCACCCTCTCCAACACATTCCCCAATTATTTGAGAATTCTTTCCGGCCTCTTCACTCCTCAAACTTTCCAATACTCTCTGAGCTTTAGACGGGTCAACTCCGACAACTATCTTTCCCTCGTTAGCTATTTTCAAAGGATCAATCCCTAGCATTTCTCCGGCTCCTTCAACTTTCGAATCTATGGGAATATCTTCTTTTTCAACTTCAATATCAACACCACTGGCCGAAGCCATCTCGTTGAGAGAGGCTGCTAAACCTCCTCGAGTAGGGTCTTTTATAGCTGTAACCCCCCCTACATCCTTTATCTTCTGAACCAACTCGTGTACCGGTGCTACATCAGACTCTATGTCGAACTCAAAATCCTCACGGTCGGCAACTATCGACATCCCGTGATCCCCAATGTTCCCCGAAACAATTATCTTATCTCCCGGATTCAAACCTGAAGCTGGAGTCAATTCATCGCATATCCCCACTCCCGAAGTGTTTACTATAATCCCGTCAACATCACCTTCGCCTGCGACTTTAGTATCCCCTGTCACAATCGGAACACCTGCTCCTTCAGCTGTTTTCCCCATCGACTCAGATATTCTCTCCAACTCCTCCCGAGGAAACCCTTTCTCCAAAACAATTGAGCTAGAAAGTGCAATTGGATCGGCCCCCATGACCGCTAAATCGTTAATAGTTCCGCAAACAGCTAGCTTTCCTAAATCCCCGCCGGGGAAAAATCGGGGCTTGACCAGATGAGAATCAGTTGTAAAAACGAGATATTTGTCGGTTCCTTCTAAATTTATAACAGCGCCATCATCCATCTCTTCAATACCTATTTTCGGAATATTTTCCTCAACCTCGATGGATGGAAAAACGGATTCTTTCAACAGTTTAATCATCTCTAAACCGCCAGCGCCAGCTTCCAGAGAAACTTCATCATCAGACATCCATACGACCTCCATATTCGTACCAAACATTACACATCCCCTCACTTCCTACCATACATGGGCCAACCGGATTTTGAGGTGAGCACTCACCGGAATTGAAAAGCGGACACTCCCCAGGTTCACTCTTCCCTAGAATAATCTGATCACAAATACAATCTTCGGGCTCTTCGTACTCCTCCACAGTCAATTCGATGTTATATTTTTCTCTAGCATCCAATTGATTATTTTTAACTTCAAGGCCTGAATCGGGGATTTCACCGATGCCTCTCCACTCTGCATCAGACACTTCGAAAGCCTGATCCATCATCTGTTGAGCTCTCGGGTTCCCCTCTTCGTTCACAGCTCTTTCATACAAGTTCTCCACCCTCGGCTCCGAATTCATAATTTTCAACAGTTCAGCTACGGAACTCAAGATGTCTAGAGGTTCAAAACCAGAAACAACAATGGGAGCATCAAAATCTTCCGCAATATCCCTATATGGACTCGCACCTATAATCGTGGAAACATGTCCTGGAGCCATAAAACCATCTATATCTGTCTCCTCATGGTCTAAAAGGAACTCCATGGCCGGAGGAATCCTCTTAACCGACCCCAGTAGACTAAAATTTTCCCGCTCATTCAGAAGTACCGGAGCATAGGTGGCGGCAGTGGTTTCAAAACCGACACCAAAAAACACAACCTCTTTTTCCGTCTCCTCGGCTAGCTCTACCGCGTCCGAAACGCTGTAAACGATTTTAACATTTTCCTTTTCTCGAGACAACCTATCTTTCGACCCAGAAACTTTGACCATGTCACCAAATGTGGTTAAAATAACATCTTCGTTCTCCGCTAAATGCAGAGCCTCATCGACATGTTTAACCGGGGTCACGCAAACAGGACATCCTGGCCCCTCTACGAGAGAAATATTATCCGGTAATATCGATCTTATACCATATTCACAAATTGACGATTCGTGCGTGCCGCAAACATGCATTATCTTAATCTCTTCGTCGGGAGTTCTTTCCTGAATCAACTTCGTGAACTTCTTGGCACGTTCCGGATCTCTATATTCTAAAAAATCCATCTTACCTATACTTCCTGCGCCTGCGTATCTTCAAGAATCTCATCAAACTTATCAAGAGTTTCTTCAGCTTCTTTCTCCGTTATGGTCGAAATGGCAAATCCTGCATGGCTTAGAATATAATCCCCTTCGCTAACATCCTCGGGAATTGGATCCACTCGAACCTCCTTTTCCACACCCTTGAAATCCGCGACTGCTTTGTCTCCTTCCACCTCTAAAACCTTTCCTGGAATAGCTAAACACATGTATTTCAACCTCAATGCCCAATATGGGTTCTAATATCCTTGTAATGAGACTATTAAAATTTATTTTTAAGAAGTTAACGTTTTCATTTCTCAACTTTATGAAAGAAAAAGAGAATTGTTAAAAAATCGAACTGAAAGGCGAGAAAAAGAGAATAAAACAATAATAAAAACTAAAAAGCTCAATAAGAACCTTCAAGGACAAAAAACAGAGAAAATGCTCGAAATGATAAGATATTATTATCCTGAAGAAGGGAGATAACTCACATTTTCAAAAATTTCTCTCAAATCTTCCGAAAAATCGGACTTCAAAACCTTTTCAGGTGCCCCAATGGCCTCCTCAATCTTATTATCAAACCAAACTGTTCCCAGATGATCCGTCCCCATGTCTTGAACTTCACTCTTGATATCTGGAGAATTCTCATTTCTCATATTTTCGATTACACCGCCGATCGGGACATTCAATTCCTTCAACATCAAAACAAGCTTTTCAACAGTCCTCAGAGCCACATCAGAGGGTGTGGTCACCACCATAAATTGAGGATTTTTCACCAGATTGATAGTATCCAAAACTTCATTCCCCACTCCAGGAGGCATGTCCACAAACAGATAATCAATATTACCCCATCTCGTGATCGATAATAATTCCTTGATAGAATCTGAAATGTCACTTCCCCTCAAAGGAGAAGGCCCGTCTTGTGAATAATAAACAGTTGACATAAACTTCATTCCAGCAACTTCCGGAGGAACAACACCCTTATCCTCCTCAGGAAAGTCCAAATCTTCAGTTCCTAGAATGATATGTGATGAAGGGCCATGCAAATCCAAATCCAACAAACCAACATCTTCACCTCTTTCAGAAGCAATCAAAGCCATCGTAGAAGCTATTAGACTTTTCCCTACCCCACCTTTCCCACTCGCTACCGGAATAAGAGTATCAATACCCTGTAACCTTTTATCTATAACTTCAATTCTAGGATCCAAATTATCACCTCTCCAACTCTACCGAATCTAACCAAACTCCCCTACCTTCCAAAATCTCAAAGTCAGGACTCCCACAGTTAGGACATCTCACAAAGTTATGAGCAAAGTCCGGTAAGAAATGTATAGACTCCTCTTCCTCCTCCGACAAATCCTTCTTAGATTCCTCATAATTCCATTCCTCACCGCAAGAACGACACTCCAAAATAGCATCTGCTTCCTCCATATTGATCTCACTGTCCTCAGCCATAGTGTCTTCCGATGTCTCCTCCAGCGCTAACTCAAATATCTCTCTATCAACCTGCTGTAGTTTACCTATTTTTATATTAATCACAGAAAGCTCCTGAGCGTCGTTTTCTTCAGCTACGGATATCGCGGTGGATATAACACCTTCAGCTAGAGACCATTCATGCATTCTTATCACGAATACAATTCTCTATCAAAAGTAAAAAGATTAGCATCTGGACATCACTCCCTTCAAATATTCAAAAATCGATGCAAAGTTTTTACTAATCGATTTATTCCTCTCGGAGAGGATGCCAACAAGCTACGGAATGATCCTCCTCAACTTCTTCCAAAGGAGGATGTTGATTTTCACACTCTTCTGTAGAATAAGGACACCTAGGATGAAACCTACAGCCTTCAGGTGGATTTCTCGGACTCGGAACCTCACCTTCCATCAATACTTCCTCCTCCATTGGGACTGATGGGTCTGGATTCGGAATGGAAGAGAACAAACCTTTGGAATAAGGATGTAAAGGGTTTTCAAACAACTCGTCAGCCGGAGCCTGCTCTACAATCTTACCCAAATACATGACCGAAATACGATCGCAAATATATTGAGCCACAGCTAGATCATGAGTAATAAACAGATAGGTGAGATCATGTTCATCTTGCAATCTCTTAAATAAATCCAACATTTGAGCCTGTACCGAAACATCTAAAGCAGAAGTGGGCTCATCCAAAACAACAAAGTCAGGGTCCACAGCTAAAGCCCTTGCAGTTGCAATTCTCTGTTTTTGACCTCCACTGAACTCATGAGGGTACCTAAACAAGTGTTCACCACCGAGGCCAACATCATTGAGTATTTCCAAAACCCTTTCTCTATCATTTCCTTGATATTTATGAATCTCAAGAGGTTCACCAACTATATCTTTAACCAACATTCGAGGGTTCAAAGAAGAAGAGGGGTCTTGGAAAATGATTTGCATCAATTCTCTGTACTTTTCGAGCTTGCTCTTGCTAAACTCAGTTAAGCAATGCTCCTGTTCTAATTCAGAGTACTCATCAGAATCTGTCTTATCCTGTTCTTCAAGATTTTCTATTTTTTCAATGACATCCTCCGGTACATCGTAATAGATGTGGCCATCGGTCGGCTCGGTCAACCTTAATATAGTCCGACCAAGCGTTGTTTTCCCACAACCAGATTCACCTACCAAACCAAAGCATTCCCCTTCACGGATTTCCAAATCAACATCATCAACTGCCTTAACCTCGTCCACTTTTCTCTTGAAAATACCTCCTTTTACAGGAAAGTATTTCTTCAAATTTCTAATTTCCAACAAATTATTACTCATCATCATCCTCCCCAATATGACAAGCAACCTTATGATCCTCGCCAACTTCTACCATATCTGGAACTTCATTTTCACATTCTTCACTAGCCATAGGACACCTAGGATGGAACCTACAACCGGAAGGCGGTGAAATAAGGTCAGGAACTGACCCTTCAACAGATTTTAGCTCATCCTTCTCTGAACTTGGCAAAGCCTTAAGCAAAAGCTTAGTATAGGGATGTTTAGGATTTTCAAACAATTCGTCTACGGGAGCAGATTCAACTATGCTTCCAGCATACATCACTCCAACTCTATCGCAAGTTTGAGCAACTAATCCCAAATTATGAGTTATGTAAAGGATCGAAAGGTTATATTCATCTTTTAAATCTTTCAAAATGTTCAATATTCTTTTCTGAATACTAACATCAAGATTTGACGTCGGCTCATCGGCAATAAGTAATTTAGGCTTGCAAGCAAGCGCCATGGAGATAACTGCTCTTTGATTCATTCCTCCACTCATTTCATGAGGATACTTGTCAGCAACACCTTCAGGATTCGGGATTCCAACATCCTCCAAAATCTCTTTAGTTTTCTTCCTGGCATAATCCTCAATCTCATCTTCATAACTATTCAGAAAGGGAACTTTAGAAGCAACATCTGAAAGACTAGAGTCCTCATCCAACATGCCTCTGTAAAGCGAAAGCTTCGTATTTTCCCACCATCCCCCGTCATCTTCTGATTGATTAATCTCCTTCTCCAATTCAGAAATTTTGTCCTTAACCAACTCATCTTTTCTATGTGAGAGGAAAGACTCAGAAATTTGTTCCCCTACATCATATACCGGGTTCAAAGCATCGCTTGGTTCCTGAAATATCATCGAAATCTCATTTCCACGAATCTCTCTCATCTGATCCTCATCCAATTTTGTCAAATCAGTATAACCACTATCCCTCTTGAAAAGAACCTCACCATCAACTATCTCACCCGGAGAAGGGGTCAAAAGCATCGTTGAAAGAGCAGTGACCGACTTCCCACACCCAGTCTCTCCGACAATAGCAAAAGTCTCACCCTCTCTAACCTCAAAGCTAACACCCTCAAGCGCCTTTACCACTCCAGCGTATGTATAAAATCTTACAGTCAAATCTTTAACTTTCAAAACCTCATCCGTCATACTAATTCCTCCTCAACCAAGGATCAGTTATATCTCTAAAAGCATCAGACAATAAAGTCCACCCTAAAACATACATAAATATAGCCAAACCGGGGAAAACATGCGTATACCAATACCCGGGCTCGGTCATATAATCTCTGGAGAGATTCAACAAAGCACCCCAATCCGAAAAGCCTTCTGCAGGTCCTAAACCCAAAAAGCTAATCGCAGCTGCCACTATAACCATCGTCCCCATATCCAAAGTTGCCATAACCAACAAAGACTGAGAAGAATTTGGTATGATATGCTCATTAATTATCCTAAAGTCAGAAGCACCAACAGCTCTGGAAGCCTCCACATACTCTTCTTCTCTAACCGAAAGAATCTCACTCCTGATCAATCTCGCATAATAAGGCCAATAAGCAAAAATAAGTGCACCCATGACATTCTCCAATGACCCACCAAATATAGTAGCAACCACTATCACAAGCACTATCGCCGGCAATCCTATAACCATATCCACCACTCTCATTATCAGCTCATCAACCCAACCACCATAATAGCCTGCAAGACTCCCTAGAATCAGACCGATTAGCAAGATGGAACCCACAACAAGTACACCTACTCTAAACGCTGTCCTAGCACCCCAAACAACACCATAATAAATATCATATTGTCCATCTGTTCTACCCATCAAATAATCACTATCTGGCGGTTGAGGAGTCGACGAATAACCTTCTCTAGGCATCATATACGGTTCTTCAGGATTTTCTGGCGGAGCAAGAACAGGCGCAAATATAGCTATTAAAGCGAACATTGCTATGATTACTATCCCTAAAAGAGACAGTTTATTTTGCCTAATCTTGGAAAGAGTAAATTCAATATCTTCTATCCTCGGTTCCATCTCTTTTCTAAAAAGTTCAAAATCAGATTCCATATTTCGGAGAATTTTTTCCTTTTCAAACCCGTCTAAAGTTATCTCACGGATATAACTGCCCGTAATAAAGAGAAATATCCCTCCTAAAGTGAACAATAATAACTGACCCAATAACTGACTCGAAATCAACAACTCATTAAGCAGAAGAAGCAAAAATAAGCCATAAATGAAATACTTTAGCTCCGAATATAGCTGACCTGCCTTCATATTTTCACTCTCCATTCTACTTTACCTAATTCAAAAAATCCAATCGAAAAATTATCTTCTATACTCTCCATATCTCAACCAAGCCTCACTCTAGGATCCATTCTCGCATAAAGAATATCCACAATCAGATTCACCAAAAGAACAATGATTGTAAAGATTAGAGTGAATCCTATAACCGCTGCATAGTCATTATTCACAGCGGCCCTAGCAAAGAACCAACCCAGTCCATGCCAAGCAAAAATCGTTTCTACAATGAAAGCCCCCAAAAGCATTGAAATTACCAAATACCCACTAACTGTCAAAACAGGAATTAGCGCATTTCTCTTCGCATGTTTATTTATCACCACGTCCTCTGAGAGACCTTTCGACCTAGCCGTCGTTATATACCCTCTACCTAAAACATCCAACATGCTGGACCTCGTGATCCGAGTTATCAGGGCCCAACTACTAACTACTAAAGTCGTCACCGGCAAAATAAGATGTCTGATTGTTTGAAGGAAGACTCTCAAATCCAAATTCAAAACCGCATCAATAGTATTAATCCTTGTATACTGAGTAAAAGCTTCAGAAGCCACATAAGCATCTACCTGAGTTGGCAATCTTCCAATACCAAACCATCCCAAAACCGCATATCCAATCCAAACCAATAACAATCCCAACCAAAAGTTTGGCATAGCTCTGCCCAAAATAGAAGCTATTCTAACAGCATGGTCTCCAGACTTATCCTGATTGACAGCCGAGAAGACACCCATTTTAATAGAAGCCCAAATCGTCAAAGGAACAGCAAAGATAAACAGCTCAAGAGTTACAGGGGCATAATGAACAAAAGCCTCAGTTACAGGACCTCCATAAGTTTGAGAATATCCTAAATTACCTCTCAAAAGCTCTGTGAACCATTCATAGAACTGTACATGGAACTCCGCATCGAGATTATGTCTCACAATTATTTGTTCAATATTAGCTGCTTGAGCGGGGGATTTTGCAAAAGAAGCCGCCATCTGATACGGAGTTAAAAATTGAAAAAGAAAAAATAGAATGAGAACCGCTCCCAACGCAGTGGGTAAAAGGATTAACAATCTACGACCTATGTAGGATTTTAAATCCATTACTTTACCTCTCTTCTTGGTTTCCCCTTGAAAAGTCTCTGTCTTTCTTTTTTAGTTGTTAGCCTCTTTGTCAGGAGCGATTTTTTATTTATTTTCTGCGCTTATTCAGCCGACTTGTAAATCGGATATGCATACACTTGATCATTGGTTAGCGGATTGTGGTACCATCCTTCGACCCAGCTCCTCGTGAATTGGAACGATACTGGTGCCGCTAAAGGAAAACTAGGATTGTCTTCTACGTAAATTTCCTGTAATTCACGGTATATATTATCTCTCTCCTCGGTATCAATTGTATCCATACCTTCCTGAGCTAGAGTATCAGCTCTAGAGTTAGAATATCCTTGCGTTGAAGCGAATATCCCTCCGCTCATGAATGGCACAACAAAGTTATTCGGGTCATTATAGTCTCCAGTCCAACCAAGGATGTATATAGGAGCTTTCCTTGTCGTAAACGCGTCAAGGAAATTAGGCCATGGCAAAGTTTCAGCATTAACCGTAAAGTCCTCATTTATATTCTCTACACCGTCAGCCCAAATTTGCGCTCCGGTCACTCTTGCATCAGCTCCTTCGTTAGTCACTATGGCTACCTTGAATCCGTTCTCCCAGACTGGTCCTGGATCTTCTACAGTACCTCCCCAGGCTTTCTTGAAATGTTCTTCCGCTTTCTCCGGATTATATTCATACGGATCTAGATTGTCATGGAAATATTCCATTGCTGAGGGAACTGGTCCAGGAACTTTTTCTGCGTCTCCACCGAAAACATCATCTATGTACGTTTCGAAATCAAAAGCATAAGTGAAACCTTTTCTAACGTGTTCATCAGCAAAGAAGTTCTCTGGAATATCGTCACCAAATTCAGATTCAGGCGAAAGGTAATCACTGCCTTCACCATCTAGTTCATAAGTATAAAACGCAGCTGGGTTAATTTCAAGAGTCTTTAGACCTTCGTAAAGCTCTAGCCCTTCTACAGGTTCTCCTTCTTCATCTAACAATTCACTTTTGTTAGCTCTAGGCACATCCACTATATCGGCATCTCCTGCCAGGAAGGATTCTTTTCTTGTTGACCATTCTTCAACCACCTCAAATCGAACTGACTCGAGTTCAGCTGGTTCTCTCCAATAGTTTTCGTTTCTGGAAAGTTCAACAAGGGAACCCTTATCCCAACGTTCAAACTCAAAAGGACCTGTTCCTGACATCACATCATGAAGAGGCGGTTCTTCAGGCTTATTGTAATTTTCCCAAGTTTCTTTCGTGCCCGGCCATGCTCCATGTTGGACTGCCCAATCCTTTTCAACTATAGAACAAACAGGATGAGCAATTATGTCCATAATCGGCGGATAAGTACCAGCTAAGTTCAAGTGAACCCAATTATTTTCTACTTCAACGGAACTATCAATATCTTCATAATCAACGACGAAGTTTTCTCCCGACTTAGTAGATTTAACACCTACTAAAGGTTCCAACAATAACTTAGCAGCGCCTTTTGGTGTATCCATTACCATTACTCTTTCTAAGGAATATTCAACATCTTCTGGAGTTAATTTTTCTCCATTGTGGAAGTAAACATTGTCCCTGATTTTGAAACTGTAAGTTTCACCATCTTCTGAGACTTCCCAATCCTCAGCTAGCATTGGTTTATAGTCTTCAGTAGACTCACCTTCAAAATGAACTAAAGTCTCGTATACGTTGAATATAATTTCACTGCTAGCTGTATCATACGGATATGCTGGGTCTAGAGAATCAGCTTCACCTATCGTTTGCACTGTAAGAGTGTCAGGGTTCTGAACTTCCATTCCTTCATCTCTTGTACCCATAAATACTCCGGCTGCAACGATGACTATTATTGCTACTACCGCTACTACTGTTCCTGTGCTAACTCCTTTTGACGAAAAATTCAATTTATCACCTCCCTTTTACCTTTTCTCGTATTCAAAACTTCTTTTTTTATTAGTAATTATCATCTTTAAAACTACCTAATCAGACATTTCGTATTTCTAAACGAACAGCAAGCTTTGATAAATAATCGGAAGCCCTTGTTAGTAATAAATCGAATATGCATCTGCTTTTCTCGATAAACTAAATGTGAGGATATTTTCAATTTACTTGAATAGAGAAACTTAACCTCAAGACAATTGCATATGCTTCAAAAAAGATGCTTTTAGAAACATGAAAAACAAATCTTCAATGAGTCAAAACCCAACTAAACAAAAGTATTAGAAAATGGAAGTGAAGAATTTGAGAAATAATAATCCGAAAACCGAGAAAATAGCGCAGGAACGAGTGGAAAAATTGCTCAAAATAGCTAGAAAAGTTTTTGATGAAAATCCCAAACTAGCCAAACGTTATGTAGAGCTAGCCTGGAAAATAAAAACTAGATATAATCTGGATTTACCTAAAAGAATAAGGCTAAAATTTTGCAGAAAGTGTCAAACTTTATGGGTTCCAGAAAAAACATGCAGATTCAGACTTAACTCCTCAAAAGTAGTCATTAGCTGCCTCAATTGCGGATGTCAGAAAAGATATCCCTATTGAAACCCAATAATATCAAATTTTTCGCATCAAAACTAAACCATGCCAAACCAAGGCGAGGAATGAAATTAGTAAAAAACCGTATTAAACAAGAAACTAAAAAGAAGACCGCACAAATTCAAAACATCAGGGCCCGTAGTCTAGTGGCTATGACGTCACCTTGACATGGTGAAGGCCGAGGGTTCGAATCCCTCCGGGCCCACCATCTTCTATAAAACCTCCCAAAAGCGTTACCTTTCAATAATGACCAAATATTTCATATACTTTTACGACGACTTTTCGAAAAACAAGAGGTAGTAGAATGATAGAATGGATCGGATTCTTTATCAGTATAATAATATTACTAACAATCTCAAGAATTAATCTAGGACTCTCCTTAATTCTAGGTGGCTTAACTCTTGGTCTGTTCACCCTGCCTATAACAACCATGCTCTCTGTGATTCAGAAAACTCTGACCGACCCTTCAACACTACTACTCACTTTATCAGTTACGCTAATTCCGATAATAGCTGGAACTCTCCGAATAAGTGGCCAGTTCGACAATATAAAGGAAAATCTGAGGGTTGGAAAAAAAGGATTCTTAGGATTATCACCTGCCTTGTTAGGGGCCTTGCCTATCCCGGGAGGGGCTCTCTTTTCAGCGCCACTTATTGAAAAGGCAGGAGGGGAGATATCCAGCGAGAAAAAAGTGGGAATAAACCTCTGGTTCAGACACATACTTTACTTCATCTACCCAATTGCTCCAGCTCTAATAATTAGTGCCAATATAGCCAATATCTCGATATATTCCGCAATAAAATATCTAGTGCCATTTTTCCTACTGTCAATCATCCTCGGATATTTTTTCTTTCTCAGAAAGGTCAAAGGAAGCATCAACTACGAGAAAAGTTTTGATCCTAAAGCACTCCTCGCACCCTTATCAGTTCTGTTAATCGCCCCTATAGTAGATCTCCTACTTAAAAACATCTTCAAATTCCCTTTCGAGAATCTCACTCTGCTCATAGGGATACTAGCTAGTCTCATTTTAGCCATAACCTTCGCGAAGGATGTAGAAAGCACTCTGAAGAGGTCCATCAAAAAGATGAAACCCTGGAACTTCACTCTTATAATGATTGGAATTTTTATCTTCATTTCTATCTTTGAGTCCTCTGAAATAGGAGGGATGATTGCACAACTCTCACCTCCCAAAATAGTCTTTGCTATAGGATTCGCGTTCGGTCTAGGCTTCATAACGGGGCGGATAAACCTACCTGCATCAATCTTAATCCCAATCATCCCATCGGTCTTCGGAACAAATTCGCTCCAAAGTTTCCTCTTCGGGGTGGTCTACTTTTCCATATTTTTAGGATACGTAATCACGCCAATCCATCCCTGCGTTAGCCTTTCTATAGAATACTTCGACGCCAATTTGAATGAATTCCTAAAATCCATGATACCGCCCGTGACGACCGGAATAGCAGTTACCGTCATCATATTCTTGCTAATAGTCTGATTCAAACGCGGTGCTCCTCGACAGAGAAAAGGTAAGTGGAAAAATTTTGAGATATAAGAAAATTTCGATATCTTATAACAGACTCAATCCTTGATAGGTATCACTATTGAACTCATCATAAGAAAGGCCATAACAAAGGTAATTATGATTACCGTATATTGACCCGCACCCAAGAAATAGAGAATTGGATACAGTATCCCATTTGTCGTAGTAGGAACACCAATAAACCCTTCAATATCCGAATCTTTCGTCTGAAACCTGGCCAGTCTAAATAGAGCTGCAGAAACTAGACAAATGGCCGATATGTGTAAGAATAAGTTCGGATAAAAACTAGAACCCTGATACAGAACAAGGATAAAAATGGCCGGGGCCGCACCAAAGGAGATCAAGTCCGCCATGTCCATCCTCTTTCCGAACTCGTTGCTCTGAGACAAAAATCTCGCTACTTTTCCATCGAGAATGTCTGCAACAAATGCTAATATCAATAGAATCGAGGCAAGTGAAAACTCACCTTGTATAACGAAATAGATTGAGTAGAGTCCAAACAATATGTTTGCCAGTGAAACAAAATCTTTTCCCTTGAGAAATTCGCTTAAACTATACTCCTTAGCCCTATCCAAAAATGACATTCTAACAAAATTAACTTTCAAGCCCTAATTTAAAACTCTATCCGGGGCAAGAAATATTCTATCAAATGCTAAATAAAAAACTGGAAAGACACCTCAATCTTCATCGATATCCGCATCTATCAACCACTTACCCAAAATAGTCACTTCGTTCTCAGGCACTGAGACCGGACTTATCTTTTCCAAAATGCCCAAATCCACGGGATTTTTCACCAAAAACTCGTTGACGGACTCGATTAGAACATGATATCCATTCCTTTTCCAAAAACTCAGACCTTTCTGATTGTCATTGTGTACACCCAAAACACAAAACCAAACGCCTTTCTCACTAAGCTTATCTTCAAGTTCTTTGACTAGTTCGCTTCCAAAACTTTTACCCCTTTTTTCCTCTTTAACGAAAACCGAACCTATAACCCCGACTTTACTGAGAAGAGTCCTTATATATCCGAAAGCTACACGATTGCCTTCCGAATCTATCAAAAAATAAAATTCTTTCTCTTCAGAGTTCTCTGTGGGTTCAGTTATATAAGGATAATTTTCACACAATTCTTTGAACTCTTTGATATCTTGAGTTTTCTTTATCTCCATAACAGTTCGCCAATAATATGTAATCCTATCTTTGCTTAAGAAAGAAAAGCTTGAGTATCACATTCAATTTCGTAAAATTGCACTCGATAGAAAAAAATCTTTCAAAACACTTTTTTAAACCCTTAAAAAGTATAACATAAGGGTGAATCGATATGCCTACGAAAAAAGAATTATTGGAAGAAAAAACAGTTAGAGAGTTACACCAGATGGCAAGGGACAAGGATTTATCTGGATTTTCCAGAATACCGAAAGACGAACTAGTAGAACTAATAAAAAAGAACTACCTTAAAAAAGAAATTAAAGAATGGACAGATTCTGACGAAGAAGAGGAAGAAAAAGAAGAACCTCAGGAAACTGAAGAAGTAAGTGAAGAAACCGAAGAAGAAAAGAAAGATGAAAAGGAAGACGAAGAAGAAGAGACCGCAACCGAACCTGGAATACAAGAAGTAGAAACAAAAGAGGTAGAAACAGAAGGTTTCCAACAAACTACTAGAAAAACTGACGTTAAAGAAGGAATACAAGAGGGAGCAAAAAAAGTAGAAGAAGGAATCCAGGAAATTAAGGAACCCGAAGCAGTGGCTGAAAAAGAAGAAAAAACCGTCAGAAACCTAACGATCGGAGTAATAATCGCCGTAATCATCCTGGTAGTAATAATAGTAGCTTTGATCTAACTGAAATAATTCAACCAGAAACTAGAAACAGAGACATCTCAAAAGTAAAAAGAGTTGCTTTTATCTCAAAATAAAGACACAGCGGTTTTTATCCATGGAGAGAATGGATAACTATTACAAAAAATAAATTAAAAATTATCTTCACGCCATCGGCGATGTTTGTTCCACCAGACTTCGAATATTCGGTAAAGATCCCCTCAATTTCCACTTCTCGACTTTCCCAATCATGCCAACCCGCTTGCATAACAATTTCAGAAGATACTGAATATCCATCGCTCCAAATTTCTATCTTTTCCAACGCATCTCTACTAAAAGCTCGAAAACCTGACTGAGAATCAGTTAAAATTCCTCCAAAAAATCTAGTAAATACGTTAAGCACAGAATTGCCCAACTGCTTATTTAACGGCATCTGATATCTGTTCCTGGCCCCCACCACAAAATCCGCCCCTTCCTCAATAAGAGAAACTATCTTATCTATCTCCTTAGGATCATGCTGACCATCAGCATCAAAAGTTACAGCAACATCTGCTCCACGATCCAACGCTGCTCTTAGACCAGTTCTAAGAGAAGCCCCCAATCCAAAGTTTTCAGCATGAC
>CAZKND010000011.1:19896-26752 GCA_964554215.1 Hadarchaeota archaeon (SeqCode) | reverse complement strand
ATAAGATGTTACGATACTTGTAGAGGTCCGGCTGTATTCCGACTTAGAGACCATATGGAGAGATTGGAAAACTCGGCGGATTTAGTGAATATCGACCTGCCTTATTCTGTTGAAGATTTCATAGATGCGTCTCGAGAGACGATAAGGAAAAATGATCAAGATGAGTGTTATATTCGTCCGATTGTTTTTTACGGTTACAAGGAGATGGGTTTAAATCCAGAAGGCTCTCCTGTGAAGGCCGCTATAGCTGTTTGGCCTTGGGGGTCCTATCTTGGAGAAGAGAGTTTGAAGAAAGGTGTTAAAACTAAGATTACGGAATGGCGTCGTATTCATCCTACAATTCTTCCTCCGCAGGCGAAGACCACTGCTAATTATGCTAATTCCATATTAGCAAAACAGGATGCGTTAGAAGGGGATTATGATGAGGCAATTTTGCTAAATATGGATGGTGAGGTTGCAGAGGGGCCTGGAGAGAATCTGTTTATTGTGGAAGATGGTGAAGTTATTACTCCTTCATTATCCTCGGGAGCTTTAGAGGGGATAACTAGGAATTCTATCATGACTGTGGCGGAAGATATGGGGATACCGGTCTCTGAAGAAACCGTTACTAAAGAGAGGTTGAAGGAGGCGGATGAGGCGTTTTTCACTGGCACGGCGGCGGAAGTCACTCCTATTAGGGAAGTGGATGATGATTTGATTGGTGATGGTGGTAGGGGTGAAATCACTAAACGGTTACAGGAAAAGTTTTTTGATATAATTAAAGGTGAGGACGAGGACTACGACGAGTGGCTAGATTTTGTTTATGATCAATAATTCCCACTTTTCAAAAATTGGGTGAGCGGGAAAAATTTTGTGATTACTATGTTGGATTTTTTAGGGTCTCAAGCCTCGGTAAAGATGTTGGAGCTTTTTTGTAAGAATCCGGATGAAGGTTTTTACTCCAAAGAGATTGGTAAGAAGTTAGAGTTGTCGAAAGCCACCAACATCAAGTGGTTGAAGAAGCTTGAAGAGCAGGACATAATAACTGAAACTTCAGAGGGTAGAAAGAAATATTACAAGTTGAAACTTAGTAATCCTCTCGCCCGACAAGTGAGAGTTTTATATACTCTTTCTGAACTCATAGATGCTTTTCGAGAAGTGGGGGATTTAAAATCTGCTTATTTGGTCGGTAAGACTGCTCAGGGAAATAATCCTCCGGACGCTCCTGTGGAGTTATTGATTTTGAATAGAGGGGATAAAGATAAGATCGAAGATGCGTTGGAGAAAGTATCAGATAAAATTGGGAAGGAGATCGATGCAAAGATAATGACACCTTTGGAATATGGTCAGCTATCTAAAGAAAAGCCCGAAGTCCACGAGAAATTAGAAAGGGAGAAAATTAGGTTGACCGTTCCATAATTTCTCTGAATATTTGTTCTGTTTGTCTTAGTTCAATTTTTCAAGATATCCGGAAGATTGTCGATGTATTGTTCTCTATTTCGTTCAGTTTCTCCTCTTTTTCATCATCTTCAAACCTGTCACTTCCTAACATCTTCCCGTCTTCATTGAAAAAGTAGACTTTTATCCTATTTTTGTAGTAAACTATTACCAGGTATTTGGCCCCTTCGGTTTTTTTGACTCTTTTATTGGGGAATTTTCCGAGGCTCATCGTAGTTTTTTTGTTCTTCTGCTTTACGTGAACTTTCTTGGCCTTTTTTTCTTTAAGTTCTTCTTCAGAAAATTTTTTTAAGAATTTTAGAGTGGTTCTTGTCCCCATTGGTCATCTTTTGAAGTTATATTTTCGTCGTTTTTAATTGGTTAAGTTTTCTCGTTTGAAATTCCTTTGAGAAGCATTTACTGGAAAGAGATTGGAGATAGGCTTGAAGATATTAGCCAGAATTCCCGCGAACCTTTATATATGAGGTTTAGAAAATCATAATTGTCCTTTTGTGGACTTGATTTTGGAGGTTTACAATGGAAGAAGAAGCGCTTGAGTATTTGAAGGGAACCACAACAGTTGGTTTGTCTTGTGAAGATGGCATAGTTTTAGCTACGGATACTAGAGCTTCGGCAGGTAAGGAAATAGCCAGCAAAGAAGCGAAAAAATTGTATAAAATTACGGATAGAATGGGAGTAACCGTGGCTGGAAGTGTGGGTGATACTCAAGAGTTAGTGAAAAATCTAAGAGCTGAATCTCGATATTATAAGCATAGAGAAGGAGCTCCAATTAGGATACAAGCTGCTGCTAAGATGGCTTCTAACATGTTTAAGGGAGCTCGGGTTATGCCGATGTTAGCGGTTCTTATTTTAGCAGGTGTGGATGATAAAGGTCCAAGTTTATATCTCCTGAATATGGATGGATCAATGATAGAAGAAAATATGGTTGCAACCGGTTCTGGTTCTCCAGTTGCTTATGGATTACTTGAATCTGAATATGAAGAAGGTATGGAGTTGGATGAGATTACATCTCTAGCTGTGGATGCTCTACAATCTGCGATGGAAAGGGATACAGCTACTGGAGATGGAATTAGAGTTGCAAATATTTCAGAAGACAAGGGGTTTCAGGAACTGTCGTCTGAAGAAGTTCAAGGTTTGACTAGTTAAGTTTACCTCATGATTTGTAAGACTACTTAGAGCTGTACAGAATGTCATCAAATGAGATAATTAAAGATATTAGAAAAACCATAGAGGAAAAAACACCTTTTGCAGGGTCAGTTACAAATATTGAGTTTGAGGGCCCTAAAGTAGTGATTTACTGTGACGATTTAGACCCTTTAGTAGGAAATGGAAAGCCAGTCAAGAAATTAGCTAGGGATATCCAAAAGAGGATTACTCTAAGACCTGATTCTTCTATTCGGTTGCCTGTTGGGGAAGCTAAGGATAAAATAGAGGAGATAGTTCCGGATGGTGCCGAGATTACCGATATAAATTTTATTCCTACGGTAGGAGAGGTCTATATTGAAACTGTCAAACCTGGTTTGGCCATTGGGAAGGGTGGAAAACTTTTACGAAAAATATTGAAAGAGATTCGTTGGACTCCGAAGATTATTCGAAAACCGCCTATTGAATCAGAAATCATTAATGACATCCGTAGGTCCGTCATTGAAACTGCTAAGGAAAGACATGAGATATTACGAGAGATAGGGGATAGAATTCACCGTGAGACCAGAGCTGAGGATGAATGGGTTAGAGTTACTTCTCTAGGAGGTTCTCGAGAGGTTGGTAGGTCGGCTCACTTGTTACAGACTCCGGAGAGCAAGGTATTGTTGGATTGTGGGGTGAACGTGGCGGCGGACGATAAGGATGCTTTTCCATATTTGAACGCTCCTGAGATGCGTTTGGGGGAGATTGATGCGGTGGTTATTACGCACGCCCACTTAGATCATTCGGGTTTCGCTCCTTACCTTTTCAAATATGGTTATGATGGCCCTGTTTACACTACCAAACCTACTAGAGACCTATCTGTTCTTCTTCAGTTGGATTATGTTGATATTGCTCGAAATGAGGCGAAGGAACTTCCTTACACTAAGAAGAACGTTCAAGAATTTGTCAAACATACTGTTCCCTTGGAGTATGGGGACGTTACAGATATAACGCCGGATATGAGGTTAACCCTCCATAATTCTGGCCATATTCTAGGTTCCGCGTTAGCTCATCTCCATATTGGGGAAGGGAGGTATAACATCGTTTATACAGGAGACTTGAAGTTTGAGGATAGCAGATTGTTGTCTGCTGCTGAACATGATTTCCCTCGATTGGAAGCTCTTATAATGGACAGCACATATGGTGGTTCCGATGCTATACAACCATCTAGAGAAGATTCCGAGAATGACTTCTTGGATATAGTCAAAGGTACATTAGAGGATGGAGGGAAAGTTTTGGTACCTGCGTTCGCTGTAGGACGTGCTCAAGAGATGATGTTGCTTTTGGAAGATGCATATTCCAGTGGAGAATTGGAAGATTTGACTGTCCATCTAGATGGCATGATATGGGAAGCGACGAGTATCCATACGGCTTATCCTGAATATCTCTCCGATGATTTACAGAATAAAATATTACATCAGGAGAACAATCCGTTCTTATCAGATATTTTCAATCAGGTTAAAAGCAGTGAGGAACGAGAGAGAATTGTTAGTGGTGGACCGAGCGTAATACTCTCCACTGCGGGGATGATGGCTGGAGGCCCTGTGTTAGAATACTTCAGAAGATTGGCTCCAGGTTCTAAAAACTCATTGATATTTGTTGGATATCAGAGTGAAGGGTCAATGGGCCGTAGGTTGCAGAAAGGTTGGAGGGAAGTTCCGATGAGAGATGATGAAGGAAAGAGAAACGTAGTTCAGGTTAATATGGATATTAATACTGTTGAAGGGTTTAGTGCTCATTCGGATAGAGAGCAATTGGTTGACTTTGTGAAAAATTCTTCTCCGAAGCCTGGAAAGATTCTCTGCGTTCACGGAGAAGAGGGAAGATGTATTGATTTGTGCAGTTCTCTACATAAGATGTTTAATATGAGGACGCGTGCCCCTGATAATTTAGAGACTATAAGATTGTACTAAATATTTGAAGTCTAATCTAAGTGTAATGAAATTGTACTAATTCAGATAATTAAATGATTGCAAATGGCTGTTAGATTAGCCATTGAATATGGTGAGAAATTTTCCAGTTTCGGTCTATTTTCCGCTGAATTGAATTTGTACAAGTTCGGGAGTTGCGATAATTCTAGATTCGGAAAGTCTTCCTACATCCCCGTCTATCTCGTCTGCTATTCCTCTTAGTTGATCCACGGCTTTTTTCAGTTCATTAGGGTCTTCTTCCATTAGTGGCGAGATATTTAGGATTGCTATATTTCCGTCTCTAAGTTCATTTCCGGCTTCTTGTACATCGACTAGTGCGTTTAAATCGATACTTTTCACTATTATCGGTTCTATTGCATTTCTCCTTTCCGATGTGTCTGTTTCGTCGACTTCTATTACTGGTATGTCGGGGAAGTCTCCTGAGTTTCCTTCCGTCGATGACGTATCAGAATTGGATTTTTCCTTCTTTTTGGTGGTGAAAATATTTTTTATTCTCTCCATTTTATCCCTTCATATCATCAAAGGAATAGCTCCCCCACTATTTAACTTTTCCTAATGATTCGAGAAATAATTCTTTATAGCTGGATTATAGGTACATATGAGAGGTATTTGCTCGGCTATTCGAGTGATTTTGAGCTAATTTTTTAATTTATACGGTCGATAGAGTGTTTACTAGAGGGAGAACGTAATTGGTTGGTCCGATTCTATTTTAGAACGTTTCCTGTAATGTCCAGAAATCGTCTCCTACATAATGTAGGTTTTCAACCATCTTTCCTTTGTCTTTTTCTTCCATACCCGTTTCCAAAACTTTTCCTATAGCGATAGTCTTCTGATTTTCTTCATCTTCAATTGTTACTATGTCTTCTTTTTCTATTCCGTCTTCGGCTTTGACTATTCCCGGGGCCATTATATCCGCTCCGTTAGTTACGTGTTTCACTGCCCCCATGTCGACCACTATCTTTTTCAGAAGTAGTTTATCGGCTTCGAATATTAGAGGAATGTAGTTTTCTCCATTTTTGAATAGGAAGGGACGATCTTCCACGAGGAATACGGTAGTATCATCTTCCATTTCTGCTTTTTCTACATTTCCTTCTAATATCTCCTCGATTTCGTCGCCCAGTTTCGGCTTTAGTTTTTCTGTTAGGTCTCTTTTCTTGGAGCTTCGGATATGGTGTCTCTTTTTTATTTCCATGGTTAGAATTAGGTCATGTTTGAAGAGTTTTCAAGTTTTTGTTTTTTGTTCTGGAGAAGGCTATGAGGTTTAGTTTTGCAGATGGGTGTAGTTTTGATTCAGATATAGATAAGTATGTTTCTTATTGTAGTATTTCTTGGAGTTCTTTTGTTCTGTTCTTTGATATTTGAGTCTTCAATTCATTTTGATGATTCATCATTCCGCAACCTATGACTTTGTTATTTAGTTTTAGAGCGATGTAGCCAGGATCTAAAGATTCTTCAATAGGTTTTCTCTTCAGAATTAGCGTTTTGGCTTCTTTTTCGTCTAGATGTTTGGTGTTCTTTTGTATTCTTTCATCCAGAATTTGTAAGATATATGTTGTAGGTTTCACTTTTTTTCCAATGTATCGAAGTGTTCTAATTCCTCCGGCGATGAAATCGTCTTTTGGTTCCAGCTCTTGAGAGGTTATCCAGATGGAATTTCCTTTTTCGTAAAAATTGTAATCTTTCCAGAATTCTTTTTTCACGCCGAATCTATTTTTGAAGTATGTTTCTACTTTATTTCTTAAATTTTGCAACGAATATACCCCCTGAGTCAAGTTGGTGTGGATAAACTCTCACACATTTTTTTAGCTCATCATCTAAGCTTTTGTCTTTCCACTCCGTGATCCCGGGTGAGTGGTTGAATTTGAACTCGGGATTTATTAGCTCACCTTTATCTAGGAATTTTGAGACGATTAATTCGTTTTCTTCCGGTGCAAAAGTACAAGTAGAATATACAATTGTTCCTCCACTTTTGCAGACTCTGAAAGCTTTCTCTAGAAGTTTTTCTTGGAGATCTGATATTTTATCTATTTCGTGTTGTTCAGCTCCTTCAAGAAGATCTTCTTGGTTTCGGACATTTCCCTCTCCTGAGCATGGAGCATCGAGTAATATTTTGTCGAATTTGTGGTCTTCGGCGAAGTTTCTAGCGTCTTTTTTCGTTACTTGGGTATTCAAACAACCTAGTCTGTATAAGTTTGATAATAGACCTCTAATTCTGTTCGAATTTACGTCGTTAGCTATAATATTTCCTTTATTTTTCAGCATTGCCGATATCTGGGTCGTTTTACTTCCTGGTGCTGCACACA
>CAZKND010000011.1:14310-19886 GCA_964554215.1 Hadarchaeota archaeon (SeqCode) | reverse complement strand
AATATATCGTCTTGAGGTTTGGGTTTTAATGCCAGAGGGGGTATCCCAGAGCTTGATTCTTGGATATAGAATTCTCCCAGCCAGTGGGCCATTGTTTTGCTGGGGTTTGAGTCTAATTTTAGAAATTTTTCGTTCCATTCTCTTTCTTTGAATTCGATTTCTTCATTCTCTAGAGAATTTTTCACCGTTTTTTTGGAGGCTTTGATGTCATTTATTCTGATGTCGTGGGGTTGTTCGGTTTTTATTTTCTGTTTAAACTTTTCGAATTCAGGGATTATCTCTTTGTAACGTTCCATTATGTATTGTTAATCCGTTTTTCCTAAAATAGACCTTGAGAATCAGTTTTCTACTTTGACTTTTTTCTCTTGAAGGAGCTCTAGTTTCTATTCGGATTCGTTCATTGGCCTAGCGACAAGAACTGAGCATGGAGCTCCATGGATAACTTCTTCTGTAGTGCTCCCGTAGAAAAATTTGTGAATTTTGCTTCCCACACTTTCATCATGGAGTTTACCAGAACCCATTACTATAATAGAGGCGTCTTCTTCTTTTGCGGTTTCAATTATTTCGTTTACAGGATTACCCTCTTTCAGCTCTTTTCTTATGTTTTCCACGTTGTTTTCTTTACATATCTCTTCAATTTTCTCGAATTCTTCCTCAATCTTCTTTTTCTTAAGATCCATCACTCTCTCTCTTTCGGACATTGAAGTTCTGCTATGGACGTTAAATACATGCATAAATATTAACTCCGGAGGTCCATTTACCTTACAACCTTGAGCTAATCCTATCGCATTTTTTACTGCTGTGAGGGTGTTATCCCATTCTATTGAATCGATCGGAATTAGAATTTTTTCTATAATTCTGTCCATTTTATCCCTTTTGTTTTTCTTTTTTGCTGAAATAAAATTTTCGTTTTAAATTATCGAATTTTTATTACAGGATAGTTAGGTGTGGATGATTACGAATCTTGATTTATATTTTTTAAAACTTTCCAAAGAGGTGTGGGTGTAACTATGGTTGTTATTATTACCATTACCAAGATTGTTGAACTGATCTCCGGAGTTATTACCCCTTTTTCCAATCCGAAGTTAGCGATAATTAGGGCTATTTCTGCTCTTGGCACCATGGCTATTCCTGCAGCTAGAGATTCTTTATTGCTGAAATCTGAGATTTTTGCTCCAAGTCCTGATCCTAGTATTTTTCCAACTATAGCCAATATTATCAAAATACCTGCGAAAATGCCCGCTGAAGTAAATGCTCCTAAGTTGAAGGTCATTCCCAGGTGCACGAAAAATATTGGAATGAAAAACCCTTCTCCGATTAGTGAGACAGAGCCTGCGAGTGCATTTGAAGTGTCAGTTTGTCCTACTAGAATACCTGCTACAAAAGCTCCAATAGCGGGTACAAGCCCCATGCTTTTTGTAATTAGACCGAAGGATAATAGAACTATAATTCCTCCTAAGAGTAAGTTCTCTTTCTCTATTGGAATCCTATCCGAGATGGTTTTCATTGCTTTGACGCCGAAAGTAAGTGAAACCAAGAAAAATACAATTGATGATATTATGAGCACGGCTAGTTCTGTTAGTTTTACACTACCCGTTGATATGTAGGTGAAGAGTACGGTCATAATGATTATTCCTACAACGTCGTCGATAACCGCAGAATCAGTTATGAGGGTTCCAACTTTTGTTTTTAAGGCTCCGGCTTCGTGGAGTATGGAAGTGCTCACGCCTACGGATGTTGCAACCATTGCAGCTCCGACGAACAGAGCTACAGTTGTTGGAAAATTGAAGAATATGGTCGTAATATATCCTAGGAAAAAAGGTAGTATTATTCCACCAGCGGCGACTCCTGCGGCAGGAAAGGCCATTTCTTTGAATCTATCTAAATCAAGATCTAGTCCGATGGAGAATAGTAGCAACATTATACCTATTTGAGCTATGTCTGCGATAGGTGATTTCGCAGCAGGTGCTAAGACCACAAACCTACCGATGATTATTCCAAGGATTAGTTCTCCTAGAAGTAGCGGTTGATTTAGTTTTACAGATAATAATCTTCCGATACCTGCTGTTAGGAGTATGATTAGTAAGGCGGGGATGAATGAGAGCGTAAAGGTCATACTTTATGCCAAGTAATTTCTTTTTGCTTCCGTTATATATTTTGGACCGGCTTTGCAATAATTTTCAGTTATTCTTAGAGGTGGCTATCATTGAGCTATATTTGAATCATTTCTGGTTGATATCCCCGTCACTTTCTTAATGGTGGTTAATCTATTTTCTATGAAGAAATGAATAGTGGTGGTTTGCTATATGGAAAAGTTGTTTCATCCTGAAAGTGTGGCCGTGATTGGTGCTACGGAAAGAGAAGGTTCAGTAGGCCTAGCTATAACTGAGAATCTTTTAGATAAGTTCCAGGGTGAAGTTATCCCTATTAATCCTAATCGAGATGAAGTTTTAGGCAAGAAAGCTTTTCCGGATATTGAATCGGCTCCAGATGATATAGATTTGGCGGTGATTACAGTGCCTGCAAAGATTGCAAATAAAGTTGTTAAGCAGGCAGGTGAGAACGGAGTGAAAAACGTTGTTGTGATTACTGCAGGATATGGTGAGTCTGGGAGTGAAGGTGTAGAAAGAGAAAAAGAGCTTCGGGAAATATCTGAAGAGTATGATTTGAATCTTGTAGGGCCAAATTCTCTTGGAGTTATTAGTACTCCGGAGGATTTAGACGCTACTTTTGATTCTGAGGAAGCTTTGCCGGGTTCTATTTCCTTTATGAGTCAGTCGGGGGCATTGATTACTTCTGTTTTGAGTTGGGCCGAGGACAGAAAGATTGGGTTTCAAAATGTTGTTTCGTTAGGTAATAAGGCGATTCTTAATGAAACGGATTTCTTGAAGGCTTGGGGTGAGGATGAGGATACGGACGTTATTTTAGCTTATCTGGAAGGGGTTGAAGATGGACAGGAATTTATCTCTACTGCTCGGGAAGTGACCGAATCTACTCCTATTTTGGTGGTGAAGTCAGGAAGGACTGATGAGGGTGCTAAGGCAGTTTCTTCTCATACAGGAACTTTAGCGGGAAGTGAGCGGGCTTATGAGGCCGGTTTGGACCAGGCTGGCGTTATTAGGGCGGATAATATTGAAACTTTGTTTGATTATGCGGAAATTTTGCAAGGTCAACCCCTCCCTGAATTGGATGGTGTGGCGATAGTTACGAATGCAGGTGGACCTGGAATAATGGCGACTGACGCTTTGGGTGAAGCAGGGTTGTCTTTGGCGTCTTTTGAAGATGAGACTATGGAGGAATTGTCGGATTATCTTCCTTCGGAAGCAAACATCTACAATCCTATCGATGTGCTTGGAGATTCGGACTTGGAAAGGTTTAAGAGAAGCATCGATATAGCTCTTTCTGATCCTGGTGTAGGGGCTGTGATCGTTATTTCTTATCCTTCTGCAATTCTTGATTTAGAGGAGTTGGCTGAGGGGATAGTTGAAGTTCAGGAAGATTATGACAAGCCTCTGGCTGCGTGTTTGATGGGTGGTGACGATGTTAAATCTGCGGGTGATATCTTACGGAGGAACGGTGTTCCTAATTATTTCGATCCTGAGAGGGCCATCCAGAGTTTAGGGGTTTTGGAAGAATATAGAAATATAAAAGAGAGAGAATATCAAGAACCTTCCAAATTTAGCGTGGATAGGACGAAGGCGAGAGAGATTATAACCCAGGTAAGAGCCCGCAACGATAATAGACTCGGTCTCGAAGCCATGGGTTTGCTTGATGCTTACGGCATTTCCACCCCGGCGGCTGAGATGGTTGGCACTCCTAAGGAAGCGGAAGAGGCTGCGAAGGAGTTGGGTGATGAGGTCGTTATGAAAATTGTGAGTCCGGATATTCTCCATAAGTCGGATATTGGCGGAGTCAAAGTCGGAGTGCCGATTGATGAAGTTCAGGATTCTTTTGAGGACCTCATCGTGAGAGCTAAAAATTATCAGCCGGATGCGACTCTACTGGGCGTACAGGTTCAAGAGATGGTGGATATGGATGAAGGTGTAGAGACCATTATAGGCATGAATAAGGATCCCCAGTTCGGCCCCGTGGTTATGGTTGGTTTGGGAGGTATATTTGTTGAAGTTTTGAAGGATACTTCTTGTCGAGTTGCGCCGGTGAGTGAGAATGATGCTAGGGCCATGGTGAATGAATTGGATTCATCTTCGCTGCTTCGTGGTGCAAGGGATAATGAACCGGTTGATGTGGATGGTTTGGTTGAGAATATTCAGAGAGTTTCTCAGATGGTTTCTGAAGTTTCTGCCATCTTAGAACTTGATATTAATCCTTGCGTTGTAACTTCGGATGGAGTTCAAGCTATCGATTTGAGATTGACTGTCGATGAAGAGAAGTTAAATTTGTGAGAATTAAATAGGTTGAGTTATAATTTAAAAATAGAGGTTTGAATTATGGCGGATAATTTGTCTTTCGTTTCGGTTTCGGAGGGTACGGGAAAAACAGGATTAGCTCTTGCTTTTGGATGTATAGCTAAAGAGGAAGGGAATGAGGTTGGTTATTTAAAGCCTTTGGGCAGACGGTTGCGGAGCAGAGCTGGGAAACTTATCGATGAGGATTCTCTTTTTGCGAAGAAGACTCTGGATTTAGAAGAGAGTGTTGAGGATATATCACCGATAATGTATTCTCAGACTTTTATAGAGCAGTATGTTCGCGGCATGCATGATGTTAAGGATTTGAGAGGGAAGGTTAAGGACAGTTACGATAAGATGTCAGAAGATAAGGATTTAATGTTGATTGAAGGAGGTGGGGGGATAGATACCGGTGGTATTTTAGGCCTCACGGATTTTGATATAGTTAATATGTTTGATTCTGAGGTGGTTATGGTTTCTAATTATGATTCTCCGGAAAATTTGGATAGTATAGTTTATGCGGCCGACAAGTTGGGAGATAATCTCAAAGGTGTAGTTTTCAATGGAATTAACGAGGTTGATATTGATAAGGTTAAGAATGAAGCTTCTGACTTTTTAGAAAGTAAAGATATTCCGGTTTTGGGAGTAGTACCTTGGAAAAAAGAGTTGGCCGGTATCAAGGTAGATGAGTTGGCTGGTGAGTTAGGGGCTGAGGAAATTACTAACCTGTCGGATCAAGATAAGTTTGTAGAGAGGTTTCTTGTAGGAGCGATGTCGGGCGAGAGTGCTTTAAGATATCTTAGAAGGGCAAAGGATGTAGCTTTAGTTACTGGTGGGGATAGGCCGGATATTCAGAGGGCTGCTTTGGAATCGCCCGGGGTTAACTGCCTTGTTTTGACGGGTGGATTTAGACCTCCAGGAGCTATTATTGGTAAGGCCGAGGAGATGGAGGTTCCTATTATCTCTGTTCAGTCAGATACTTTAAATACTGTTGAGAAGGCTGATCAGATTGTCAGTAAGGGTAGAACTCGGAGAAAAGAGTCTATTGAGGTTCTTAAGGATTTAATTTCGACAAATTTGGATTTAGATTTGATTTTTCCTAACTTGTGACTTTTAGCAGGGATTTTAGATTAGAGCTTAAGATTTCGAGGTTGTTATTCGATGAGAGTT
>CAZKND010000011.1:11240-14189 GCA_964554215.1 Hadarchaeota archaeon (SeqCode) | reverse complement strand
CCTCGGTAGATAAGGTGTTAAAAGAAGGTTACAGGAAGACTTCTTTATTGCGATGAAACTGAGATTAGTATTGATAAAAAATAAGAAGTGAGGTCCATTTACTCTATATTTTCATGGACCGAGAATTGAACGTTTTCCACATTTCCTTTACCTTTGATGTATATTCTTGCTTCATATGTTCCCTCGGGGAATGGCGGGTGACTAGGAAGTCTTTCTAGAGGGAAATAGACTTGTGAACTTTCGTCTATAGTTATGTAGTTATTTTCAATATATGTGCCGTTTCCCCCAATAAGCCACACATTGTCTTCGTTTTCTGCATTAAGATAATGCCAATGAACTCCTACTGTTGTGTTGCTTGGAACGTTGTTCATTTGACCAGATAGATGGAAAGCGAGTGTATTAGAACTATAGGTATCAGTTATTCCGACAGGTTCAAAGTTTTCTTCATTAAAATCTTCCGACATTACCACGTCACTGATGTTGGCAGATGTATAACCTCCGTCTCCTGAGAAAATAACTACTCCAACGATAGCCAAGATTACTATTATGAGCGCTATATATTTTTTATCCAATTAAAACACCTCCTTTTAGCTTCAAAGTTTTATCTAACCGGTTAGAGTTTTTCTTTTTTCTTTATAAACTATTTCTTGATTTCTCTTCGGCTGTTTCACATCTTTAACTGTTCTTTTCTTCAGTACTTAGACCTCTGTCTGATTTTTAAGGCGGTTTAAAATCTTAAAAATAATTCTTTAATAAAATAGAAAGATGATAAATAATAAAAATATAGATAAGTAGTGGATAATTTAATATTTTCTTTTTAAGCTCCCACTACAACTGTATTAGCTCCCATGTCGCCGAGTCTTTGGTTCTTGTCCGATTGGGCTATTATTATGGCGCCGACTATGTAGACGAAGATGGCATCTATTATTCTTAAAATGTTCCGAATTAGAGATGCCTTCATATCGCATGGACTGCCATCTTCCTTGACCACTTTTATCCCTGTGGCCATTTTTCCTACTGTTTGCCCCATGGTTCCTTCCATCAAGATAAAGTACAGGATGATGATGAGTGCCCAAACACCCATCATACTGGAAGCTGCTCCACCCCTAAGTTGGAAAGTGAAGGAACCTGTGAATAGATAGCCCAATATGAAAAACACTATGAATGCAATTATTCCATCCACTATTTGTCCTACTGCGCGGATTCCTATTCCTTTATTTTCCAAATTTTTCACCTCCCCTTAATTCTTGTTTTATTTTTTCAAATGTAGGTAATAATTATTACTAGTTTATAGCTAAAGTGAGTTCTTATGTATTTATAGATTGATTTTTGATATTCTCTCTTTGATGTTAATAGAGTAGGTGTATGCGGGGGGAGGGCTTCGAACCCTCGAACCCCTACGGGAAAGGATCTTGAGTCCTTCGCCTTTGACCTGGCTCGGCAACCCCCGCACGATGATTAACATTATTGGTTTTATGTTAAACCATTTTTAGATTTACTTAATAGTTATCAGATGACATTTATATTCTTACGAAATTTATTCAACTTTAGGGACTTGTTTAATATTGTGATGTAGATGGAAAAATTTGAGCCTCGAAAAACCTTTGAACACATAGATGAGCTTTCGTATGGGATAGGTCCAAGACTAGCAGGGTCTGAGAGGAGTGATCAAACTTCTGAATATATAAGAAATAAATTTGAGGATTATGGTTTGGAGACCGATGTTCAAGAATTTGGTTTTTTTGATCGTTTAAAAGAGACTAGAGCTATTATGGTTGTTTTGGTTGCAATATTCCTCTCTTCTTTCGCTCTTAATCTCTTCCTAAACCCGATTATAACTCTGGGAATCTCCTTGTTTGGAGTACTAGTTTTACACTATTTTTCTTCTGATCTGATGTCGGAAAAAAAGGAAAGCAATGTCATTGGTAGGTTGAAAGGTTCGGATGAACCGGAGAAGAAAATTGTTTTGGGCGCCCACTACGACACCGATTGGTGCGTGAAAAACTGGAAATGGCCGATGCTTCACAAAATATTTCTTCCTATAGTGATGGCGGCTTTTTTCCTCATACTTGCTTTGCCGATTTTAGGGATTGATGTGTGGGTTTTGAGCTGGGCGGTTTTGGCGGTTCCGTTTTTGGCTGTAGTAACCATACCCTTTTGGGGTTACGAAGATTTGGTCTCTCCAGGGGCGGAAGATAATTCTTCTGGAATCTCTGTTCTTTTGGAGATGGCTAGAGTGATAAGTGAATCCGATGTCGATGATGCAGAAATAGAGTTCGTTGCTTTTGGAGCAGAGGAGCAGGGTTTGTCAGGGTCTAGAGCATATGCTAAAGAAGTGGAAGATGTCGATCTCTTTCTGAATATTGATTCTGTAGGTAGTGGGGACAGATTGTGTGTTATTGAGGGAAACGGTGTTTTGAGGAAACGCGAGACCTCTAAGGATTTGAGAGAGGAAATTGTTAATGGGATAGAAGGTGGAGAAGTCTGGTCAGCTTTTTCGATACATGACCATATGCCTTTTTTGAGTTCAGGTATTAATGCCACTACTTTGACTTCCCGTAATAACAATGTTAAAAATAGGTTGGATAGTTTATTGGAATCAGTATTTGGTCTTTCAAATGTAAGGACTGATAGACTCTATCAGATTCACACTATTGATGATGTACCTGAAGAAATAGAGTTGGAAAATTTGGAGAAGGTTGGTGAAGTATTATTCTCCGTTCTATCCTTTGATTAGTGATGGAGTTTCTTTCCATGTTTTCAGGAAGCTTTGCGGTTTTTATTTTTGATTTTTGTGTTAATTATCGGAGGATTTGGAGAAATGGGAAAGTAAATTAAAGAAGTTTATCAAAACGGTTAAGTTGTGAACTAGATAATAGGGTGTAAAATTTGATAGAATGGGTATTGTTATTGTTAGCATTTATAGTAGGCTTTTACGTAGCTTGGAAC
>CAZKND010000011.1:0-11230 GCA_964554215.1 Hadarchaeota archaeon (SeqCode) | reverse complement strand
TTAATGGTTCTTTTCGTTCTTTTGGGGGCTGCTTTGGGCAGTGGTAGGGTTATGGAAACCGTTGGGGAGGGTATTGTGGTGATGGAAGGTGGTGAGAATCCCCTTACTGCGGTGAGTGAAGTGGCTATTATAGCCCTTTTTTCCGCGGGATTGTTGGTTACAATCTCTACGCGTTATAAATTACCCGTTTCGACTTCACAGTCTATAGTTGGGTCCGTGATGGGCGCTGGATTCTATCTTTCTTATGGCAATCTTCCGGCCGATATGGCCCAAGCAGTTAGCGGTGTTTCAGTGGATTTGTCCATAATTTTTGAAATATTTTTGGCTTGGGTTTTGACGCCTCTAGGGTCGGCTTTGATAGCTTTTGGACTTTTTCATGTTGCAAATAAGGGTTTGAGGAGAGTTGGATCTCCTACTACTCTTAACGTGATATTTCGCTGGGCTACGGTTCTCGCCAGTGCTTTCGCTGCTTTTTCTCTTGGAGCGAACACTGTTGGTAATGCTACGGGTCTTATCTTTGCTGTTGTTGGTGGGGGGCAGATGGGGCAGTTAGCGGTAAGTCAAACTTTGATTGGGTTATTTGGTGGGGTTGCTGTTTGTGTCGGTGCTATAACCTATAGTCACAAGGTGATAGAAACTGTTGGTGAAGGTATAACTAGCTTGAGGCCGAATACGGCCTTTGCCGCTCAGTTTGGTGCTGCGATTACGGTTTTCGCTTTTTCGAGGTTGGGTATTCCCGTTTCGACTTCTACAGCGATAGTTGGTGGAGTAGCTGGTGTTGGTTTGGTTAGGGGGTCCGCCGCTGTAAGTAAGGAAAAATTGGGAAAGATTGGTTTGACTTGGGTTTTGAATCCGATTCTTGCTGCAGGGCTCACTTTTGCTATTTCGTGGCTTGTGATAAGCATGATTGGGGTGTAATTATGGAGAAGTGGAAAGTTTTCTATATTTTACTCGTGGCTGAAGGGTTTGTAATCGGTATGGTCGCTGATCTTTGCATAGGGTGGAAAATTTCTCCCGTATTAGGTGTGATTTTTGTTTGGGGGATTCTTCTACTCACTGAGTATAGGAACTATAAGGAAGAAAGAGAGAAGGAACGGGAAGAATCTGAGGAAAGTCTTAAGTTTTTAGAGCGTGGACCATAGAAGATATGATATCTCCTGATGTTTCGGCTGAATCTGATACTCCTCCGAATCTATTTATCAGTTCTCGGATTTGCATCACGCTTATAGGGTTTAGAAGCTCTTCGTATTCGTATAGGTTTTTAGCTAGTCTGTCCTCTATCCTGTCTGAGTCACGTTCTTTGAGGTGTATCTCCTCTGCTTTTTCGATTGCTTCGTCCATATCGTCTATCAGGACGGATACGGCTTTTTCTTGAGCACGTGTTGATTCTACGGCTTTTTCAGCTATGTTGACTAAGTCTTCTCGAATCACTTTTGCGTCTTCGTTTTTTTCCTCTGCTTTTGATAGTTCTTCAAATAGTTTTGGTCTTCTGTGTATTTCCTTTATTGAGTCAGTGGCTTTGTCCGCTGTGTCGTCTATTGATTCTGCTAGTCTGGAAAGGTCTCCTCTGAAGGAAGGTAGAAAAGCACCTTCTCCGAGCTTGTATTCGAATTTTAATCCGTCTTTGTCTGCTTCGGATTCTAGCTTGTCTACTTCGACGAAAAGTTTATCGCCCTTTTCGAGGTCACCATCCGCGTAAGCTTTTGCGGCTTCCCTAAACTTTTCTACATTTTGTAGTACATGATGTGATAAATCGTCTAGAATTTGAAAAGCTTCTTTTTCTTTTCCTCCGCCTATTGGTAGCAACGCAATTTCTAGAAAACCCAATATAATCCCTCTATCCTAAGATGATGAGTTGAAGTTTTTAAGTATTTTGAGGTTTGATATGGGTTGACTTTTTATGGGATGATTATTCTTCAGGTTTTCTTTTGAGTTTAGAACCGCAGGTTTTGCATTTATCGATATCTTCATCGTATACTTCTCCGCACCCTGGACAAACTTTCTTCCATTCATAAACTACATCGATTCCAGGTTGCGCAATTTGTGAAAAGGATATGTCCAATATTTCAGCAATGTTTTGGATAGCATAATCGTCGGTTATGATTTCAGGTTTTTTTCCTTCTTCCTCCAGTTCTTTTGCCAGAGCAAGGATTTCTGTGTCTGTCTCTGAAAGCTGATCCTTGGTTTTTTCGATTTCTTCTTCTATCTTTTCGATGGATTCTTCGGTAGGTTTTCTGACCTTAATCTGTCCTGAACTGATTGCTGTTTCTATCTTCAGTTTCACAGATAAGCTACGACCCTCTTCTAATACTTGGGGTACTATGTATTGCGTTGGCTCTCTAAGATTTGGAGTAAAGCCCCCGATTAGAGCAGATGTATCCAGGATGTAAACCTTCTCTTCCAATTTACAATTTCTCCCTTATCTTTTCATAAAATTTATTTTTCCATTTGTAGAACTTTGCGCTGTTTTCCGATTTTTCGAACACTATTTCATCATCTTTTTGTATCTCTTCAGTGATTTGACCATCTATAGCTACATATGCCGGTTTTTCCGGTTCTAATAATTCTAATTTGATTTGAGAATCCATTGAAAATACGAGGGGAAGTGCTTTTGGCTTGTAGGTTGCTAGAGGTACTGCGAGAAATGCATTGATTCTTGGATCCATAACTGGACCGCCGGCTGAGAGTGAATAGGCTGTGCTGCCAGTAGGGGTAGCGACTATTATTCCATCTCCATTGGCCTTTTCTACTTCTTCTCCGTCCATGATGACTTTAAATTTTAGAACGCTGGATGGGTCTTGTAGTCTTACAACTCCTTCGTTTAGTGCGTCCGCAATTTTTTCGCCAGATATCGTTACTTTTAGACGTTCTCTTTTCACTATCTCAAGTTCGTTTTCGACCAGTTTGTCTAGAGCTTCTAATGTTTCCTCAGGGGGAACATCAGCGAGAAAGCCTCTTCCACCCATATTTATTCCGAGGATGGGAGTTTTTGGCAATTTGAGAGTGTTTCTTAAAACTGTTCCATCTCCACCTAAAGTGATTAGGGAATCCACCTCCATTTCCCTTACAGGGGTACTTTTCTTATCTAGAGGATTCGCTAGTTCGGAATTTAATGAAGTTTCTATCCCTTTTTCGTTAAGATGAGACACAATATTTTCAGTTAATTCGACCGTTCCCTCTAGATTGGGTCTTGAAACTATTCCGATCCTCATCTTCTCATACCTTACCTTTATACCCAATTAGTTTTTTTATTGTTAGTAATTGAATTTTCCGCTAAGATTTTAAAGAAGTTTCCTAACACAAATAGAAAGGTGAGAACATGGGAAGAGAAATGGTCAAAGTAAAGAACTTGGATGTTGGAGATTATGTGCTCGTAAATGAAGAGCCCTGCCAAGTAACTAAAAAGTCTGCTTCTTCAGCGAGTGGAGACGAAAGCAATGTTAAGGTGTATGTAGAGGGCCTTTTTGATAGTCAAAAAAGGACTTTTGTCAGTGACATTGAAAACAGCCGAGAAGTTCCTATAATTGAACGGGGAGACGCAGAGATAATGGCGATTATAGGAAATAGTGCTCAGTTAATGGATCTAGAAAGCTATGAGACTTTTGAAGTTAGCATTCCTCTTCAGTTTAGAGGGGAAGTAGAGGAAGGGGACGAAGTAGAGTACATTCAGGCCTTAGGAAGGAAAAAACTGGAAAGGATGAAGGGTTAATATTTGTCTCATTCGTATTTTGGCATCTTAGACCTTTGAAATGATTATCCGCCTTGTTAAGATTCTCCAGTGACCATGAGAAGTGGATCATAGTGATTTGTGTTTCCATTTTAGTAGTATAGGTTATTTCAACTTCTTCGATTCGAGTATCAAGTCCTGATTTAAGATAAATATTTAGTTTTGAGGAACTTTTAGCATTGCTCTAGTCGTTTTCTTCCAGAGATTCTTCGAGTTCTTTTACGAACTCTTTTTTCATGTTATATGAGTTTTCAGAAGTTGGGAACTCTTCGTTTTCCACTTCGGTTTGGAAATCTTTTACGGCTTCTTCTATTGTGGATGATAAGTCAGCATAACTCTTCACGAATTTTGGTTTGGTTTCTGATATTCCTAAGAGATCGTGAAGTACAAGTATTTGACCGTCGCATTTTACTCCCGCTCCAATTCCTATAGTGGGTATCTCCAGTTCTTTAGTTATTTTTTCAGAAAGCTCTGTAGGGACGGATTCTAGAACTAAGCTAAATACACCCATATCTTCAAGTTTCTTAGCGTCTTCGAATATCTGTTTTGCTTCTTTTACTGATTTTCCTCGTGGTTTGTATCCGTCAAGTTGTTTTATTTTTTGAGGTGTTAATCCTAAATGGCCCATCACAGGAATACCTGCATCTATTACTTTCTTTATTTCCTCTTCGTATTCTGAACCTCCCTCTATCTTCACGGCTTCTGCTTTTCCCTCCTTCAGAAATCTTCCAGCGTTTTTTACAGCTTCTTCGGTGCTCGTTTGGTATGAGAGGAATGGCATATCGCTTATGAGCAGTTGATTTTCTAAGCCTTTCGAGACTGCTTTTGTGTGATGTATCATCTCATCCATAGAGACCGGTAAGGTGTTTTCGTATCCTAGGACTGTATTTCCTACGGAATCTCCTACTAATACACCGTCTATGTCGGTTTTATCCAATATCTTCGCTGAGGGATAATCGTAGGCTGTTAAGAAAACTATCTTTTCATCTTTTTTCTTTTTCTTCTTTATCTCGCATGGTGTGATTTTTTTATCCATTCAGATTCCTCACATTGTTAACTATCTTTTCAGCTTCTTTGGCTGGGTCTTCTGCTTTGGTTATGGCGCTTCCTACAATCACTATTGAGGCTCCTTCTTCGATTGCTTTGGCCGAATTTTCTGCTTCAAGACCTCCTGCTATGGCTATCGGGACGGTCGCTTTATCTAGAACGGGTTTTAATTCTTTGAGTGGACTTTTTCCGGTTTTCTGTTGGTCTATTCCGGTGTGTATTCCGATATAATCCACTCCTAAATCTTCTAATCTTTCGACGCTGTCGTAAGGTTCGCTTACTGTGATTAAATCGGAGATTATTTTGATGTTATATTTTTTTGAAATCTTTACAGCTTCTTCGATTGTTTTGTCAGCGGAGTGTCCTAAAATGGAAACTATGTCCGCTCCGGCTTCTGCAGCTAAGCTCACTTCTAATTCGCCAGTGTCTATAGTTTTCATATCGGCTATGATCGTTTTTTCAGGGAATTCTTCGTCCAGTTTTTCGATAGCTTCTACACCTTCGGATTTTATCAAGGGGGTTCCAGCTTCAATCCAATCAACTCCACCTTTCACTGCTTCTGTTCCTATCTCTATCGCTTGTTCTGTATCCGTCAAATCTAGTGCTACTTGGACTTTAGGTTTCAATTAATTCTCCCCTTTAGACATCTTTTCTAATGTGGATAACATTATATCAGTGGTTTTTCCCAGGTTCTTTTCGTTGTCATACCCTTTTATTATTTCATCAATTTTGTCCGAGGATCGCTCTCTTAACTCTTTTATCTTCTCTATAAGTAGAGGCATGACTCGGATGAGATTGTCTACTATGGTTATTTGAGAGGATTGGGCAGTTCTGGACATTGGGTTGAGGTCTACGGAGATGACCTTTTTCCCATTTTTTACTAATTTTTCAGTTCTATCGCCATCTTCTAGAGGTACTACTATTGAATCCGCAATTTTTTGGCCTCTCTTGTCCACTATTTCTCTTTCGCTTTGAATTTCAGGTATCTTTGCTGAATGTTCTTCTTCTATCCCCAGGACTTTTTCAACTCCGTGATCTTTGAGATGTCTGGCGATTCTTTTTTCCCTCTCTCTGGATTTGTGGAATAGGTTAACTTCGATTTTCACTCGTGTTTCTTTGGATAGCTTTCCAATCTCATCGGGGACTAATGCGGAAACATTTCCATTTACGGAGAACACGGGGTCTTCGGCTTTTACGATAGATGCAGCTCCTGCTTTAATAGCTTCCTTTGCAGGTTCGGTCGTTTTTTCACCCAATAGATAATCGAAGGCTTCTCCCCTCCCATGAGCTGCCAATCCTTCGGGAGAAACCAGCCCCTTCTTCAAGCCGTCGGCCAATTTCTCTCTTATTTTGAGTGATTCTGATCTGGGATGTTCCGGGTGGATATCTTCCATCTTAACTCTACTCTTATTAGGCGGGTTTCTCTTGAAAATTTTGTTATTAAGAAAAACGACTTAAGAGAAGAGTCATATGAGTAAAGGGAAAATGTCAGAAAAACCGCATGTGAACCTTGCTATAATTGGTCATGTCGACCATGGTAAGTCTACTTTGATGGGACGACTCCTATATGAGACCGGAGTCATATCTCCTGAAGATATAGATGAGGAAGCCGAATCTTTCAAGTTTGCCTGGGTTCTCGACCATCTTGAAGAGGAAAGAGACCGTGGGTTGACGATAGATGTGGCTTATGAAAAGCTGGAAACTGACGAGAATATGATCACGATTATTGACTCTCCGGGCCATAGCGATTTTGTTAAGAATATGATAACAGGAGCTAGCCAGGCGGATGCAGCTGTTCTTGTGGTGGCTGCGGACGATGGACTTATGCCTCAGACGAGAGAGCATGCTGCTTTAGCGTATACTTTGGGAGTGAATCAGTTGGTTATTGTTGTGAATAAGATGGATAAAGTGAATTATCAACAGGGTCCTTATGAGGAAGTTAAGAAGGAATTGATTCCTTTGCTTGAAAATATTGGTTATGAAGATGCTTCTGATTTTCCGGTTATCCCTGGTTCAGCTTTCAAGGGGGAGAATGTTTCCGAACCTAGTGATAATTTAGAATGGTATGATGGGGATACTGTTCTAGATGCTTTACAGTCTTTGAGAGAATCGGAAAAACCCGTGGATAAACCTTTGCGTCTTCCGGTTCAGGATGTTCACTCCGTGACTGGGGTAGGTACGGTTCCTATAGGTAAGATTGAGACGGGGACTCTCAGGGTTGATGATAATGTGGTTTTTGAACCTGCCGGTGTGAAAGGGGAAGTTAAGACTATTGAGATGCACCATGAGGAGATAGATGAAGCGGAGCCGGGAGATAATGTCGGTTTTAACGTCAGAGGGGTTTCTAAGGATGAGATAAAGAGAGGGGATGTAGCGGGTTCACCGAGAGATCCTCCGACTGTGGCGGAAGAATTTGAGGGAAAAGTGATTATTTTGGATTCTCCGACCTACATAACTCCAGGATTTACTCCATTGTTCCATTGTCAGTCTTCTAACGTTCCTGGAGAGATTATTGAGTTAAAGAAGAAGGTGGATTCCAGTACGGGTAAGGTCATTGAGGAGAACCCTGATTTTCTGAGAAAAGGTGAAGCAGGTGTAATCAGAGTGAAACCTACTAAGCCTATGGTCATAGAAGAAGCCAGTGAAGTTCCTCAGCTGGGAAGGTTTGCTATAAGGCATGGTGGCCAAACAATTGCGGCTGGCCTTTGTCAAAAAGTAGAGCCCAAGAATGATTAATCCAGGTCTAGCTCCAGATGAGTAGGGCCTTTTCTTTTGTGTTCTGATTTTTTCTCCATATTTTGGAACTTTTCAATCTCTGAAGTTTCCAGTTCTAGGGCTTTGGCTATTTCTTCTTTTTCGAATCCTAGTTCTAATCCTCGGTATATTTTGTCGAGTTTCTCGTAAGGTAGTACTAGTTCTTTGTCGTCGCTTTGATTCTTCCAAAGTCCGGCGGTCGGTGGTTTGTCTAATATGGATTGTGGAATCCCCATATCTTCAGCGATTTTCTTTTCTTGGGTCTTATAGAGAGAACTCATGGGAACTATGTCGGATGCGCCGTCTCCAAACTTTGTGAAGTATCCGCATTGGAGTTCACTTTTGTTGCTAGACCCTATGACTAGGGAATTTCTAATGTTGGCGTAATAGTAAAGTATAGTCATTCTGATTCTTGCTTTCATGTTCGCGAGACCTAGTCTTTCTTCTTCGTCAGCTTTCACCTTGTTCATCATCTCTTCTAAAAGACTGTCTATGGAGATGGTTTTTGATTCAATGCCCGAATTTTCCGTGATTTTTTCCACGTCTTCGAAGTCTTTTTCTTCCGTGACACCTTTTTCAGGCATGAATATTCCTAAGACGTTTTCTTGACCCAGGGCTTCTTTGGAGAGATATGTTATAGTTGAGGAGTCCAGACCTCCGCTTAGACCTATTACGGCTCCTTCTGCGTTTGCTTCTTCGGTTTTCTCCTGTATGAAGTCTATAATCCTGTTTTTGACTTTTTCAACATCTATTTCCAGACTTTCCTCAATCTCTTTTTCCACACTCATTAAACCACCTAATATCGCTTGCTGTAGGACCCTATAACTTTCAACGTAGCCACTTTAGGTTCCAATTTTTCAAGGACCTCTTTCACATTCGGATCCTTTCTATGGCCTTCGAAATCGATAAAGAATAGGTAATCGCCCAAAGCCTCCTTGGAAGGCCTCGACTCTATCTTGGTAAGGTTGATATCTCGCTCGGCAAACTTCTTAAGCACTTCATAGAGGATTCCTGGCCTGTCTTCTTTCGTGTAGAAGACTATCGAAGTCTTATCATCTCCTGTAGGGTCATGGTCTTCCTTCTTTAAACAGAAGAATCTTGTTTCATCTCCTTTTTCTTCCTGTAATTCCTCTTCCAATATTTCCAAATCGTAAAGGTCGGCCAATCCCCGTGAACCGATTGCAGCCCTGTAGGATTCTTTCTCTTTAGCTATCTGCTTAGCGGCTTTAGCGGTGCTTTTCGTGCTCGTCAGTTCGGCATTTGGAACGTTTTCTCTCAAGAACTCCTTGCACTGGGCCAAGGCTTGAGGATGTGATAGAACTTGTTTGATTTCTTCAAGATTTATTTTTTCAGGCCCTAGGAGGTGATGTTTTATAGGTAGGACCGTTTCTGCATAGACTTTCACATCTACCCATGCAAGAGCGTCCAGAGTTTCCCCTACTGAACCGTTTCTAAGACTTTCTATTGGGACCATTCCCGCATCTATCTCTTCGTCTTCTACTGCTTCGGCGATGTCCGTGATTAGAGGGAAAGTGATTAGTTCTATCTCCTCTTCGAAATATTCTCTGGCTGCAAGTTCGGAATAAGTTCCTCTTGGCCCCAAGATTCCAACTTTCATTTTATTCGTCCTCTTTTTCGTAAATTTTTTTGTAAGTTGATTCTATTTCTTCCATACCGATTTTTTCACGATATTTTTCAAATATTTCTCTGATAATTTCGATATTTTCGTCCTTCATAGCGGATTCTAGCGATTCGGATGCTTCCTTCGCTTTTGTTTGAGCCTCTTCTGCGTAAATATTCTCCGTTTGGATGTCTTCGCATATCTTAGGATCTTCGCTTAGGAAAGCCTTCGCTAAGTCTAACAGTTTTTGGAACATGGGTGTGGATAATTTTTGAGCTTTTTCTAGGTCTGTCATTGAGTCCAGTGAAGAGAGGAAGCTCAATATTGTGAAGTGGGTCAGAGATTGGGTTGTGGCCATTATCCTGTCATGTTCGTCTGCAGTCATCTCGAAGATATTAGCCCCTGAGTCTGATAATATTTCTTTGAAGTTTTCATATTTCTGTCCTGTTTTGATTTTGATGGATGCGATATTTTGCCCCTCTAGACTTTTTGCACCGGGGCCGAATAATGGGTGTATGGAGGCTAGCTCGGATTCGACTTCTAACTCTTTCATTTTTTCGACGACTGTTTTTTTCACTGAAGCTATGTCTATCAATAAGGAATCTTCATCTAGGTCGTCCTCGATTTCTTGGATTACTTTTGAGGTCGATTGGATGGGAACTGAAATCATAGTGATTTGAGAATCTTTCACTGCTTTCTCATTGTCTCTTTCCGCGTCAATATCTAGTTCTTCTGCTATTTTGAGGGCTTTTTCGTGGTCTTTGTCAGTGATGGTCACGTTCCATTCTTTTTCTTTGAAGAATTTTGCAAACCATTCGCCCATCTCTCCGGAACCGATAATCGCTATATCCATATTATTTTTCCTCCAGAGATTTCTCTGCTTTTTTCATCATGGTATCGATAGGTGCGCTTTTTCCCGTCCATATTTCGAAGGAGGCAGCACCTTGATAGACAAGCATTTCCAGCCCCGAGATAGTTTTTGCGCCGGCCTTTTCCGCTTCTTTCAGCAATTTTGTCTTTTTCGGATTGTATACGATGTCCATAACGGTTAGATTTTCGTTCATCATTTCGGATTCGACTAAGGTTTGATCTTCATTTGGATGCATTCCTACAGAAGTGGAATCTATTAGGATATCGTGTTTTTCGATTTCTTTTTTGAGAGTGTTTCTTTTTTGAGAGATATGTTTGACTTCGGTGGAGGTCTTTTCTCCGATTTCGGATGCGAGGTTTTCACCTTTTTCTTCAGAACGGTTTGAGATGGTTAGGGAAGCTTCATTTTCTACTAGGGTAAAACCGATGGCTCTTGCAGCTCCACCTGCCCCCAGCATCAGGACTTTTTTATCCTTTATTCCTCCTAAGTTATTTTTCAAAGATTTCAATGCGCCTTTTCCGTCGGTGTTGTAACCTATCAATTCGTTTTTTTCTCTTTTTATCGTGTTTACTGCGCCTATTTTCTCTGCAGTGTCGTCTATATTGTCGAGGTGTGGAATTACTGAAGATTTGTGAGGTATTGTAACATTCGCACCTTCTATTTCGAGCCCCTTGATACCTCCCAGCGCTTTTTCGATGTTTTCTTCCTCGACTTTGAAAGTTACATAGACATAATTCAATCCTTTTTGTTGAAAAGCAGGGTTTTGCATTGAGGGAGACATACTGTGCTCTACTGGATTGCCAATTAGGCCCACAATCTTAGTTTCTCCTGATATATCCATTATTTAACCCCTAAATATTCGGTCTTTACAATCCTAAGTATGGAGTTATCTGATTTATTCCTTGTACTTGTCTAGAATATCTTTTACAGTTGAGAATTTTAATTGCCCTGGAGCTGTTTTTTCTTTCATCGAGGCATAAGTGAAGGGTGATCCGAGCACCGGAGCTGTAACTCTCGTGAAACTTCCTTTTTCACCCATGGCAAAAGTTATGATATCTTTATTTTCTGTTTCACCTAGTGATATGATTAGGAAATCCAGGATATTGACTGATTCTTCACTACTGTTTGAATATCCTATTATCTTTTTGAAATCGTGATCGTATTTTTCCATCTTTCTGACTTTCTTTTGGAGATTTTCTATAGAAGGAAC
>CAZKND010000010.1:12583-26783 GCA_964554215.1 Hadarchaeota archaeon (SeqCode) | reverse complement strand
TTTTCAATCAAGAAATAATTGCAATATTCATATACAATAAAACATAAAGAAACTAACAGATATCTAAAGGAGTCTTATTTGAGGTCTTAATATGAAAAGAAGGGAAATATTAGATGTTTTAAAAAAGGCGGGAGAACCCGTAAGTATAGAAAAATTATCAGACAAAACTGACGAATCTATATCTAGTCTAAGGATCGACCTCTTCAGAATGCAAGAGGAAGACCAAATAGAAAGCGTTGAAGATAGCGGTGAGTTAAAATGGAAACTTAAAGTCAGCAACCCTCTCGAAGAAAAATATGAAAAAATGTCTAAAAACACAAATAGTGATCAATAATTGTCTATAATAGATATAGTTAGAATACTCGTACCGGGGATAATTCTCGGAGTCTTAATTGGAAGAATAATACTTGAAAAACCTAAATACATAGAATTAATCAAACCAAAAAAATGGATTGAAAAAGCCTCTAAATTGAAAAAAGAGGACTGGATCAAACTTATCCTTTTCTCATTCTTATTTGGGATACTGTCTAACATCATCATAGGACAACTCCAAAACATTGTAATTCCCACATTTGGGGAGGTAATCACACCAGGAGATAACGTATTTTATGAAATGGCGAAACTTTGGATCCCTCTACTATTCCTAACAATAACAATTCTACCAATATTTGAAGAATGGATATTCAGAGGAATCATCCTTGAAGAAATTTCACAAAAATCAAAATCAAAATCAAAAATACTAGGAGTAATTGCATCCGCTGGTTTATTCGCATTACTTCATCTAACAAATCCTGGAACTCAACTCCCCTCACTAATAATTTACTTTATAGGAGGGATAATTTTAGGAGTTACTTATATCGTGGGAGGGTTAAAAATGGCTGTATTTACTCACATCTTCTACAATGTATCTCCATTTATTTTACCGATTATACTATCGCTTCCAATTTATTGAAATCGTCACTAAATATCTGAAAGAGGTACATTTTGAAGATTGTGATTTAACCAATTTTCCACTTTTACTTTTTGAAAATCTTTAGCTTTGCTCTTATCCTTCAACTTCCTATAATTTTTAAACCCCTTAACGCTAGCAGTTGGCATCTTATCACCCATAATAACAATCTATGGTTACCTTTAACCTGATTATCCGGAGGGGTAAGTGAAAGTATAAACAAAATTAATAAACTATGCGGAAAACCCATAGTTGAAACTATGTCAACAGATACTGTCGATCTTGAAAATCTTTTGGAAGAACAGATAACAGTCAACTTAAAGGGCGGGCGAAAACTTGAAGGAGAACTCCAAAAAATAGACGATTATATGAATCTAGTACTGAAGAATGTAGTAGAAGAAGACCGAGATGGCGAAACTAGAGAACACGATATAGTCGTAGTAAAAGGCGGAAACGCAAGAACAATTACAAAATCAGACTGATTCAATATCCGAAACGGTACTCAAAGATTCAAAAACCTTCTTCCCCTCTTCAGAAATCCGATATTCCCCGTCTCCACTTTCTTCTATTAAACCTCGATCCTCCAAATCCTCCAAATGGTTTTTGACCGGCCACCAATCATCAAAACCTATGACTTCCTTCAGCTTCTTCACTCCAGAATTGTCTTCCTTCGCTATCTGAATAAATAACATAAGTCTATCCTTCATCTCTTGCAACCATCTAATATCATCCTTAACTCCCAAATTCAACACCCTTCACAATCAGCTTCCACATATTACTAAGCAGAACATTCCTTTTAATTTTTGAAAAAACTACTCCGTATAGAAATATTCCCCATTTTCTCTCTGTTCAACATCCAATCTGCTACCAGGCTTATTCACTCTCGGTCGACCAGTTCTAGGATCTCTCCTAAAAGTAACACCAACTTCCTCAAGGAATAAATTCATTCCCTCCCTCTTGAACAAAGGCCCTTTTGCTCTACCCTCCTCACCAGGCTCCCCACCAAAAACCAACAATCTATCCGACAAATAATCAATTGTCAAAACATCATGATCTACAACATAAGCAGCACTATCCTTCCTCTCGATAACCCTATTCACTGCCCTCGCCATGTTCAATCTCTGCTCAACGTCCAAATAAGCACTTGGTTCGTCTAAAAGATACAAATCGGCAGGCTCTCCCAAACAAGCCGAAATCAAAACCCTTTGTAACTCTCCTCCACTAAGACTCTGTATAGAATTCTTCATTAAATCAGAAACATCTAAAGGATTCAATATTTCATTCTCAAAGTTCTTATCCCAACCCTGTAAACGATCATAGAGAAAGGCTTCAACTGAGCCTTCGAAATCAACTTGAGGATACTGAGGTTTATGAGCTATCTCCAAATTAAAATCAATTTCTCCAGAAGTTGGTTCTATTTCCCCAGCTAACATCCTAACATAAGTAGTCTTACCTGTAGCATTAGGCCCTACCACTCCAACTATCTCCCCCTCGTGGATATCGCCTTCTTCAGTCTGAAGTTCAAACCCCTCAAATTTCTTCTCCAACTGAGGGAATTCAAAATAAACATCTCTACCTTCTTGAAACTCCACTGGAGGACTAGTCTCAAACCTTATAGAATCAGACCTAAATCTAACATTCTCCTTTTTCAAATATCCATCCAAATAAACATTTATTCCCTTCCTAACCCCTCGAGGCTCAGAAATTACACCATAAGCATTGGGAGTACCGTAAACAATCTGGATATTATCACACATGTAATCCAAAGCCGCTAGGTCATGCTCAACCACTATAACCGACTTTCCCTCTTGACTCAACCTTCTTATAGCTCTGGAAGCATTCAATCTTTGATAGATATCAAGATGAGAAGCAGGCTCATCAAAATAGTACAAATCGCAATCTTTAGCAGAAGCTGCCGCTATCCCTAATCTCTGCAGTTCCCCACCACTCAAAGCATCTATTTCTCTATCCAAAATCTCCTCTAACTCCAAACTTTCAACCAATTCGTCCAATTTTTTTCTCTCATCTACACTATCCAACAACTCCCCAGCCAATCCATCCACAGCAGAGGGAAGATGGGTTATAGACTGAGGCTTATAAGAAATATCAAGATCTTCAATGTCTGAAAAATAGGATTGTAATTCTGAACCTTTGAAAAATTCTCTCAACTCTTCTTCCGAAGCACTATCTTCTTCACCCAAATTTGGAGAAATCTCATTAGACAATATTGTCAAAGCCGTAGTTTTACCTATACCGTTTCTACCAATCAAACCGGTTACCTTACCCTCTCTCGGAACTGGCAAACCATATAAAGCAAAGCCGTTCTGACCATAACGATGAACGCATCTTTCCTCCAACTCTTCAGGCAGATTTATGATATGAATAGCATCGAAAGGGCATTTATGAACACAAATCCCACAACCTTCACAAAGTTCCTCTGAAATGATAGGCTTACCATCTTCATCCATTTCAATAGTTTCATCTCCAGTTCTAACACCCGGACAGAAATCCTTACACTCATTAGCACACTTCTCAGGCTGGCATTTTTCCCTATCAAGCACAGCTATCCTAGGCATCTAAATCACCAAACTAATTTATTAAGGACCTATTTACTAATTTAAGCTTCTGGTTAGAACTTTCATTTTCAATCAACTAACTCAAAATTAGAACAGTTCTCAAATAATAAACATAAATCAGAGGTAAATAACAGCTCTAGTGGAGATAAAACGAAGAAAATTACAATTAATTACTCTCAATTGCACTAATTATATAGGAAAGATTTTCTTTCTCTTTCCCTTCTAATCTCTTAAAATCCAATTCCTTAGAAAGATTATCAGCTTCAACCTGAATATGTCTAAGAGCTATACCGGCATCTATCCTATTTAATTCTCCAAGATTTCCAAAAGCGTTTCCTAATTTGTTCACAATACCCTCTCCAACCTTAATGTACTGATGCATTCTATCTTCATCCACCTCAAATCTCCATGGCTGACTATTCATAGCTGAAGGTGCCATTCTGGCAGCATCTATTATCTCCCTCCATTCTTCCGACAATTCCTCAAGACCATCCAGAACTATCTTTGAAATAACATTTCTACTGGCTTCCCCAGGGCCTTGCCTCAAAGCTTCTTTTCCTTCTTCAGGCTTACCGAAAGCCACCAATACTCTAGGCTCCATATCCCCTTCAAATTCAAACCCCTCCTGAAGAGCTTCCTTGTCAAAATGACTTCCCATCCAACATGTAGCTACCTCTCTTCGAGTTGCTTCCAAAACTATTTTTTCTAAAATATATCCTAGGTTTTCCAGATGACCTTCCGTATTTTCAGTGAAGGCAATAAGATAGTGAGGAGCTTCAATCTTACCATAACCTCCTATTAGCCCCGACAAAAAATCATCTATATCTTCTCGATCCCTCATCTCAATTGATACCTCAAGATCTTGAAAAAGGGCATCAACATTGGATATTTCATCTTTTATATCCTCTAATTTTTCGTCTGAAAGGGATTCCTCAGAATATTTGCGAGTGGATTTTCTTCTATAAATAGCCTCATGCAGTTCCATAACACTCACTGTGATAGAATATAGTCTACTAGGTACTTTAAAATTTCCTTTCGCCAGTTCAAAGAAAAAGAAACTCTATGAAAAATCAATAAATATCTTATAGTTTGATAAATACGTAATTTTGCTAAGTTACATGCTTTAAAGATAATTAAGTCGCTATATTCAGATCTAAAAAATAATCAATTAATTCGTCTTCAAGTCCACATCTTCTATATAAACATTTTCTTCAATGTTCGCCTCTATACTGAGCTTTAGTTTAACTGCATTTACTCTCCCCATATCTTCAGGATCATCTTTCCAAGTCTCATTCCAATCCCAAGGTTCTTCTTTTTCCTTGCTCCCTTTCCATTTAACTTCATAGTTCTCTATTCTTTGATGATTCTCTATATCTATCCCAACTATCTCAACATTTTCTCGATACTTCTTAGACATCTCAATTTCTCCCTTCCCACCTTTTAGAACTTTGAACCAATTATCTCTGGTAATTACTATATTTTTCCCTTTCTTCCTCAAACTGAGATCTGAAGCTATGAAATGCATCTCGCCATCGCCTAACTCCACTGGATATTCCAACTCCATCTCGTAGTTATCTACATCCTTATTACCACTCATCCACCTCGTAACCATTGTTGTTTCCTTAGCATCCTCTTCTATATCCATATAATAAACCGCGCCCCTACCAAGGAAATAACTAGTTTTAGGTGTTCTAAAGAAATCTGCTATAGGAGGGCCTCTATTTTCAGAAGCTGTTAATTCTTGTTCTGAATTCTCGCCGGAAAATGAGGGATTAATCTCTTTGTAAGCTCTATATACTAACGGAACCCTTGAGTTAAGCCATCCATGAGCGTAGTCAGTTGCAGGGAGGTTGAGGAAATAGTTATGTGGTAATGATTTAGGTCTATATTTCCTATCTGCTTTGTCAATCTTTTCTCCAGATACAAACTTATCTACATTTTCCGCACCATACCACAAATCTAAATCCAAAGGATCATCTCTCCATCTATAATCATTATGAATATGTCCAGAAAATTGAGCGAAAACTTCGTGATTATCTAACATTTCTAAATACTTGTCCGTTATGTGTTTCCAGTTTGGATTACTTCCTAAGAAAAAAACTTCAGATTTTGCAACAGTTCCGCTAAGCTGGACATGATTCATTATAAAGATATTATTATTCTCATCATATTTTTCCAAATATTTTTTAACAAATTCAAACCTCTTTTCAGGAATTGTTGAAGCTAAATCATTCCCGTCCCTTTCAGGATTATGTTCTTCCGATATGAGGATGAATACATTGTTACCCATCTTTAATACTTGAGTGTCAGTTGCTCTCCCTACCTCTGTGTAATAACCAGTGCTGTACGAACCTAGACCCTCACGATGATCTCTATCATGATTCCCAAGAAAATCATAAACCGGAGCATTAAGATCATCCACCCATCTATCATAACCTATCCACTCATCGTGTTCACTGTGTGCTGTCAAATCCCCTAAACCAAAAATATATTCCGAGTTGAGACTATTCAATGCTCTCTTCGCATCAAACGATATCTCAGAACTGGGGGCTCCAAAATCAGTTTGGAATTCTTCCTGATCATTTGTTATATGAAAAAAGAAGAAAAAAGCTATTCTAGTCTTATCTTCATCATTATCTGTCGGCTCCAAAACTTGGTCTTCCCTACCAGGAAGAGATTCATACACAACAATATTACCTACTAATGAAACTACCAAAAAAATTAGAACAACAGCTATTCCCTTCTTCTGATGATTCATAAAACTCACTCAATTTGATATTCATTAAAAATCGCAATCATATAATATTTATCCCAAACCATCTAGAATAAAAATCCTAAACTTGAGCCGTCTAACTTAACCTGGTCTACCTCTTTCACTACCCAATGATAACTTGCCTATTTTAATTCGAGAAAGAATCAAGAAGTTTTCAAATTAATATCTTCCACATAAGCAGGTCTCGAATCAGGAGCATCAAAAACAATCCTTAGTTTTATCGCATTGACCTCTCCTAAATCTTCAGAACTATCCTCCCACTCTTGCCAACTTTCTCCACCGTCCACACTTCCGGACCATTCTATCGAATAATTATCCAAATAGTAACTATCCACCTCAGCTCCAGAAACATTTACCGGTCCAGAAAACTTCTTAGAGAACACTCCTTCACCCATCTTACCAGCATTTATCCTAAACCAATTATCTCTTTCAATCTCTAAATTGTCCGTTCTTCTCAAACTCAACATAGAAGAAACGAAATGCATTTTCTCATCATCCAACTCCAATGGATGATCAAGATCCATTTCATATTCTTCAACATCTTGATTTCCGCCAATCCATCTCGTAACTATATTTAAACTCTCATCGTTCTCCTGCATTTCAAAATAATAGATAGCCCCTCGACCCGTAATTATACTGTTTTTTGAGGAATGGAAAAAGTCAAACAAATTGGGTCCTTTTTTCCCTTCTATACCCTTTTCCACCATTTCTTCCCGAGTTCTAAACTGTGTCGCAGGGTGGATATTATCAACATCCACTAATCCAGTTAGAAACGCAAAACGAGCACCTATCCAATTATGAGCGTAATCGACCACGGGCATATTCAAAAAATAGGTCTCCGGAAGATTTTCAGGAGAATAAATCCTATCTGAAGCATTTATCTTTTCACCAGAAACGAATTTACCAACATTTTCAACACCTTCAGTACCGTCCTCGTCTAATGGATCGTCTCTCTGCCTATAATCTGTATGTACATGTCCAGAAATATGGGCTGTAACATCAAAATTATTCAATAAGTCCTTATACTTCTCCGAAGTCTTGATCCAATGCTCATTACTTCCATAGAACCAGGTGTAAGAAAAAGCATTAGTCTTACTTATTGGTGTATGACTCATCACGAAAACATTATTATTTTCAGAATACTTCTCAAGATAAACCCTTACATAATCAAAAGTTCGTTCAGGAATAGAAGACATCAATCTATCTCCATCGCTTTCCCAATCATGCTCCTCAGAAATTAAGATGAAAACATTATTGCCCATTTTCAATACTTTAGTCCCAGACACCCGGTCAAGTTTTGTGAAATATTCCGTTCCATAAGACCCTAAATTATGGAGATGGTTACGATCATGGTTTCCTAAAATATCGAAAACATTATCAGCATTCAAATCGTTCTCCCAACTGTCATATCCTATCCACTCATTTTCCAAGGTATGAGCAGTAAGGTCTCCCAAACCAAAAAGATAATCAGCATTAATACTGTTCAGAGCAATTTTTGCATCTTTAGGAGCCTCATAAGAAGTGCCCACAATATCAGTCTCTGTACCCTCTTCCTTATCAGCTAAATGGGGATCTGCAAATATACCTATTCTTACGCCGTTATCGAGAGAATCCTTAGTATTATTCTCCTCCATCCCTGGTAGCGTTGCTCTTAATGAAAATCCACCTATGACAGTGACTACCAACCAAACTAAAAGTATAATACCTAGTATTTTCCTAGTTTTCATCCAAATCCACGCGTATCAATTAGTAATAAAAAAATAAAAGCATTTCACCAAATCTCTACAAAGCACTACCAACTTATACAAATCAAATCTCAAAGCTTTAAATTAAATCGGAGTATCAGCTCTAAGTAGATTATCGAAAAATCTAAAAACATTCGACAATACTTTTAAGTCTGAAAACAAATGAAAGGAAGGTGATAAAATGACCTGGTGGGTACTTGTATTGAGAATAATATTCGGAATTCTTCTAGTGATAGCGGCTCTAGGGACAGGTCTTTTTGGATACATTGCTTGGAAAGCAAGAGCTAAAAAGTGGAGCGGGGGAATGTTCGGAATAACAATAGTGTCGATACTGTTGTTTATACAGTTCATAATACCGCAAATAGGATTTTTCTGAGCATATTGCTAAATCCAAGACCAAAAACCGGAAAATAGGACTTTTTTTATTTTTTTATGCTACCTAAAATCAGTCAGACCAGTGCTTTTTATTTAGCTTCTTAGCGGCCTTATGCAAACCAACCCTTACCTCGTTAACCGCCTCATTATACTCCTCTTCATCAGAAAAAGAATCCTTAATCTTCTCAAGTCGAGGATTTGCGAAAATATCGAAAGCCAAGTCGACATCTTCCTCCGTTAAAGGTTCTTCTTCAACCTTATCAACCAGTAATTCTTCGGCCTTTTCTATAATCCAATCAATATCTGTAGAACCCATACTACCAAATAACTTTACAATTTCAAGGTTAATAAATCGAAAAGGTGTAAATATGGATCTCGATAAAGCCATTAAAAACCGAAGAAGCGTAAGGAGTTACAAATCCACCCCAATTACTGAAAGCGACTTAAAACAGATAATTGAAGCCGGACGATGGGCCCCTTCCTCAGGAAACACCCAACCTCTTGAACTAGTTGTGACAGAAAATGAAAAAGAAAAGAAAAAAATCGCAAAAGCCGCTAATAATCAGTCATTCATATCGGAAGCACCTGTAGTAATAGTTGCTTGCGCAAACGTGCCAAGAACTCAAAAAAGGTATGGCGAGAGAGGAAAAAATATGTATATTTTTCAAGATACAGCAGCAGCCATTCAAAACATGTTATTGAAAGCTTATTCCCTAGGATATGGATCTTGCTGGATAGGCTCTTTTCAAAATGAGAAAGTAGAGAACATTATCGATGCACCTGAAGAGATAAAGGCCGTAGCTATCGTAACATTTGGGATACCTGAAGAAACTCCATCCACACCAAACAAGCGGAGCTCCGAAGAGATAACTCACAGAAACAGTTTTGAAAAAAAGGATAATTAAGAGCTTTACTCTATCTACCTAACTATTCTAGCACCTTGAAAGTCTATATCTGGATTTATTATTTGATCTTCATCAAAATATTCTTCAAAATAACCTCTAACCTCCTCCACCTGCGATTTCCGTACAGGTGTAAATATTGACTTTCCTAATAAAGCTACAGCCGCTCCATATGGGGATTTAGAATTCAAGTATTCCAGTTTATCAATAAAATCTTCCTCAAACACGTCTAAATCCACATCAAACCCCTTAGAAACTTTCATAAAATTTCGCAGATTCTTATCAGAAGCGAAATTATCAAAAGCTCTTCCTCCATAAACTCTAGAGTTTTCTCTCAAATCTGAAGAGTTTAAGATGTCTGAGGTTGAAACAGGTCCCAAAGTTCCAATTATCAACTCCCAATCCTCATCAAGCTCTAATTTTTCCAATTTTCCAAAAGGGGGTGCTCCAGGTTCAACTCCTAACACCATCCCACCTAACTTTTGTGGAAAAACATCTCCTAAACCTGATTTACATTCAACCTCCGCCTTATGAGCTACACCTGCAATCTCATTGGAATTCATATCCAAGTCCAAAACTTCAGCCAAAGTCAAAGAGGTGCCTAAAGCACCCGCCCCACTCATACCATATCCAACCCCAATCAAAGATTGAACCTCATGGCTTACCTCAACAAAAAATTCGCCCTCCTTCTTTTGAAGTAAGTTTTCTACCACCTTTCTAGTGGTTTTAGCCTCTCTAATTTCACCATTGATGAAAATATCTATTTCAGAAGTATCATCTTTTTGAACTTCTACCCTTGTTCTTACTCCTTTTGAGATACATAACCCACAATTTCTAGAGCCTATCTTCAAAGGATTGTCTGAATCGTCACAAATTTCAAAAAAACCAGATAGATGACCTGGCACAAAAGCTGTGGACTTCTCCATGCTGTTTCCTCAAGAATTCTTAGAAAAAATATCCATTAATTCATGGGCTATCTTCTTTTTCGTATCTTTAATCTTTGAAAAACCTGATTCGGAGCAAATCAATACTTCATTTGTACTCGTGCCAAAACCCGAACCAGACCGATTCAAATCGTTCGCCACCACAAGATCCAAATCATGTTTCTCCATCTTTTCCTCCGCCGCTTCTTTAAGTTCTTCATCATCCACATCAACTTCAGCTTTGAAACCAATCAGATAAGTATCAGAAGTTAACTCACTCACCCTTTCCAAAATATCCGGAGTCGGTTCCAACTCGGGAGAAAAAATACCATTCCTACGAACCTTCTTATCGATAGACTCTTTAGGTTTGAAATCTTGAGGGGCCGCAACACTAGCGAACAGATCATAATCATCCTCCTCCAACTCCTCTTCCACCGCCTCCAACATCTCCTCGGTAGTCTCAACCTCAATCGTATCGATTCTTGCCGGAGCAGGTTCCGAGCCAGGGCCATAAACCAGAGTCACATCAGCACCTCTAGCTTTTGAGGCCTTTGCCACTGAAATACCCATCTTTCCCGAACTTTTGTTGGTTAAAACCCGTACCTCATCCAATTTTTCCACAGTAGGGCCAGCGGTGATCAGCACTTTCTCACCCTCCAAATCCCGGAATTGAGAAAGAGTCATTACATGGTCCCTTATTTCTTCGATATTGGAAATTTTAGCCTTCCCTTCTTCTAAATCAGGTCCTAAAAAGTTCACTCCGACTTCTTTAAGTTCAGATATGTTTCGCTGGACGATATCGTGAGAATACATTGACTCGTGCATTGCAGGCACAATCGATATAGGTTTTTCCAACCCCATCGAAACCGATACTACTGAAGTGGGAGGGGTGTCATCGATCCCGCTGGCGATTTTACCTATCGTGTTAGCGGTGGCCGGTGCTACCAGTATCACGTCGGCCCATTGTGCCACGTCCACATGTTCAACCTCACCTGTCAACTGAGTGATAACGGGATTTCCGGTGGCCCAATTCAACATTTCGGGAGAAATCAGGTCAGTAGCAGCTTCGGACATTACCACTCTAACCTCTGCCCCGTGCCTCATCAGCGTTCTAGCTAATTCAGGAGTTTTTATCACTGCTACACTACCGGTGAGACAGAGCGCTACTTTCTCTCCTTTCAACCTCTCGCTTTCCGACCCGATAATATCCTTGGATGGGTGCATGATTTACCATTTAGAAAAAGGATTTAGTTCTTTAAAGATTTGACTAAACGAGAAGATAGTCAAGTTTATCCGTAATCCGAGATATTATTCTCTCCTTCAGTCAAATTCCCATGAACATCTATTTCGCCATATCTTATGCGAATAGAAGAGATTGGATCTCCATCTTCAGCCATAACGAGGGGGATTTCTACAATGTCTAAGGTGTCCAAACCCTTATCCTCCCGAACGCTATTTATCTTCTCAGCCCCGGATTTGGTCTCTTCCGTAACGACAATCGCCTCTAATTCTTCGTTGCTCGCTGCTGGCCCCATCGAATCATCTATTACCTCTATCTCCGCTCTCTTTAGCCAATTATTTTCTCTTAAATAATCCATCAATGAACTCTTTCGATTCTCTAAAGGAAGTATACCCACTGAATCTTTTTTAAGCTCCATCTGGTCCGAAACGATTCCAATAAGGACCTCATCACCTATTTCAAAAGCTTTATCGATCAAGGCTTTATGCCCATCGTGAAGGTAATCGAAGGTCCCACCTATAACCACTTTTTCATACTTCAAATGGTTCACCTTACATTACTTATGTTCTAGACTACAAATCTGGATTAAATTATCAACCACTGCAAAAAAATGCTTTCTTTTTTCAAATAAATAAAACGCTGAAAAAACTATTTGCTCCATCTAATCATCTAAAAAAGAAGTATGAAGGGAGCTTCCGAAAAACCATCTCTACATATGTGATTCAGTGGCCTTTTTTACTCTTCATTAGCTCCCTACATTGCCACTTTAGTATTAAATATAATCTGATTTTAATACAAGGCAAAATCACTCGGAAAGAGGAGAATAAGATTCTTCCATCTCAAAATTTTCAAGCTGAGAAACAACTCTTTCCCTAACCTCTTCAGGGTCAGAAAAGTCTCTAACAATCTCTCCATCTTCAATCAAGGGCTCAAACATCGACTCAGTTGCTCCACCACAGTCAGAACATTCCGGTTTATCATCCTCTGACAGAGTCACTATATCTTCTGAACAGTCTTTACATCTCCAAACATCTTTTTCACCGCTCAATTTACCCCGCTTAGCAGCATATTCTCCCTCAACTTCAACAATATCCAGAGCAAGATTCAAAACAGGAGCATTGGTCACAGAAGTGCCCACTCCAAAAGAATCAGCCCCAGCTTCAATCAATTCAGGAATATTATACTCATCCAAACCACCAGACGCTACAATCCCCACATCCTCAAAACCCCGTATATCCAACTCCCACCTTACTTCTCTAATTAATTCAGGAAAGTTCCCCCGACGTGAACTGGGTGTATCCAGTCTCACACCATCCAATTTATCCTGAAGAGCCTCGGCAGCTCTAATAACCTCCTCCTTCTCATCAGAGTACGTATCAACTAAAGCAATTCTCGGAACATCCTCAGACACTACCTCATCAAAAGATTTCCAAGCCTTAACCTGATCTCCCATAAGAATCATCAGTGCATGGGGCATAGTCCCTACTGGATCCTTACCAATCTCTTCAGCACCTGCAATGCTGGAAACACTATCAAATCCCCCTATAAATGCAGATCTATCCAACATAGGTGCAATCGCTGGATGCATTCTTCTAATTCCAAAAGCTAAAATGTTTTTATCTCCCGCTGCTTTTCGAACTCTAGCGGATTTCGTAGATACTCCCGAGGAATGACATAACAAACCCAACATAGGGGTTTCTAAAGAACAAAAATCACTATATGCTCCTTTAATCTTCATTAAAGGAACTCTAACTCCATTTGAATCATATGGTCTAAAGATGGAACCTTCAGGAAGACTTTCCATATCCACTGGAACGTCCTCAAAAAGTTTTGCTACTTCATCCAAACCCGATAACACAGCCCAGGGCCATTCTGCAGGAAGAGAACTAGCCGTAACCTCCACAGTGACTTCTCGATCGGACAATCCTTCAGACTCCAGTATCTCTTCTGTTCTGTCAAAATAAATATCGGTAGTCTTACCTGACTTAATTTCATCTTCAGATGCTATATGAAACCTTGTCATACATTCACCATAATTCTATAAGTTCTTCACAGTCTTTTAATTTAGCATTGTAATTTTCTTTCATAAAATCAATCGAATCATCATGAAGATCATCAGAAACATCTTCAACTGCATCTTCAGGTATAATCACCTCATACCCTCGATAAAAAGCGTCAGCAGCGGTATGTTGAATACAAATATGGGTAAGAACTCCGGTCAAAACCAGTTTATCAACCCCTAACTCCTTCAATAGAGAATCTAGTTCGGTATCAAAAAAAGCGCTATACTTCGATTTTTCCAACTTGTAATCTTTATCCTTTACTTCTAGCTCTGGAACTATTTCAGAACCCTCTGTACCTGCCACTGCATGTCGGTCCCACACCGAAAATTCAGGATCACCCTTTTCGTGAGTATCACAAATAAAGATTAAAGGAATATCTGAGGAACGAGCAGATTCACTTAACCTATTAATATTAGGAATTATCTCCTTTGCCCTCTCATTTTCGAATTTTCCAGTGACAAAATCGTTAATCATATCAATAACAAGCAAAGCTGTAGTCATGATTTTCCCTATATATTTCCCAATATTAAGTAACAAACTCAAATTTAATAGAAATATCCTTAAAGTTTTCGCTCTCCAACTAACAATAAGTCCTCGCTATTTGCTATTTTATCTATTTTCTTAGCTTTCAACCCTGCAAATTTTAACCAACCG
>CAZKND010000010.1:0-12573 GCA_964554215.1 Hadarchaeota archaeon (SeqCode) | reverse complement strand
ATACTCTAGCCATCTCTTCAACTGTATGACGAGGGTCTGGCATATTTTGCAACAGGGTCAGAGAAACCACAGTATCAAAAACTTCTTCCTTAAAAGGCAAATTATCAGCATCAGCTAAAACAAAAAAAGCATCGCTAAAGCGCAGTTTAGCCCTCTTCAACATCTCAAGGGAAAAATCCACTGCAAAGACCTGATCCGAAAAATTCGAAAAATCCCCCAAGAAAAAGCCCGTCCCACAACCAACTTCCAACAAATTAGAAGAATCGTCAATATATCTCTGAATCGCTTTAAATTTCCTCTCCTGAATATCTTGATATCTCTTCTCGTAAGATTCTACATTACTATTATATCTCTCTTTTAACCTTCTCTTTTTTTCCAAACTAAAACCCGGATATTGTTTATTTCTTAAGACTTTTGGTAACTACGATATTTTCCAATGACATCAATGAAAAAATAATCAAGATACGATAGTAACTACATCTCCATCCTTTAACTCATGGTCCTTACCAACTTGCTGCCCCGGATGCTTAGCAGATTCGCCCCAAACTCTAGCATACCTGAACTTATTAGAGAAATCTCTATGGATTTCCTGGGCCAACTTTTCAATATCCGCTCCTCTTTTCAGAATCAAGGGCTCTTCTTTATCCGGCTCCCCACCTTGCGGCTTCAAATAAACCCTCATAAATTGCAAATCTTCAAATATCTTCTCTTTTAGCTCTTCCAGACCACCATGCTCAGCGGAAATAAAAACTGTATCTTCATCTATCTTCTCATTTACTTCCATCTTCAATTCTTCTAAATCTTGATCATCAACCAAATCCACCTTATTAACAAGAACTAACCCTGGAACATATTTTCGGTTTCTCATAACAGCATCAATCAACCTTTCCTGATCCAAATCTTCCCTTATAATCACATCTGCATTGATTATCCCTTTCTCCTTCAAAACAGACCTTATCAAATCCTCGCTCAAATCCAAATCAACCGTCGAACTGATATCAACCCCTCCAGAATCTCTCTCTTCAATTTTAACCTTAGGAGGCTCTTCATCCACTCTTATACCAGCATCCCTAATTTCTTCCATTACTCTGTCATACTGATCAATATTCAAAGCATCAATTACAACAAGAAGCAGATCAGCATTTCTTAAAACCGAGATAACCTCTTGACCTCTACCCCTCCCCTCAGAAGCCCCTGATATTATCCCCGGAACATCAAGAATCTGTATACTAGCACCTTTATACTTCATAACGCCCGGATTAACTTCAAGAGTAGTAAATTCATACTCGGCCACTTCAGATTCCGCTCCAGTCAACGAGTTGAGCAAAGTTGATTTTCCTACAGAAGGGAACCCCACCAGAATAGCAGTTCCATGACCGGTCTTTTCAACTGCATACCCCTCACCTCCACCAGTCCCCTTACCTTTCTCTCTTTTCTCCTCTTTCAATTTCGCAAGCTTAGCCTTTAACCGACCAATATGCTCCTCTGTAGATTTATTGTAGGGAGTTTCCCGTATTTCTTCCTCTACCTCTTCTATCTCTTTTTCTATCGAAGTCATCAAATCATTATAGGAATCACTAAATTAGAAAAAGATTTGGGATTTAAACTAATTTTAAAAAGAACTTGAGACATCAGGAACACTTTACTTCAAGCATTCATAAGAAAAGATACCGCCTTGAATCTTTCAATTGAAGGATAAAAATGAAAATAAACATCTTAAGAGAAAAAATAAAGGAAAAAGATATCGACTTATTTATCAGTACAAAACATGCAAAATACCTTTCAGAAACCGACGCCGCATCGGCCCTAATCGTAACCGAAAATAGAACCGTTCTAATCACCACAAGGATGGATTATGACCGCTGTAAAGAAGAAAGTCCGATAAATGATGTTAGAGCCTTTGCTAAAGTTGAGGTTCCCACTCGCGAAAATGAAAAAATCCAGTTCGGCGGATTCAGCGAGATTTTAGAGAGTATTATCAAAGAATTCCAACCTGAAACGGTCGGTTTCGACAGGCTTAATGAAAAGGATATAGAGAAAATCGAAGATATATCTAAAAATCAAACAAAAGAGGAATCCGACCTCTTATGGAATTTAAGAATGAAAAAAACCCCAGAAGAGATAAAGAAAATGAAGAAATCGGGGGAAATCGCAAGCGCAGGGATGAGAAAAGCCGAAGAGTTGATAGGATCCAACTTGACTGAAAAAGAAATAGCTACAGAAGTCGAATACAAGATGAGAAAAGAAGGATCAGAGGGACAAGCCTTTGAAACAATCGTTGCTTCTGGCAAAAACTCAATTCATCCTCACTCCAAAACAAGTGACCAAAAAGTAAAAAGCGATAATTTAACCATCGTCGACTTAGGAGCTCAGTGGAAAAACTATTGCTCAGATATGTCCAGAACTTTCTGCCCAAATCCCTCTGAAAAACAGATCGAAATAATGAATCTGGTAAAAAAAGCACAAGAAAAAGCCCTAGGAAAAATAAAATCAGGTATAAAAGCTAAAAAGCTCGATAAAACCGCAAGGAAAGTTTTCAAGGAAAAAGGATTAGAAAAATACTATCTTCACAGTACAGGACATGGTTTGGGACTTGATATCCACGAACCTCCCAGTATCTCTAAAGATTCGGAAAAAATACTCAAAGAGAATATGGTCATAACAATAGAACCTGGAATTTATCTGGAAGACGTAGGAGGATGCCGATTTGAGGATACGGTGATAGTCAAAGAAAATGGCTTTGAGAAGGTAACCTCACTTTAACTATCTGGTTATTTGACCAGTTTCAGAATCCGTCACTTTGATTATTTCTTCTGGAGAAATCTTCATCAAGGTATGAGTAGAGCCTCCCCCACCTATTACCTCTTCAAAACCCTTTATTTCAGAATCAATATACGTTTTCAAACCATGTCCCACAGGAGGAACTTCACCCACCTTATATCCAGTAAGATCTTCAACCTCTCTAGCCTTAGCCATTGTCACTTCAAAACCGTGAATTTCAGACAGCTTTTCCACATCCACTTTGACGTTCCCTGGAACAATCGCCAATATCAACTGGCCCTTCTCATCTTTGAACACCAAGGATTTCACTATTCTATTAGGTTCAACATCTAACTGACTTGCAGAATCTTCAACCGTTAGAGTGGGCTCGGAAAATTCAAAGAATTCCACCTCTATATCTTCTCTTTTCAGAAACTTTTTCAACTTCTGCTTATTCAATTAACCATCACACTCATCACACATTTCGAAAGAATCAAGAAAAAACTTCTTCCCTAAGGTCAATTATTTTATATCAACGGAAAAAAGAGACACTGGAGTTTGAATCATAAAAAATCAAACCGAATTTCATGGTGAAAAAAATGGAAAGAGAAGAATGGGAAAAAGAATTTACCGACTGGTTTAACGACTCCATTAGTCAAGGAGACATAATGGACATCCAGTACCCTGTGAAAGGACTCTACGTCTGGAAACCTTACGGTCTAAAACTTAGAAACAACACAATGGACATAATCAAGGACTCACTTGAAGAAAGTGGTCATGAAGAAGTTCTTTTCCCTCTATTGATTCCACGAACTATTTTCCAGAAAGAATCTGAACACATCGAAGGATTTGAAAACGAGGCTTACTGGGTCACTCACGGCGGAAACAAAGAATTGAATACGGATTTAGCTCTCAGACCCACAAGTGAAACCTCAATATACCCCATGTTAAACAGATGGATAAGATCACATACTGACCTCCCCCTAAAGATATACCAAATCGTAAACATTTTTCGCCACGAAACAAAAATGACCAAACCCCTCATCAGATTAAGAGAAGTTACAACTTTCAAAGAAGCACATACAGTTCACGGTTCAGAAGAAGAAGCAGAAGAACAGGTTGAAAAAGCAGTTGAACTTTACAAAGAATTTTATGACGAACTAGATGTACCACATTTAATTACCAAAAGACCATCCTGGGACACTTTCGCAGGAGCGGAATATTCAATAGCTTTCGATGCGCTTGCTCCAGACGGACGGACATTACAGATAGGTACAGCACATAATCTAGGTCAAAACTTCGCCGATGTATTTGACTTGACTTTCGAAACCTACGAAGGAGAACAAGAACTAGTCTATCAAACGAGTTACGGCATCTCCGATAGGGCAATAGCATCTATAATCATGACACATGGAGACGACAGAGGCCTTTGCTTACCACCTAATGTTTCACCTATCCAAGTCGTGATTGTACCTATACCATATTCCGACGAAGATGTTGACGTAGAAAAATACGCCGAGGAGATAAACAAAGAACTAACCGATGCCTCAATTCGAACCGAAATTGATAATCGGGACATCAGTCCAGGAGACAAATTCTACCGGTGGGAAAGAAAAGGAGTTCCCCTGAGAATAGAGATTGGGCCAGACGAAGTCAAAGAGAACAAAATAACATTAGCTAGAAGAGACACTGGAAATAGAGAAGAAGCAGAGAGAGATGAACTAATTTCCTCTGTAAACGAAAGCTTCGAAGATATTCACAAATCGCTAAAAGAAAGAGCAGAAAAATTCTTGGAAGAAAGAATTTTCGAAGTTACAGAAATCGAAGAAGCTAGAGAACTACTCTCAGACAGAAAAGGAATAGTGAAAATACCTTGGTGTGGAAAGAAAGAATGTGGACTAAAAATTGAGGAAAAAAGCGGTGGAGATGTTTTAGGTAGAGAAATAGATGTAAATGAAGAAATGGGAAAATGTCCAATTTGCGAAGAAGAAAAATGTGAACCGGTCTTACTATCAAAAACTTTTTAATTTACCAAAACTTCTCTTATTTCCTTCCTATTAGGAAAGCCTGTCGGCCCTTCACATCTAATCTTTAGACCTGCAGCAGCATTTGCAAAATTTGTAGCCTTTTCAAGATCTCTATTTTTCAAGTAATCATGTAAAAACGCCGCACCAAAAACATCACCAGCACCAGTGATATCTTTCGGCTCTACATCCAAAGCATCAACTTTCATAATCCCCTTGTTCTCAGCCATGACTTTAGCACCTCTACCTCCAAGAGTCAGTATAGCTACCTCCGGACCCATCCGCAACAGATCCTTCAAAACTTTTTCAGAAGATTTTTCGAAAACTGTCAATTCATCCATGCCGATTTTAACTATATCCACACGTCTCAGATAATTTTCTAGATTATCAGGTTTCTCTAAAGTGATTTCTCCATTGTTCTTAACCTGCCTGAAAGTTCCTTGAGGATCCAACATTACACTACCTCCCGACTTATTAGAAATATACTCCAACATTTCCGGCGAAATCTCATTCAAAACAGGAGATATATAAAATCCATTTGCTTCTAGATAGCTTTCAGGAATATCACCCCAATCCAAAGTGCCAGAAAACCCGCTACAAATCTGATTTCTTCTGCCATTATCAAGATATTTATTTTCAAATCTCGTAGTTTCGCCAGAACTCATAAGAATACCGCTCGTATCTAAACTACCTCCATCATAACCTGAAAAGAAGCGTTTAGGAGGTTCATTTCCAATTTTAGAAAATATCCCTACTTTCTCATTCAAATTTTCCAAAGTAAGACCTGAATATGTAGGAGTTCCACCTAAAACGTTCTCTACGTTCCCACTGGGCATTGAATTAATATCGATAGTAATATGACCAATTACAACTTTATCTACTGGGATACTTATCTCTCCCTTTCCCCTGATATGAACTCTTCCACTGCCTCTTTAGCCTTTGAGTCATTCATTTGTTCAGGTGGATGTTTGAAGGAATAAGCGGATATCCCTGTAAGAGGACCTCCTATCCCTCTATCCATTGCAAGCTTAACTGCTCTCACAGCGTCAATCACCACCCCTGCACTATTTGGGGAATCTTCCACCGATAGTTTCGCATCGATCTTAAGAGAAACATCTCCAAATTTCTTACCTTCTACATACAGATAACATACCTTGTTGTCATCTAGAAAAGAGATATAATCACTAGGACCAATTCTTAATGGAATATCGTACGGGAGTTGTGAAGAAACAGCTTCAGTCTTGCTAGTTCTCTTAGAACTCAACCTGTCTTCCTCCAACATGTTTAGAAAATCAGTATTTCCACCTACATTCAACTGATAACTCTTCTCAACCTTCACACCTCTATCCTTTAGAAGATTAGTTATAGCACGATGCAAAATAGTAGCTCCAACCTGGGACTTAATGTCATCCCCAGCACACGGAATACCTTTCTTCAAAAATCTCTCCCCCCATTCTTTCGCCGAAACTATAAATTCAGGAATGGCATTTACGAAGCCTACGCCAGCTTCCAGAGCTTGTTCAGCATAGTAACGAGTAGCCTCATGGCTACCTACAGGCATATAATTTACCAAAACATCCGTTGCGGTCTCTTTAAGTTTTTCTGCCACATTGACTGGTTCTTGAGACTTATCTATCGGAATATTTCCCTTCAGATACTTGCCAAGGCCATCCATCGCCTTCCCTTTCAATACTTCCACACCCAAGTTCGGAACGTCTGAAAACTTCTTCGTGCAATTAGGCTCAGTAAAAATAGCTTCCGATAAATCCTTACCTACCTTGTTCTCATTAACATCAAAAGCCGCAGAAAAATCGATATCACTTACGTGGTAACCACCAAAATCCACATGCATCAAACCAGGAACAGAACTATCCTTTTCAGCATCTTTATAGTACTCCACTCCTTGAACTAGAGAAGATGCACAATTACCCACCCCTGCAATCGCAACATTCAGATTTCCCATTCTTAGCACCTATATTCTAGCTAAAGATAGTCTTCGCAACATTCCCTCTTTAAATTTTTGGAAATATACAAATGCTATACAAACTTTCTATAGTAATTCATTAGATTTCTTTAACCTATGTAAAATCGTCAAAGCAGTCAAAATAACAATCACAGCAAGAGCTTCAGGAACAAACCCCAAAAAAGAACCAACAGCAAGAATAATCAACCTTTCAGCTCTTTCAGCAACACCCACATCCAACTTCTCCACACCCGCTGCCTCTGCCCGCGATCTAACATAACTTACAAGATAACTTCCCACCAAAGCGAAAGAAGGGAGAATCCAAGAGGGTTCACCCAAAAGGCTCCCCATACCCCCACCAATAATACCTATATAAAGGGCTCCATCCACCAAACGGTCCGAAAAAGAATCCAAAACACCGCCGAACTTCGTTGTCTGATCATTTGCCTTCGCAACCGCTCCATCGACTAAATCAAAATATCCGCATAGAAGGATGAAAACTCCTGCACAAAAAAGTTGGCCACGGAAAAAGAAATAACCGGCAAATAAACCAACTAACAGACCAAGAAGAGTTATGAAATTCGGTCTTAATCCTGACACCAAGAAAGGCTTAGCTAAAAACTCAATCACTGATTCTAAACGATCCCTCACTCCACTTAAAGCCAAAAAGACACCTCCAAATTTAAAACCTTAAGACATGGAATTCAATCTTTTAGAAACTGCTTCTCTAAAAACTCTTTCTTGATTCCCTGTCTCCATATTCTTCATCGTGACCCTACCTTCCTCCAAATCTTCAGGCCCTATTATTATAGCCCTCTTCGCATTTCTGGAATCCGCATAACTCAAAGCTTTACCCAAACTTCTACCCATCAGATCAATATCAATTTCAAACCCTTTCTGCCTCAAAGATCTAGCCAAACAAAGACTCTCCTCCAACATAGCATCTTCAGTCGGCAACAACATAGCATCTAAATCAGTACCGTTCCCATCCTTTTCCAACTCTTCCAAAATCCTAGCCAATCTATCAACTCCAAAACCGACTCCTACAGCGGGATCAGGTTCCCCCCCTAAAGATTCAATGAGACCATCATATCTTCCCCCTCCACCAATTTGTGTGCCATCGAAGTACACCTCAAAAACAGACCCAGTATAATATTCCAATCCTCTAGCCACTCCAAAATCAATTTCATAATTCTCAACATTCATAAACCGAAGCCTTTCCAAAATCATTTTGAAATTCTCCAGAATATCTTCAGACTCTGGTACATCATCAAATAAGTCCGCTGCTTCATCTATAACCTCCTCAGAATTACCGCTGATACCAATCAAATCCAAAATTTTGCTTTTTACATCGCTAGAAACATTTTCCTCCAAAGATTCCTCCAACCTCTCCTCATCATCACTATCAATTGCTCTCAATATAGGATCCTGTTCATCCATAGAAACACCGCCAAACTCCAACAGTTTTCTCAACAATCCAATATGACCAACTCTCAAAGAATATTCCTCTATACCCATAGCACTTAAAGCATCACTTGTAAGAGAAATCACCTCAGCATCCGCTTCTGGGCGGTCAGTCCCTATCAATTCCACTCCCGCTTGGAGAAACTGCCTCCATCTACCTGCCTGAGGCCTCTCGTATCTAAAACAAGGGCCAAAATAAAACATTTTCAAAGGTTTAGGTTCCCTCTTCAAATCATTGTTATATAATCTAATTGATGGAGCGGTAAGTTCTGGCCTTAAAGCAAGCTTTCTTTCCGACTTATCTTCAAAGTGATAGATTTGATCTATTATCTCAGATCCACTCTTCTCCTTGAAAAGTTCAAGTTTCTCGAAAATAGGAGTTTCAATCTCTTCATATCCATACCTATTAAAAATCTTCTTCAGATTTTTCTGAACCTTTCTAACCCGGGATAATTCTTTGCCCCATAAATCACGAGTTCCTCGCGGTTTCTGCATTAACTCGCACCAACATTTGATAGCTTTTGAAATATAAATAATTGACCAATGCTATTTTCAATTCTTCTCAAATTTTTCACTATCCGACCAGGTAGAACGGTTTCCAGCCTTATCAGAAGCTCTTACCCTCCACCAGTAATCATCCGAATTCAAATTCTCATCTAAAACCAAATTCTCTCTTTCAATACCAGCTCTATCAATAACGGGGGAAGAAAAATCAGAATCGTTATCGACCTGTAGACGATATTCTTCAATACCACTAACCGAGTCAGTTAATGCTTTATTATCCGATCCATCCCACTCAAAAACAGTATTCTCGTCCTCAGCTATTGAAGTTCCCTTTGGAGAAAGTAAATCAGGTTCGAGAGGAGATGTAGAATCAACAAGGAAACTCTCTGAATTAGACCAACCCATTGAATCATTATCGGAATCATAAGCTTTCACGCGCCAATAATACTTTCCATCAGAAAGAGCCTCTTCAGAAGATAATTCATATTGATTAGCTGACCCTACTTCCTTTCTCAATATTGAGTCCGAAAATAATGGATCATCTGATATTTCTAACTCATAATTTTTTGCACCACCCACCTTAGTCCAAGATAATTCCGGCTCCGTTTCAGATATGGATTCACCACCAACCGGAGCTTCAAGCGAAGCAAAGCCACCCTCAGAGAGATCTTCATGATTTACTTCCCAAACAACAGACCTTGGCTCTCTATGAACCTCATCTACATAATCAGGTATATCCATATCCTCATTTAGAGCTCTTATCGTCATTGGAACACCCTCCACGTCATTTAAGGTAGCACGCCATTGCTCCTCATAGGGAATAATGCTGAGGAATTTGTCAACATCTGGATCCTGATTGAAAGAATAATTCGCCACTCCTCCAGCCTCAGGATTGTATATACCAAATCCAGCGAGAGTCTCTCCATTTTCCGTCATTACGATTAATTCTTCCGTTTGCGGATTCTGCATTAGTCTAACATTAGTATTTTCGAAATAGAAAGTCAATTCTTCCTGCGAAAAGTCTTGGAAAACCTCGGTCTCAATATCATAAAAAGAAGGGATTAATCCCATCATTGCCATAATTGCACTCCTTCTGTTCACATCATTGAATACGATGTGGCTTATAGGAATATCATAGTTTTCTCTGTACGTATTGAGTATCCATCTAAAGTAATCCTCATCTTCCGTCAAGACAAGATTCCTCATATCTGGCCGTCTACCATTTATCTTGAACTTTCTCGACGGAGTCTGTCCGCTACCATACCGTTTCACCTCGTCACCCTGTTCAAATTTGATGTAATCTGGTGGCGGATTGTGTGAGTTTCTCCACTCGTCTTTCCATCCGGTCTTCTGAGCACCATCACAAACAGCTCTACGTTCACTAACTCCAGTAGCAAAATGTCCATAAGACCAACGTATTGCAACGATAGAATCCTTTGGTGTATTCTCTCTAATCCACTCGAACGAACCCAAAAGCGAATTGTAATGCTCTTTTGGCAAACTACCTCCATGAGGTGGCGGATAGAACTTACTAGCATTCCTCTTCGCTCGAACATTGCTAACAAAAGGAGCCGCCAAAAACAAGAAGATTATAGCTACCACTAAGGGCTTCCTAAGATTACTCAATGAACTCGAAACTGATAGAGATGAAGAAAGAATCCTATCCTTCAATAATGTGAAAAGTACACCCACACCGAAACCGGCCAAAATAGGCCACCAACTCCAAAGAAGTCTACCGAAACGGGCTTGCGCTATCGGCATCGCGGTCGCTACAAAAAACCATGAGATTGCAAAAAGCTCAGTTCTCTTCGCGGACCTGAAAGTCTTCCCCAAACCTAACAACACAAAAAATCCGGTTATACCTGTAAGAAGACCATTACGATAAAGGTTCTTATCCAACACTTGAGAAAAATACGGAACTAATTCATTTGGACTCGAAGCCTGCTCCGTCGCCACTGAACCTGCACCGGCACCGCCTCCCGACCCTAATCCAATAAATCCAGTTATTTTAGATAGGAGACCACCCACCCACATAGAAGGATCGTACTCACCTATAATTATAGCAACTATTGTCGATAAACCAACTAAAGCAACTAAACCACCAATTATTTGATAATTTTTCTTTTGTCTGAGAGATTCGTAAATCTTCTTTTCTACTATCTCCAAAGAATCTCTATCCCTAGCTAAACGAACTATACCTGCTAACATTGTAAACAGTCCAATTAATTGGACTATACCAAATCCTGAAAAGGAAGCTCCCGCTGCTAAAAGTCCTATACCAGTTATTGTAAAACCAAGTCCATCTACAGCCTTTTCAATTATTATTAAAAATAAAGCAGCTCCGACGATAGCTCCGAAATATAGAGAACCTGGCCAAGTGGAAAGGAACATTCCGAAAAGGATACCCGAATATGCTACATTTTTCAACATATCTAATCCTTCAGAATTAAAAACCCTCAAAACTCCATAGAAAAGCCAGACACCAAAAAATGTCTGTAATATAGTTCTATCAAAAGCACCTATCTTCGTCCAATATATAGAACCCACCATAGTAACAAAGAAAAGAGCCGACGCAGCACCACCCACATTTCCACCTAATTCCTTACCCGCTAAAAAAGCCCCTATCACGGCAATAGAAAAGATAATCGGAGAGAAATACATATGGACATCCTCAATACTAATATCTGGTGAAACAGAATTTAACCCACGATAAATAGTGGTTAGCACAAGTGGTTGAAATTGTTGCTGACCTGAAACTTCCCTATCTCCTGGAGGTCGAGCGAGGTCATAGTGATCAACGAGTCCATCTTCTTCGTTTATCTGACGAGCAATGCCATAGAAAAAACCACTATCCGAAGTAGTGGATTTTTTGTAATTGGTCCCTGCCGTGGAAAGATGATAAAATGAGAATATTGCCAGGGCCGCTACTAAACCTACAATTATCCAACGTTTATATTTCAATTTTCCACCTTGATTTACCTCGTCGTTGATATTTTTTAGATGACTTTGTTAAATTGTTAGGATTATTCTTCTCCCTCTTCACTATCTTCGTCAGAGTCATCCCCTTCTTCTTCAGATGTATCTTCTGTTGTGTCTTCTGTTGGGGGGGTCGGTGCTGATTCTGCTTCTTTAGTAGTCAACATTATCCACCCTAACCAGAAGCCTAGAGCTAACGCTACAAAGAGAATTATTGTAACGGGTAGTGCGAAAGCCAATGAGATTTTAGGTTGTTCTGGCTTGATATATCCAAAAAACAGGTGCAGCACTCCTACAACAGCACTAACCAAACAGAGAAGAAATCCTACTATTCTTGATTTTTTCATCATTACTTCACCTCAAAACCAACTACAATTCTGGGAATAGTATTTAAATAAGTTTTTATGAAATATTTGCCAATTATCTCATACAATCCATATGCCCCCCTATCAACGATGGTTTTCTAAATATCATAGCCCATTTGCAAAAATTTCAAAGGTCTATTCAAAATCATTCTGGATTTTCTTACTTCAAAAAATAACCGTAACATCCGCCTTTCTTCTTCAAGAGACAATGAAACCATAACCAATCCAAAATAGGAGTATGACCATAGTAAGTTCTTTTCAGAAGATAGACCACTCCTTTTACAAAATATAAACTGTAGACCAGAAATTTTTCTGTATTTCAGGGGCTATTAACGAAAGCCTTAATAGTGATTTACCACCTACATTTTAATGTCAGTAAGATGACATCTTAATGCAGTAAAAGAGGATGAAAAGGTGCCCAAGAAAAATCAAACAAAAGAAGAAGTCCGAGTTTTTCTAGAAGGAGTTCAATTGAAAGTAGTAGATGATCTCAAAGGAGCTTATGGAAGTACCAGAA
>CAZKND010000009.1:8931-28970 GCA_964554215.1 Hadarchaeota archaeon (SeqCode) | reverse complement strand
GGATTTTTCCGAGGACGAAGTCCATATTGGGAAGGCCGGTTAAAAACTGCCACCCTCCAAAGAGTGTAGAGAAGGTTGAGAAGATACTTGAAGAATTCAAAAATGGTGAAAAGGAAAAGGCAGAATTTTGGATACAGATGAAGGGAAGATTTGTACATATACGATATTTCCCAGTAAGGGATGAAAAAGAAAACTACTTGGGCACTGTAGAAATTACTCAAGATGTAACGGATATTAGAGAACTTGAAGGGGAAAAGCGATTAGCTGATTAGTTAATTCAAAAAAGCTAATCAGAACTCTTTTTCAATTAGATAGAATAGTAATATTGGTGATACAGTGGGGATTATCGAACTTGAAGATTTAACAAAATACTATGGGGAGACTAGGGGAACTGAAAATCTCAGTTTCGAAGTGAAGAAGGGGGAAATATTCGGTTTTTTAGGCCCTAATGGAGCTGGAAAGACCACGACAATCCGAACTTTATTGGGTTTTTTGAAGCCTACGAAGGGGGGAGCCCGTATCTTCGGTGAAGAGGTAGGGGAAAACGTTGTGGAGTTGAAGCGTGATATAGGATATATTCCAGGTGACTTGAACCTATACGAATCAATGACGGGTAAAGAGTTTTTGAACTATTTCGAATCTCTAAGAAATTCATCATCACCTATGTTGAAAACCCTTTTGAAAATATTTGATCTTCCTCTAGATAAAAAAATAGAAGGATATTCCAGCGGCATGAAACAAAAATTAGGGATAATACAAGCATTTATGCACGACCCCAAACTCGTCATCATGGATGAACCTACTTCAGGCTTAGATCCTTTAGTGCAGAAAAAGTTCTACGATTTTTTGAAAGAGGAAAAAGAAAAGGGCCGAACTATGTTCTTTTCGTCCCATATCCTTAGCGAAGTTGAAAAAGTATGCGATAGGGCTGGAATTATTCGAAACGGAGAGTTGGTTGCTTTAGAAGAGGTTGAAACATTGAAGGAGAAACGAGGGAAGATCGTCAAAGCAAAAATCGAAGAAAGTATCGAAGAGTTTGACGGGCCTGAAGATATGGAGGCAGAAGACGGGTGGATACGATTTGTTGCTACTGATGATATTGATAAGTGGGTAAAAAAATTATCCAACTATTCGGTCATCGACCTCGAGATAAAAAAATTCAGTCTTGAAGATGTTTTCATGCATTATTACGAAGAGGAGGGGGAAAATGAAAGGTCTTAACCTCAGTATAGCTAAAGAAACTGTCAAGAACAAATGGAAATCTACACTTCTGATAACACTCATATTTGTAGGGTTTGCAGCGCTATATGTAGGTATATATCCCTCATTCGAAGACATGTTGAGCCAATTCGCCGACATGCCCTTGCAGTTCATCAGAGGAATTGGGTACATAGATTCTTTCACTGGCTATTTGAACATGGAACTTTATCAGATATTTTGGATTCTCATACTTCCAGTTTTAATAGCCTATATTGCAGGGTCTCTTATAGCTGAAGAGATAGAGGGAGGCACTGTAGATCTTTTATTGTCCAACCCGATATCGAGAAAACAAGTCGTCTTAGAAAAGTTCATAGGTATAATCCCATTCGTTCTCTTGATTACTTTCGCCACAATGGGATCCGTTTACGGTGTGTCCACATTGATAGGGGAGACAATTAATCTCACGAACCTCTTCTTGACCCATCTATGGTCAATACCGTATTTTCTCTCTATAGCAAGTATCAGTATACTCATCTCCACTATATTGAACAAAAAGATGAAAGCAAGCATCATGGGGATGGCAGTAGTTGTAGGGATGTACCTAATAGAATCAATCAGTCAACTTACACCGGACTATGAGAATATAAGTATCATCTCATTGGTCAACTATTTCGACCCTTCAGAGTTACTTACAAAAGGCGAGATGACTGCAACACATCCAATATTGCTAACGATCATAACACTGGTCGCTCTGACTTTAGCGATTTTCTACTTCGACCGGCGAGATATTACATAACGTATTTACTTTTTTTGAAATTTTTAAGAACCTGTTAGAATTCAAACTTTCTACAAAATCAAATGCTCAAAAGTTTAGCATTTATAGCAACTATTACAGTACTCATTGACATCAAAAGCGCTCCTATCGCTGGAGGTAAAATAATACCGTAACCAGCCAGGACACCTGCAGCCAAAGGTATCGCAAATGCGTTATATCCAGTCGCCCAAAACAAGTTCTGAACCATCTTCTTATGAGTAGCCTTTCCAAATAGTAGAAGCTTTTTCACATCGCTAGGGTTACTATCTACCAAAATAATGTCAGCAGTTTCTGCCGCAACGTCAGTTCCTGAACCTATCGCGATTCCAACGTCTGCCTGGGCCAGTGCTGGAGCATCATTAACCCCATCCCCCGTCATAGCCACGACCTCTCCTTCCTCTTGAAGTTCCTTAATCTTTTCCTGCTTTTCATGAGGTAAAACTTCAGCAAAATATCCATCGAGATTCAACTTTTCGGAAACAGCTTTAGCTGTCTTTTCATTGTCACCCGTGAGCATCCAACAACTTATGCCCTCTTCCTGCAGCTTTTCTATAGCTTCAAAAGAATCTTCTCGAATACTATCAGATAAACTTAAAGACCCTACAAGTTCTCCTTCCACCAGAAGATAAACTACCGTTGCAGATTCAGCGGTTTCCAACATTTCAGGAACTTCAATATTTTCTTCAACCAGATAATTCGGACCTACAACCTTAACATTCTCTCCCTTCACTTCCCCTTCTATACCCTTTCCTTCTATAGCATGAAAATCAGAAACGGAGAGAATCTCTATATCTTCTTCCTCAGCCTTGTCAATTATCCCTTTTCCAACTGGATGTTCAGATTTCTGTTCTAACGAAGCGGAAAGTGTCAAAACTTCTTCCTCATCGTACTCTTGGACAGATCTTATAGAGCTGACTTCGAAAACTCCCTTTGTCAAAGTTCCAGTTTTATCGAAAACAACAGTCGTGACGTTACCCGAATTTTCAAAAGCCGTCCGGTTTTGAATTAACAAACCATTCTTTGCAGAGAGAGTGGTCGAAATCGCCGTAACGAGCGGTATTGCCAAACCTAAAGCATGTGGACAGGTGATTACCATAACCGTAGCCATTCTCTCGATAGCAAATGATAGGCCCTCACCGGTAAATAAAAACCAGGCTAAAAATGTCAATGTCCCCGCTGTTAGAGCTATTATCGTAAGATAAAACGCAGCTCTGTCAGCCATTCTCTGAGACTTAGATTTAGAACCTTGAGCCTCCTCAACCAGATTGATAACCTCTGACAAGTAAGAATCTTCACCGGCGCTCTTGATTTCCACTTCTAGAGAACCATCACCATTCACAGATCCTCCAATCACCTCATCCCCACTGCTTTTAGATATCGGTTCGGACTCCCCAGTAAGCATGGACTCATCCACGTAACTACTACCTTCAACAACATCTCCATCAGCGGGAATTTTCTCACCTGGCTTTACAGTGATGTGGTCGCCCACGGAAAGTTGTTTGATCTCCACATCTCTAGTTTCACCATCTTCCTCAATGAGATGAGCTTCGGACGGCATCAGTTTTGCCAACTCTTCCAAAGAGCTGGAAGCAGACATCACTGACCGCATTTCAATCCAATGTCCGGCCAACATTACATCTATCAGAGTAGCAAGTTCCCAGAAGAAAAAGTTAGAACCAGGTCCAAGAACCATGGCCCCACTATAAAAATAAGCCACTGAGATAGCCACGCTAATGAGGGTCATCATTCCTGGAGTTCTATCCTTCAATTCCGAATACGTACCTTTGAGAAACGGCCATCCACCGTAGAAATAGATGAAGGTGGAAAGAGCTAAGATTAGATAATTTCGACCTATAAATCCTATTTCGTATCCTATCCAGTTTTGAATCGTAGGGGAGAAAAGGAGTATGGGAACTGTAACTATAATGGAAATTATGAACCTTTTTCTAAAGTCCTTCAGCATCATTTCATGAGACATGCCGTCTCCCGAATTTTTCTCATCGTCCCCCATAAATAGTCCTTGTAAACATTATCTACGAAATAATAAAATTCTACCCCATTAACTCATAATAATTCTTTCTCAACTTTCAACAAGGTCGACCGGATCATCATTAATCAATAAATCAGTCCATTTACATGCAGAAATTCCATCTATTGCACTTGTATAAAATCTCTTATACTGCATGAAAGTGTGTAGGTGGTGGTCTTTAAAGAATCGAAAAATCCGATCAGGATGTGATTTTTTCAGGTCTTCAAAGACATCCAAAAGCCTATCTCGGTAATTACTAGGACCTATTTTCATATAAACCGTAGATAACAACATATCTCTTAAATCTGCCATTATTCCATACTTCATATCAGAAAATTCATCTCTTGAAAAAGCCCAATTGAGGAGATAAATAGGGTCTCCCGCTTTTTCAACATACTCTCTTGCTTCTCTAGGAATGTTATCCAAAAAACCCCAAGAGAGGTTTGTTCTTTCCAATGAAAAACCTGAATTTTGAAAGGAAATAATATCTGGACCTGCATCACTGATCACTGTCAACGGACAATCAAGCAACTCATTAGCTCTGAAAAAGTTTAGACCTACTCCATATCCCCCAGCGCTCGAACCGGATAAAACTACTTCATCATAATTGTTTTGAGATGCTATCCATCTCATTAAAGTATTAAAATTCACAAATCCTGTATGGTAAACCTTCTTCTCATGGAATGGAAATATACTGTCATATTTAACAACCCGATTTCCTGTATGTAAATCGCCAGTGCCGTAAGGTACGAAAACTATGGTCCAGTCTCGAAAAGGATTGTCCTTATCTGTTAAATCAAAAATTCCCATTTGAGATATTAAAGATGAAATTTCTCTTTTAGGGCTTAAAGTGAACGTTTTAAATTTGGTTGAAATCCAATCTGTTCCACCTCCCCCACCTTCCAAATATATCAGTAATTTATCCGGATCGCCCTTACTTATCATGAAAAATGTGGGAGAACCAGTCCCATCTACACATGGTTTTGGGAGGTCAACCATCTCCCAATTTACTCCTTCGCTTCTTTCATGTCCAGAGATATTACTCAATTGGGGCATTTGAGAAATATCGACCCTATTTACATCCTCTAGATATTTTTTACTATCCATGTTCCATCTCCCCAATCAACACATAAAACATTAGATAGAACCAACAAAAATTTTCTGCTTAGAGGAAAAATTTCCACATTCAGCATCTTTCTTTTTGGTCAAATCCATTCTTAGCAACTATCGGAGATGTAGAATTACTAACTAACTATAAGTTTAATTTTAGAAATCGAACCAAGGAATTATTATCTATGTAAAACAAAAACGTAGAAAATGTCTGATAAAGAAAAAGAATGTGATGTAAAAGGCTGCGATAATACGTTTGAACAATCTTCAAAAGGAAGACTGCGCCTCACCAAAAAGAAGGACAAGGGAGAATTCGTAGCTTGGATTTGTCCACCTTGCGGCGAAGAATTAGAAGGAAACATCGAGTGGAGAAAATAATATTTTCTGGAATCCCAAGGTAACAAATCAACTTTTGATATGCCTCAATCAAGAAGGTGAAGAACTAATTCCACAACAGAAACGTGAGTCAATTACTTTAATTTGACGTAAGAATCATGGACAATTTTCAAACAATCTTTACATAATTTATACTCTTCTCCATCCTCTTTTTTTACAGGATAAAGGAGAGCATTTTCATCGCTGCATAGATCGCATCTAGTATTTTCATCCGATTTAGAAGATTCTTTCATCTTAATTCAATAGAAATTAGAGCTCTTCCCCAATCTCATCAGGCAAAAACCGATAAGTTGAATCACAAGTAGGACACTCATAAACAAGGTATTCCTGGTCCTTCTCTACATATCTTAATTCTTTCTTTTCCCTGCACTCATCACAAAAATCTTCTATTTTCTTTCTTGGCATAGTCTCATCTACAATTTCTCTTTTATTAATAAAGTATTTACGATATCTGATACTCTATAAGCAGTATTCGCTCAAAAATAAACTCTCTTCAGAGTGTTTAATTGGGATATATTACTGGAAATCATATCCTCTACAAAATTAAATTCACCTTTGAACTTCTGCATATCTGAACTTCTCTGAAAGTTATTCCAATCTTCCTCCAATTCTTTAGAACTTCTTATTAAATCTTGAATTCTAACTTCAGAACCCTCATGCAGCAAAGCCATTCTTTCGTTAATTGATAAGCTTTTTTCCAAAATATCTTTCATTGTATCATTACCTGAGATGCCTTCTTCCGAAAAAGAATTGAAATGTTTCAAAAGTCTAAAATTATCGAAAATTAAGCTTTGAATTGACCAACCAATAAGAATAATCTCCTTTTCATTTGAGTTAATTATAAGGTTTGAAGCTGCTCTAAAAGCATCCCGAAACATGTCCATTGATTCATCTATATTGATATCATTTTTAAGATAACTTGAATTATAACCGAATTCGGGCAAATTCTCGTAACCATCTATAAGATTTTCTAGTGACTTTTTTATCAGCGGACGAAAATAATCATCCAATTCAATTTCACTGGAATATGAATCATCAGAACAATCCGAACATTTTCTGCCTATACAATCAAGCAAGATTTGGTTGCAATTTTCACACCTTAAAGAGACTATTATTAACTTTTCAATATTTTCGAGAATTTTTTTCATTTTCTCCTTACTCGTTCCTTGTCGAACCTCTACTTTCCCTGAACTGTAGATTTTTATTTTATGTCGTTCCCAATCAATATCAAAAACTCCTAAATCTTCACTGTTATTCATATCCAGAAATCTCTTTGAGTTTGAATCAAGAATAAACTCTAGAGTCTCCTCGTCCAAACCATCAACACCTAAACGTTTCACTAAATTAGATTCAATTAGATATTCACCCTTCTCTGACTTGCAAGGTTTTACCTCATGTTCTTCAATCCTTTCGGATGATCCGCCACCTGATCCTTTCAGAAAGATATTCAGACTGCAATTTTCGTGAAAACCGGGATTGACAAATCTAACCATCTTATTTCTACCTTTCCAATCATTTATCGAGCGAATGAATAATATCCTTTTCTTCTCAATTAGAAAACTGCTCCTAACCTTTTTAGACATCAAAAGTAAGATGGGTGATTTGAAAGATAATTATATAGAGTGTTAAAATGAATGATGGTCCAGTAATTTATGGTAGGTTTGATATTAACTGGTGTGAGAATTGCAATGTTCCTATTTTTAAGGACCAATGCGGAAAATGCGGAGATTCTGCAGAGAAAATCGAACTTACTCCCCCTGGAGATGTAGGACCTTCCTTTAGAGAGGACTTAGTAAGAGATGTAGTTGAGGAAAATTTTGGAATAGACGGTGGCAAATTTTTTCCAAAAAATCAGGTAAAACTCATGAATCCCGTACCCGGAGTTGACGATGCGTATGAACTCGTTGTAGACGGAATGATCTTAGGTCAAATAAGATTCGAACCTGAGGAGAAAAAATGGAGATTGGTCCTGAATATGGAGGGAGCTATTCGAATTTACCTACTAGGAACCGACAAAAAGATAGTTGAAATGCACGAAAGTGCTTCTGAATATCTTAAAGATGGAGCCAATGCCTTATCTCCAGGTGTAACTGATGCCGACCCTGAAATAACTCCTGGAGATGAATGCATCGTGGTCGAAGAAGGGGAAAGAGACCCCTCTAAAGTTTTAGGGACCGGTTTAGCCAAGATGAATGGCCGAGAGATGGTGGAGAAAGATTATGGAACTTCGGTTAGTACTAGAGGACAAAAGAAAGTCGATTACAAAAATCCGGAAAAATCCGGAGCGTGGGATGATGTCATTGAAGCTAACGAAGACCACCTGAAAGAAATTGAGAAGGAAGCCATAAATTTCATCAGAGAAACAAAAGAGAAAAAAAATCTTCCCGTCTGCGTATCCTTTTCGGGGGGGAAGGACAGCTTAGCTGTACTTTTGCTGGTCAGAAAAGCATTGAATGAATCGGAATATGATATACTTTACAATGATACAGGTATAGAATTTCCAGAAACTACTGAATATATTCACGAACTGGAACAAGAGATGGAGAAAGAAGTGGAGATTGCGGAGGGCGATGACCCTTTCTGGGATAATATCGAAGACTTTGGACCGCCTGGAAAAGACTATCGATGGTGTTGTAAAACCTGTAAATTGGGACCGATTGGCAATTATATCGATGAAAAATATGATGGCAGCGAAGAAAAAGTATTGACGTTTGGTGGAGGTCGTAAATTTGAATCAGACAACCGAAGTAAAAGGGACCGTGTCTCAAAAAATCCTTGGGTTCCAGGGCAAATTAGTGGGATGCCTATTCAAAACTGGAGATCATTAGAGGTTTGGCTCTATATATATCAAAATGACCTCCCACATAATGAACTTTACGACAAACTGGAACGTATAGGATGCTGGGTTTGCCCCTCCTCAAGTTTGGCAGAGTTAGAAACGCTGAAAGAAAATCACCCTGATTTATGGAAGAAATTTAGAACCCGTTTGGATGATTTTGCACAAAGAAGAGGTCTACCTGAAGAGTGGATCGAATATGGATTCTGGCGTTGGGAAAATTTACCTTCGAGCCAAAAGGATTTAGTTAATAAACTCGGACTGGATCCATCTGATTTGGAGTTTAAGAGATATGAAGAAGAGATATCTGTGAAAAAGCATGGTAAAGATCGTTGGATTTTAGAGGGAAATTTCTCTTTGGAGGAGTTTGAACGCGTTGCTCCAATTCTTGGAGAATATGAAGTAGATGAGGACGAAAAGGGAAACAAAATTTTCAAATTCAGCGACGGTTTGAAGTTGAGTAAAAACGCAATAGAAGGAAACATGTCACAAAGGAAAGAAGGACTTCTGGCATTGAAGAAAGCTCAAGAATGTGTAGGATGTAAATCTTGTCAGGCTATTTGTTCACAATCTGCAATTCATTTTAATGATGGAAAGATTGTAATAGAGGATAGCTGTGTCGGTTGCGGAGATTGTTTTGATAATTGTCCTCTGAAGTTCAAGATTTGAAAAAGTCCTTAACCAAGAATATTTTTAACACCAGAGGATATTTAGATTTTTAAGAGAGATATGATGGACCATCTTAACAGGCTCGATTTACAATTAGAACGATAAATAATATCATACATCCAGAAAAAGTCCAAAGTAACTCAACCAAAAAAGAAGAACTATCAGACCGATCAACTACCTTCTTCTACTAATTCCTACCTTCTAGAAAATAATAACACAAAAATAACAAATATTATTCCAACCCCAATACCAATCAAAGTAAATAGTGGGGCTCCATTGTATGAGGGTTTAGACTCCGAAACATCACCCATACTTACATCAACACTATCTAATTCATTTTCATTACCTCCAAACGCATACAAATAGTCATCATCAGACCCCACGTAGACCGTTCCATCCTCACCAATTGCTGGAGAAGACCATACAGATCCACCTGTTTCAAAACTCCATTTCTTTGAACCATCCGGATTCAAAGCATACACATTATTATCACAAGACCCTACATAGATTGTTCCATCATCACCAATCGCAGGCGAAGAACGAACCCAACCATCTGTCTCAAAACTCCACTTTACCGAACCATCCTCTGGACACAACGCATACAAACTATTATCATCAGACCCTACATAGATTGTTCCATCATCACCAATCGCAGGAATAGAATACACGTAATCACCTAATTCAGAACTCCACTTCTCAGAACCATCCTCTGAATCCACCGCATACAAATTACCATCCATAGAACCAACATAAATTGTCCCATCATCAATCACCGGAATAGAATGCACATAATAACCTGTTTCAAAACTCCACTTCACCGAACCATCCTCCGGATTCAACGCATGCAAATTACCATCCATAGAACCTACATAGACGGTTCCATCATCACCGACTGCCGGAGAAGAAAAATCTCCAGCCCACCCCATCTCAAAACTCCACTTAACTGTACAATTCTCCGAATTCAAAGCATACAAATTGCCATCCCAAGACCCCGCATAGATCGTTCCATCATCAATCACCGGAGAAGAACGAACCCAATCATCTGTTTCAAAGTTCCACTTCACCGCGCCATTCTCTGAATTCAAGGCATACAAATTATTGTCCATAGAACCTACGCATATTGTTTCATCACCACCAAAAGCCGGAGAAAAAGAAACTTGCCCATCCGTCTCAAAACTCCACTTTTTCGAACCTTCCTCTGAATCCACCGCATACAAATTATTATCATCAGATCCTACATAGATTGTACCATCCCCACTAATCACCGGAGAAGAATCCACATCCCCACCTGTTTCAAAACTCCACTTCACCGAATTGTCTACATGGCTCGTATCGTACGGGCTAAGTCCAGTATTCTTCTGATCACAACCAAACGATGACCATGGAGAGTTTTCACTAAACTGTGCTTCAGAAATTGGAATCAACAGAACAAAAACTAATAGGAAACCTATCGAAACGAAAGAAAAAATCTTACTGTTAATCACAAATCCCCATTAGATTCTAATCATGAAAAGCATTTAAACATTCCGTCGGGGAAAAGCTGCAAAATCAATTATTCAAAAATTTTACTTACCACAAAAAATCTCTCTCGTCCGGCTGAATAAATCACTAATCTTCCTCTAATTTTTTCTCGGATAAGCAAGGAATTTATCGAACTAAGATGTATATGCGGGGGCAGGGGTTCGAACCCTGGAAGGACTATTCCACTAGGTCCTAAGCTTGGCCTCCCTCCGATTTTCGGAGAGATCTAGCCCCTTTGACCACTTGGGTACCCCCGCTCAATGTTTAACTGACATTTCTATCGGTAAAAATATTGCTTCGCTAATAATTTTAAGAAGATATTTCAGAAATATTTTCCTATTTTACTTTCTTTTCAATATCTCCAGATTATTCTCCAAGTCTTGGAGAAACATCTTCGTCGGAATATCCTTTGGGTATCCTCGGAGAACTCTTCTTGAACACACCTGCACTAGCAAGCACCCCTCCAAGTGCACCCGCCAAAGTAATTACTAATCCATAAGCTGGCTTGTGTCCCTCAGGAATCGTAAATAAGAAGTACAACACAGCCACCAATACTATCAAAGACCCAATCATCCCAACTACACCATCCGTGAATGGTCTATATTTTTGGATTACACTGAATCTGTAAACTCTCAAGTGTACAAAAGAACCAAGAAGAGCTATGAAACCTCCTGTAAAAGCCAGCGGAGCGTAATACCAAATTTGTAGAGCAAAGTATCTTTCGCCTTCAAACAAACTCCAAAGCAAAAAAGCCCCAGCAATCATAACCACGCTAATTAGAGCCAAAATGACTCCATATTTTAATTCAACCTCTTCTTCTTCCTGGTGTTTTACCCCTGACATGATACCTACAATCGATTTATTCTTCCTATTTAAAACAATAACGGTTGTAATGTTATTCAAGGAATTAAAACTCCAATAAAAAATTCACGAAGTTATAAGAATATTTAATGAATACATTTAGCATGAAACTATTCATGTCATATTCTGAAAACAAAGAAAATGATCAATCCAATAAAATTATTTCCGAAAATCCTGCCACTTTAGAGATAAATAAAGAAATAGAGTCAGTACCCTCTGAAAAAGTGAAAGATACAGTAAAACAGGCAAAGAAAGGGCAAAAGAGATGGGAAAAGAAACCTGTCCAAGAAAGAATAAAAATTCTTCAAAAATTCAAAGACATCTTACTAAAAGAAAAAGACGAGATTTCGACCCTAGTATCTAAGGAAACCGGAAAACCAAGACCCGAAGCAATGCTGACGGATATAACCCCGGTTCTTGACGCAATACGGTTCATCGAAGAAAAAAGAGAAGAACTCCTCCATGAAGAGATACCACTCGGTTATGCCGAATTCGCCAACAGGAAAAGCAAGATTTATAGAGAACCGATAGGAGTGGTCGGACTGATAACACCTTGGAACTATCCTCTCGGAATTCCTGGATCCGAAATAGTCTCATCCCTATTCGCAGGGAACAGCGTCATTCTAAAACCAGCCGAGCAGACTTCACTGACCGGAATAAAGCTGGCAAAACTCCTAGAAAAAGCAGGAGTTCCAGAAGATGTAATCCATGTAGTCCCCGGCTGGGGAGACACAACGGGAAAAGCTCTGGTAGAATCGGATATCGACCACATCAGCTTCACAGGGAGTACCAAGGTGGGGGAAAGCATCAAAAAGATAGCTTCCTCCGACAACAAATCCATCCATCTAGAACTTGGCGGATCCGACCCTGCAATAGTGCTCGAGGACGCAGACTTAGAGCTAGCCTCGGCCGGCATAGTCTGGGCCCGTTTCGTGAACGCCGGCCAAACATGTGCAGCGATAAAGAGGGTCTTTGTCGAAGAAGCAGTGTGGGACGAGTTCAAAGAACTGGTTGTTGAGAAAGTCAACTCTCTGAGAGTCGGGTATGGAACGGACGGAGATTACGACATGGGGCCTCTGATAGATGAAAATGGTCTGGAAAAGATAAAGAGGCAAACTAAAGAATCTGTCGATATGGGTGCAAATGTTCTAACCGGTGGAGAGGAGTTGGAGGACGAATCTGGTTATTTCTTCGAACCGACAGTTTTGGAGAACGTCTCTCCCGAAATGCCCGTGCTGAACGAGGAGACTTTCGGCCCGGTCCTACCTTTGGTACGTGTCGCAGGTGAGGAGGAAGCAATTGAGATGGCTAATGATACTGAGTATGGTTTGACGGCGAGTGTTTGGACTGAAGATTTGGAGCGCGGAGAAAGGTTGGCCCATGAGATAGATGCTGGGACCGTGATGATGAACGAGCATGCTTATACCTACGGATTGAACGCGACTCCTTGGGGTGGAATGAAGAACAGCGGCCATGGGAGGTCCCACGGCAGGTGGGGTATTGAGAACGTTACCGAGACAAAACATATCCACACGGCTAAAGGTAGTTTGATTCCTAAGGGATGCCGTGTTAAGGATACTTGGTGGTTCCCTTATTCTAAAAATCTTAAGGGCATGGTGGATAAGAGTCTGGAGATCATCTACGGGAGTGAGACAAAGAGTAGGTTGAAGAACGTCTTTTCCGTGGTAAAGCAGTTCTTAGATAGACGAAAATAGGTCTGAAGAATCAGGCCTGTAAACTATTTGAAATTATAACTCTCCATCTCTTCCCGAACTCTTTCTACGAATTCAGACCCTTTCCCATCTGACTGAGTGAATCTGCTAACTCCGACAAGAGTGATGATAGAGGTCAAGAGGCCCCAAACCGGTGGCCAGATTCCTAGAGGGTTGAAACCTGAGAAGTACAACGCCCCGGTCAGCACTCCTGCTACGAGTATGCTCCAAATCACACCTTCGGCGGTAGCATCTTTCCAGAAAAACGCTGCGAAGAATGAAGGCACCGCGACTAAAAGCCCTCCGGAGGCCCAGACCGACACTATTGCTATGAGGTCAAATCTCCCAATAGCAAAAAGCACACAAGCCGCTAGCAGTATTAAAATTATTATACGTCCTATCTTCACCCTCTTCTCTTCAGAAAATTCAGGTTTCAACGGCTTGACTATGTTCTCAGTGCCTAAAGAACTCAATGTCAGAATCAGAGACCCAAGAGTGGAGGTGGCAGCAGCAAAAATGCCTGTAAATGTTATCAATGCCAAGATGATGGGAACATTATTCAAGAGGAGAGGCATGGCTTCATCCGCTACACCTATTGAACCACTAAGAACTCCTTGACCAATCAAATTGCTTATTGAGAATCCAAACAAGGTGGTCACGATAGTATAAATCAGTGCAAATATGGAAAACCCAACAATCATTCTCTTAATGCTCTTGATATTTTTCGAAACGAAAAGTCTTTGAGAAACTTGAGGATTACTCACAGCAAAAAATGCCCAGGGAAGCGTCATACCTATAAACCGTTGTATATCCCAATTTATCGAAAGCAAATCCGGAGATTCCATCGATATAGTCGAGAAAAACTGAATTGTTCCTCCATAGAAATGGTTGAATACAAAGAAAAGTAAAATCAAACTCGCTATCAGCATCGTCATCCCTTGAAATGCGTCGGTCCAGGAAACCGATTTGAAACCTGCTAAAACGGCGGCCACGCCACTGAATACAGCCATCAAAAGGACTCCTGTCATGTAAGAAATAGTCCCCCCGGTAAATATCGAAAACAATACACCTATGCCCATCAGTTGCGCAGAAGCATAAGGTATTAACCAAATCATGGATAGACCGGCAGATATAACTCCAACTCTTTTATCCCCAAACCTATCCGCTAAGAGATCAGGAGGGGTGGAATAACCGTATTCTTTACTTGCAACCCAGAATCGAGGAGCAAAAACGAAGAGGAGAACAACCGTCGACAAAATGTAGATAAGTTCAAACCCCATAGCCACAACGCCGGAGTCAAAAACCAGGCCTACGAGGCCGACCATCATAAAAGCACTGAAGGTTGTGGCTGCGTAAGTCAGCGCAGAAACAAAACCTCCTGCTTTCCTACCACCTATGTAAAACTCGGATACACCACCACCAAGCTTTTTCCGAGCTTTATTTGCTATTATTATTCCAAAAAACGCCCAAATTCCAATAGCTAAGAAGATGTAAAGCGAGTTCAACTCTCCTCACCCCACTTAGAAACCCTCCACCAGATAACAATCATCGTCAAAAATGTTAGAACAATCCAATAGATATAACTTCCATAAAAACTCTCAATATTTTTCAAAAAGAGATAAGGGACACCTACAGCAGCGAATGCCAGTAAAACTCCAACCAATAACCCTATCTTAATCGAATCCTTACTCATTCTAAACCAATCTAATAATAAAATCCGCACTTTTATGATTTAAGAACAGGAGATTACCTCTCAATCAAAACAAGAGGATAAAAAAAGGATTGAACTTAGAGATAACAATACACCCGCGAACCAAACCGGTGGTGAGATAATTACTACAAATATTTTGGTAATTTACTATTCTTCATACGGTCATACCTTTAAAATGGCCAAATCAGTGAAAAAAGGAGCAAATTCATTAGACAAAACTGAGACCAGAATCAGAAAAATTCCAGAAATCGAAGAGACTAAAAAAGAAATGGAAGATGACGAATCATATCAAAAGAATTTGGAAAAGCAAAGCTCAATTAAAGAAGCCAATCACGAGGACCTCAAATGGGCCGATGGAATCTGTTGGGGAACTCCAACAAGGTTCGGAAACATGTCCGCCCAAATGAAACAATTCTTAGACACTACAGGTGGATTATGGTTAGAAGGAGCATTAGAAGGGAAACCTGCAGGATTGTTCACATCGACTTCCACAATACATGGTGGTCAAGAAACCACTCTCGTCACTTCAATGATCCCATTAATCCATCATGGGATGATAATTGTAGGAACACCATACAATCAAAACCCTCAACTTAAAACAGTCGAAAGTATTGGAGGTTCCCCCTACGGCCCAGGAACTCTAGCAGACACAGATAATTCAAGAGAACCAGACGAAAAAGAGCTAGAGGTCGCGGAAAATCTAGGTAAAAGAGTAGCCAAAGTGGCCGAATCATTGAAAGATTGATGACTAGATGACTATACCAAAATCTTACTCTCATAAAATAAAAAAAATAGAAAGGAAGGAAGCTTTTATCTAAATTTTTTCGCTAGTCCTTCAGCGTTGAACAATCTTATGATTTCTCTGGTCCTTTCGAACGTCTCGTCATATATCGCTTCTTTGTTTTCTTCACTGATGTCCATCATCTCATCTCTAAATTCACTGAATCCATATTTCACACTAGACTTCTCGTTTTCTTCTTTCCATTCTTCCATATCTTCCTTCAATCCTTCAGGAAGATGTTTCCAAAGAATGTCTTGGAAGTTAGTTGCTACGTTCGCCTTCTTTATTTCGTGATCGGGGAACTGGTCCATCACGATATTTGGCGTACCTGAAGTTCCGTGTTGTGCAACTCCACTCACGCCGTAAGACTTGATTGTCTGTGCTATATCGTAAGTTCTCCTGAGATGAATATGGGGCAAAGTCCCCTCTCCGTAATGGCCATGAACAGAACCGTTAGAAATAGCTAGAAGGTTAGGATGTATGTCCGCTTCGTCAAGCTTTTCAATGAAGTAAACTGCTTCGCCGAGCTTGGTAATCTCTTCATCGCCTTTTACTTCTCCTACCTCAGCTTCCAAAGCGTGTCCTTCTTCAACTATAGGTTCTGCCAACTTCTTCGCTGCTTCTAGATTTTCCTGTAGGGGTATGTAAGAAGCATCCACACTAAAGGATGTGTACTCATTTTCTATACCCTCATCTCTAAACTCTTTCGCTTTTCTCATATCTTCGTCGAGGTCATCTCCTCGTCCATATGTATTATGGTCCTCATGCAAGAAATACATAGGATCTCCAACTTCGTCGGCATACTCCTTGGTGAGTTCATTCAATTCTTCAGGAGAAATTCCTGTATAGCACGGATCAAAACTTTCGGTCTTCGCTAGTTCTATGGCAACAACACTATCCTCTTCTTCTGTAGCCGCTAGAATCGGTTCTATCGAAAGCTCTGCACGTGTGTTCGCCGCAAGTACTGTAACTTTCTGGTCAGTTATTGCTTCCCAAACTTTTTTTCCATGTATTCTCATATTGAACTCCTCCAGACAAGATGTGTTCTTATCGAATTAAAGAGTTCTCCTAAAATCTATCTAGATGTGGAGAGATAAACTTGATTACCTATAAACATAGCAATTCTTCTTTGTAGACTTGAAAGTTGGACAAGAATTGGTTTAGTTTTGATATTGAGATAACGGGCACTTCTCTATGAAACTTTACGGGACTATTACTACTCGTAACTATCATTGGATATTTTCTTTCAGAATTTTCTAACTTCCTGACCCTCTCTATCTGATCCTCAACAGCACTTCTTAAGGCATGTTTGATGCGTCTTTTATTATCCCACTTCTTACAATCAACAATTATAGAATAGTCTTTTTTCGCGATAACATCGTACTGTCTCTTGCTATTTTCAAAGGTCCTCACTTCGCTAACTTTAACCTCGTAATTATGTAACTCAAAAACTTCGCCCACTACCCTCTCAAACTTCTGCCAGCTACAATTCTCTATAATTTCTTTCAATTCAGAATAATTTTCAGTCCCTTCTAAACTAATCTAATCACCTTTCTTATTGCCTATTCGCTTTCTCATCTTTCTAAGAATCAAAATATTCTAACAAATCATCGACGGGAAGAGTGTTTATGATGTTTGACTTCTCACACCATCCTTTCCTAGCCTGCGAGACTCCGAAAGGGAGGTAATCCATCTGATTCAATGAATGTGCATCTGTAGATATAACGTAATCAATATTCTCACGATTTTCTTTCACGTTTTTCCAATCGAAGTTTAAACGAGTCGGCTGAGAACTTATTTCCACTGCTATATCTTCCTTTTCTGCCTGGGAAACCACTTCATCCAAATCGTAACCTATTTGCCCGTTTTCGGGAAGCGTCCTGTCGAATGGGTGGACAAATATATCGATAGGATAACTTTCAAAAGAAGATAATACATACGGAGTAAACTCTTGATAGTCCCCATGGATACCCGCACAAAGAATATCAACTTCATCAATCCAAGAATCTGGAATATTTAATCCTTCTCTTTCGAGATCGGCCTCTATCCCTTGGAGAACTCTAATATCTAACTTTTCATTTACCTCTTTAATCTCCTCAGCTTGCCTTTCCAGTTTTTCTCTGGACCACTTTCCATCTTCTTTGAAATAATGAGCATGATCTGTTATCAACAAATACTGCAGACCGTTCTTCAATCCTCTTTCCGCCATTTCCGCAACCGTATTTTCACCATCACTAAAATTAGTATGAACTTGAAGATCGCCTTTAACCTCTGATAAGTCAACCAAATTTGGAAGAGTACCCTTTCTAGCCGCCTCAATCTCTCCTTCATCTTCTCTAAGCTCTGGCGGTACAAAATCCATCCCTAACTTTTCGTAAACCTCTTCTTCCGTCTCACTGGCTATCTTTTTCCCTTTCGAATCCCACAATCCATCAGAATCAATAGTTAACTCCTCCATACTAGCCTCCTCTTTTAATTTTTCATAGTGCTGGTCCGAACCTGTTAGTTTAAGCAAAGTAGTTCCATAGACTTCCTCTTCAACAAGAAACAGATTTACTTTCAATTCGTCCTCTCTTAGGATGGATATTTTCCTCTCATCTTTTTCCAAGACCTTCTCAACACAGTCTAGGTTACTAAAGTACTCTAAACCGCTCTGTTTATTTCTCAAAACAGCTGCTAGATCAACCTCATCAAAATCTGGGCACTTTCTCCTGAAAGCGCCAACGGCCTCAACCTTTTCATAATACTCGCTCTGCTCTAGCCTACCTATCAATTTTTTTACAACAGGAGCTATCCTTCCGAAAAGTTTCTTAGACGAAGGTTTTTTCTCCACTTCAATATTTACCAAAATTTTCTCTTGAAGACTCTTGTCAATCTTATCGAAACCTTCCATCTTAGCTCTCTCCGAGGCCTTCTCTAAATCTTTGACAGTTTCAATGCCTCTATGATTACGGAGGACCTCTATTAACTCTGAATCGAGTATTTGAATCTCTTCTAATTCTTTCTCCTTCATGAATAATCACTTCTGGATTAAACTTAAACAAAAATAACCTCTCTATCTATATTTCAGGATTATTACTTGTTAACCTTTCAAAGTAATCCGAATAGTGCATAAGTGTCGTTCCTATAATACTCATAACGAGGACATAACTCACAGCGAAGGCGTTTATTATCTGAGGATTAACTCCAAACTCGATGGCTCCAACACTCGATATTACAAGACTGGCTATCACTAAAGAGAACTCACCACGGGTTATCATTCCTAAACCCACCCTAGTGGATTTTATCTTATCGAGACCGTAAAATCTTCTCGCGCTATAGTAAGAGGTCAAGTATTTGACCAATCCAGTCACTATCACAGCAACCAAAAGTAGCGGAACGACCTCAACAAATAGAGTCGGATCCGTAGTCCATCCTATCCAAAAGAAGAACAAAGCGGAGAAAACATATCTGATAGGCTCAATAAGCCTCTCAATTTTATCGCTATACTCGGTTTCGCTGAAAATTAGCCCTACCACAAAAGCTGCAACAGCCTCACTAACCCCTGCTACTAAAGCTGCACCAGCAATAAGCAAAGTCATCCCTACTATACGTAGGACAGTAAACTCGTCAGAATCATCACTCACAAGCTTCTGGAAGATATCCGTCCCAAAATAAACTAATGCAACGAGAAAAGCTATGAAGCCACCCGATATCAAAAGAGAACCAAATGCCCCTCCTACTCCTCCTGTTTCCAAAAATAAGGCCGAGATAAGTGCAAGATAGATTGCTATGAACAAATCTTCGTATACAAGTATACCCAACATAGGTCCACTTTCTTCGTCGGCGATCCAACCTAAATCAATCAAAGATTTGGTGATTATAGCACTAGAAGAAATGTATACAATACCTCCAATCAATATAGCCCCAAAAATGTTTCCAAGAATGACATAACCTAAGATTGCTCCCACAGCTAAATTTACGAGGTCAAGAATTCCCGCCTTTGAGATTCTTTTTCGGTGTTCCGACAACTGTCTTAGGCTAAATTCCATGCCTAAGAAAAATAGTAGGAACACAATCCCTATCTGGGCCCCTATCTCAATAAAACTGCCTGCTCCACTTTCCCCTATATAAGCTATTTCGCTGAAGGGAATGCCTACTCTGCCCAATACGTGCTCTCCTAGAAAAAGTCCTAAAATTATGTAAATCGGGATTGTAGATAGGTCTGTTTTAGAAGCAATAACCCCTCCAACCGCTATGGCTATGAATACAATACCAATTTCTAACAAAGTTGTTTCAAAAGGCATCCTTTAAACCTGGCACTTCTCACATAAATCCGAGTGTTCTCCTTCGGGTTCTAGAACGATTAAAATATCATCCTTCTTTATCTGTTCGTCGGGTTCCAAATTTACGATAGTGG